>JABDGS010000151.1 GCA_013285915.1 Bacteroidota bacterium
AACGCCAGGGTTAGAAACCGGTTTGCATAGCGGTTAAGAGTTTTGGTAAACCACAAAAGCAGGGCAAAAGTTAGCCCAATAAATATGGCGCCAAGAAAAGCCAGGTCGTACAGGTTAATATGGAATGTATAGGCGTTCAAATAAATTAACGGGCTCAATTGCTCGCCCAAATTACTAAATAGGAGTTGCACAACCATAAACCAGGAACTCTCGACTATTAACCCTTCTTCCCCCTCATTCGTTTCTCAAACTTTTCACCGGGTTAGCCAGTGCTGCTTTGACTGTCTGAAAACCTGCGGTAAATAGTGCTGTCAGCAACATACCTCCTCCGCTAAGTGCAAATATCCACCAGCTTATGGCTGTACGGTCCGCAAAGCCCTGCATCCATTTATTCATGGCCCACCAGGCCACCGGGCTTATGATCACAAAAGCCAGTATGATGAGCCAGGCCATTTCGGTCGAGAGTAATATAACGATCTGGCTCGCGGTAGCGCCCAGGACCTTGCGCACACCTATCTCCTTGGTGCGCTGATTGGTAGTATAAATAGCTAAACCAAGTAATCCCAGGCAACTGATCAGTATCGATAATCCCGTCGCCCAGCTCAGCAAAGCCGAGACCTTTTGCTCGTCGACGTACAGCCTGGCAATACTTTCATCAAAAAACTGGTATTCAAAGTCATCGTTCGGGTAAACCTGTTTCCAAGCCTTTTCCATGGATGTAATCGAGGCTTTCCATTCATCGCCGTTTGCCGTTTGATGTTTCAGGGCAATGTGAAAAGTTCCGTTATAAGCGGTTCCATTATAGTCATGGTCGGTGGCGGTAAGGATAGCCAATGGCATAATGGCCGTATGTATTGACTCCTGGTTGAAATCGGATACAACGCCTGCGATCTGCATATCGCCGTTCCCATTAAAGTTGCTGATCACCTTGCCTACAGCATCTTGCGGATCGTTAAAGCCAATCTGTTTGGCCAGGGTATTATTGATCAGGAATGCCTTTGAAGTATCGCCCGGCACCAGGTTACGTCCAGCTAACAACTTGATGTGATAGACTTTGATATAATTCTCATCGCCATATTTAGTATATATCGTCTGTATCTTTATCTCTTTTTTCCCGTCCTTATAGTTTCCATCGGCATTATTTGAATAGTCGGACGTCGGTGGGTCATATCCCATGCTCACCAGTTCCACTCCGGGAATAGTGTTGAGCTTGTTGAGGAATACCCGGTTAAGATTGGACTTCCGGTTTAGCAACGGCGAATTAACGATAAGAATAGCATCTTTTTTGAAACCACTGTCCTTGTGAATGGCATAATATATCTGCTTGCTTACCAGGAGGGTAGCCATAATAAAAAACTGGGCGATGGCAAACTGGGTTACTGTAAGCGATTTCCGGAGCACAACCTTTCGGCTTTTGCCGCTACCCCCATTTGCCTGATTTTTGATTGCAGAAACCGGTTTATACCCTGAAAGCACCATCGCCGGATAAAATCCCGAAGCCAGACTGACAACGATCAATAGTAACGTGAGGAATAGAGCAATGTCTGGCTGTAATATCTGGCTTGCATGAATGCCTTGCGGGATAAAAGTTGAAAACAGTTTGAGTACGATAGGTGTAATAGCAACCGAAATAGTTATCGAAACAAGTGTAATGAGGAAGGTCTCGCTCAGAAACTGGAATATCAGCTGTTTGCGGCCGCTGCCCAGGGTTTTGCGTATGCCGATCTCTTTAGCTCTTTGCGTCGATTGAGCTGTAGTGAGATTGATAAAATTGATGCAGCCCAGCAATAGCAGGAATAATGCGATGGCGGACAGCTCAAGTAAAGTCGTTTTATCCGCCACGCGGCCATTAACAAACGTTCCATAGTCGGTATTGAAATGAATATCGGCCAGCGGTTGTAATGCGAACACTTCCGTTATGCCTGGCCTTTGCCGAAGATTCTTTTTCTCAATATCGTTCAACTGCTGTTCAATATGCGCCGTTTTGATCTGTGGTGCTAATTTTACAAAAAGTTGGTAGGCAGTACTTATACCTCCCCAATTGTGTAAACGCAGCTGCTTTTTTAACGAGAGATTTGAAAAAGCCGTAGGGAATGAAATAAAATCGTGAAATGTGAAATCGGTATTTTGCTTAATGCTTTGCACAATACCGCTAACCGTGGTTTCTAAAGTATCATAGACTATAGTGCGCCCGAGCATTTGCTGATAGCTTAAGCCCGGAAAATACTTTTCAGCCTGGCTGGAAGTGAGAACAACCTGGTTCGGCGCTGCCAGCGCTGACCGCGCGGAACCAGCGAGCCATTGGTAATCAAAAAGTTTGAAATAATCGCTGTCGGCTATAACCACATTCTCCTGGGCCTTAAAGCGGGACGATGATGTGCTGCCGTTGGGCACGGTTACGTTAGGTTGAGGCAGACTCCAGACCGGGGCTATTTCCTGCAGGTCCGTTACCTGGTTTTTGGCGGCCCATGGCAATGGCCCGCATACACCCGAAGCATACCAGGGCGTGCCCGAGGTGGTAAAGTTAGTTACCACACGATAAATGCGGTCGCCATCTTTATGGTATTTGTCAAAAGTGAAATCGTAGTGTACCAGCAGGTAGATAACCAGTGCTGCGCTTATGCCTATAGACAGGCCTATAACATTGATCAGCGTAAACACCTTATGTTTCCAAAAGTTCCGGAAGGCGATTTTAAAATAATTTCTAAACATGTAATTGCGATTTAATTTCTTATCATACCACTTCGGGGTGGTTTGATGGTACGAAACTATCGCTGCAAATTGGGTATGACGCGTCAAATTATAAGATGGGCGGTCTTTTTTCAGCTCATTTTTGTATTCTGCCGCGCTTTTGCCCACCATTTGCCGGAATGCACGGTTAAAAGTGGATTTGGAATTGAACCCCGCTTCAAACGCTATACCCAGCAGGGTAATGTGCTCATAAGCAGGATCCTGCATTTTGCGGGCGGCTTCTAAAACGCGGTATTCATTGATAAAATCATTAAAGCTTTTTTTGAATACTGTATTGATGATCTTTGATAACTCGTGCGGTGGCATTTTGAGTTTTTCTGCAAGGGAGCTTAAACTTAACTCCGGCTCCTGGTAATACAGGTTGGTTTCCATGGCCTTCTTAAACCAGGTGGCTTTTGCCCTTAATTCGGCAGGAACCGGCTGCTTAACAGGCGCTACCATCACCGCGGCTTGCGGTTTTAAGAAAGCCGCCGCCGCTGTCCATATAATAATTACCACGAAAAAAATATAAAAGGGATAATAAACGTGTATCCCTGATTGATTATGATAACCAAAATAATTAATGGCCGCACAAACCAGCCACAAAAACCATAACAGGGCGGTGGCTGCCAGCAGGCGGCGCAGCCACCTGAATTCAATAAGCGGCCTGTCCATCAAAACAGGTTGCAGGCGGCGATAAAAGTTTTGTATCAGTTTATCACAAAGGCGCAGGTAGATTATAATGGAAATAAATACCAGCAGTTGTAATACCGGGTTTAATTGCCGAAAAGCATGCGTGGCAAAAGTAGCGGCGCCCGTTCTATTACTTTCGTTTATTTCCAATGCCAAAGCGGCTTGTTCCAGCAACAGCGGGCTGAAATGCAGCAGGCTCTTCCAACCAAATTTATACTTTGGCCGCGTTATTTTAAGTACATAAAAATAGATGAGCGGCCCCAGCGCCAGCAGAAATTGAAGCGGTAGCCAATCCCAATGGGGCAGATAGGTTTTCAGCCCTATGTCTATGGCCAGTATCCGTAACATCCATAATATCATCGTCGCCAATGCCAGGGCAAGAAACCGGTTTGCACTGCGGTTGACTGTTTTGGTGAACCATAAGAGCAAAGCAAAATTCAGCCCTATAAATATCGCTCCGAAGAAGGCAACATCATAGAGGTTTATATGGAATGTGTAGGAACGCAAACTGCTCAAATTTAACAATCAATATTCCAAATCTCCAAAATGCTGAAAAGCAACAAATTGCAGTTTTCGATACCGGAAGGATTGTAACAGAACCGAACATTATGTTGTTCGGTTTTGAGGGAGCATTGTATCGTCCCACTATTGTGGTAGGTATATGGCAATTTTACAATCAAATACTGGTAGCAATTTAGCCATAGCAAGACCAAATTCTGTCTTTTACAGAGTTTTTCAACTTTCGCCCTTAATTACTACCTGTGCTTTAGCCATCTTTCGGGGTCAAGCGGCGCCCCTTTTTCGTTATTTACCTGGAACTGCAGTTGCCCTTCACCGCTATCATCAGCGGCCGCTGTGCCCAATACTTTACCTGCTTTTACCTGGTCGCCTTTATTTACGCTAACCGATGCCAGGTTGCTGTAGGTAGTAAAATACTTTCCGTGCCGTACAATAACCGCGTTCTGGCCGCCTAAATCAAAAATAGCAGACACCTCTCCGTCGGCAATCGCCTTTACAGAGGCGCCAACCGGCAACGCAATGGTAATTCCGTCATTATTACCCCTTATATTGTTTATTTGATAGGGGCCAAAATGTATTGAAACAATACCTGAACTTACCGGCCAGGGCAGGTTACCGCGGCCGCTTTCAAAATTTATAGATTGCGTAAGCCCTTCCTGGGTTGATTCAAATGGGCTGTATGACCTGTTTGATGCATTGCCCGAACTACCCTGACCGCTGTTTTGTTTGGGGCTTAACGCTTTATTTTGTGCGGATGAGGGTTTACTATTGTCAGCGGGTTTATTTGCGGCCAATTTGTTGGCGGCTTCCTCTTTCTGCCGCTCCTGCTCTTTACGTTTTGCTTCTTCCTGCAACCGTTGCTGCTCCCTGCGTATTACCTGCTGCAGGGCATTTCTTAATTTAACACGGTTCTTTTCGTTATTTTTTATTTGGTCAGATACATCAGCTTCCTGCGTTTTAAGCTGGGCCAATACCTGGTCTTTTTGCTTTTTGTCATCTTCAAGTACCGTTAACTGTTTGCTCTGCTCACCAAGTACTTTATTTTTGTCTGTTTTGGTGGATGTTAGCTGAACAATTTTTTGTTCCATCAGTTGCTCAGTTTTTACAATATTGTCAGCCTGTATTTCCCTGTTGTGCCTGTAGTTTTTTAAATATGCTACGCGTTTTATAGCATCGTTAAAACTTGCCGCCGAAAAAAGAAAATTAAGATAATCGTAATTGCTTCGGTTTTTGTAAGCAAACACTATACTCTTAGCATAATTGTGCTTTAAAGTATCTAACTGGCTTTTAAGCTGGTTAATTTCAACTGTAGAAGAAGTTATATCATTATCAAGCCTTATTAAATCCTTATTAAGGTTGGTTACCATTTCTTCCCTCAGCCTTATTTTGCGCTGTACTACTGCCAACTGGCTAATGGACTGTTTCTTGTTCTTTTTAATTTGTGCAAGGGTATTATTCAGGTCATCCAGTTCTTTCTGCAGTTCCTGCTGGCGTTTTTGTATGTCTTCCTTAGTATCCTGGGCATGGCCGGCCATCAGTATACCAAAAGCAAGAAAAATGAGAAGAATTTTTTTTATCATGCCCGGAACAATTTAAAGGTTGTTGTAAATTAACGCTTTACCGTTACAGTTATTGCTTTTTCTTGTATTTCCTTGGTATGTTGAAAGAAAAACTTTCGGGCTGGTTAAAAGTATACTGCTTAAAATCGAGGGTGATGTCGAGCTTGGATTTTTCAGCCACCGTTATTTCACGGTTGGTTGAAAAATTAATATTACCCAGGGCACGGTAGTCGCTGTAAGTAATATCACATGTCCGGCTACGCATCGGGTCAACGTCATCCAGCTTGCTGTGCACAACTTTAAGGTTTGTTTTATCAAGCGTTACAAGGTTTTTAAATAATGAGCCAACCATTAACACCTGGAGGCCATTTGCCGCGGATTTATACGATACCACATTACTATCTACAAAAACAGGGTTGCCTATAATTATGTTCTGCAGATCATTAAAGCTAAGCGGCACATCAACCAGTTCCTGCAGGTAGCCAACAGATTGAAATTGATAGGTATGGTCAAGAAAATTAATAATCTTAACACTGTCCGGCGTTATTACCATTCTCAAGCCTTCAATACCGGCCAAACCGGTAAGAGACACCCAGATAATACTATCCTTTTTCATGTGGATAAAAGCAGTGGCGTGATTTTCATCGTTAGCGCTTTGATAGTCAAACTTTACTTTAGCGCCAAATGTTTTA
>JABDGS010000152.1 GCA_013285915.1 Bacteroidota bacterium
CCATAAACGAATCCGATGCAAGCACTTTTATATATCCTTTTATGTCATCTGCAGTAAAGGCTGAAAGGCCCGCATCGCTGTCGTTATGATGGTTTAATTCGCACGATGCGAACGATAGTAAGGGTAAAGCAGCAAAAAGCAATTTACGGTTAAGCATAGTATGCATTTATGAATGATGATGAATCTGTTGTTTCAGCCATGCTGAAAGTTCATCAATGCTGTAAAATAATGCATCCGGCTGAAGTGACAGCAATTTTTCTGTATCAGCGGTTGCCGCCCATGCTGCGCTAACTATACGAATGCCCGCTTTTCTGCTGGCGATAATATCGCTGGGCGTATCACCAACATAAAGCACTTCATTTTTATCAAGATCGTTCCATTGCTGTAATACCCGGTTAATGCATTCTGCTTTTACCGGCCCCTTTGGCGAGCCAGTTTCAATAATACTAAAGTAATGCTGCATGTTAAATTGATCAAGCGATATAGCGGTGCTTTTTTCTCCTTTTCCCGTTACCATCGCAAGGCGTACATTGTGGTGCTGCAAATAATCAAATAATTCTGTAATGCCGGCAAAAGGCACCGGGCAGTGGATATGGAGTATTTCATAAAACTGTAAATATGCCTCAAGCCCTCTATCGTAATGTTCGGGTGCCAAAGCCATAATAGTGCCTTCTTCTGAAGGGCCGAAGGTTGCTATGATCTCCTCATCGGTTAACTCTTTCTCAATCAATGGCTCAATAGCCATACGGAATGCGTTGATGCAAAGTGGCAATGTATCTGCAATGGTTCCATCAAGATCAAAAATAATTCCTTTTATCATTGCGGCAATTTACAACGAAAGAAATTGCAGTAGCGGTGTTGTAAAAAAATTAACCCCAGCCTTAAGGCCAATGTCATTTAGTTAAGAATTTATGTTGCCCTGAAAGGGCTATATCAATCAGCGATGGGCCCGTCCGAACGGCGCAGCCGGGCGGGCAACGCCCATCGAAAAAAGCACAATTAATTTCCTATCCCCGCCACGGCGACGAAAAATCTTACAATCCCGAAATCAGTAATCCATTTTTTACCTTGCCCGCATTTTATTGCCTTTTGCTTCATGTGTAACTTCAGCAAGGCCCAGCGCTTCCATTAATGGTGGAATGTACATGCCAAACCTGCCACGCAAGCCCTTCTTTAAGCCATACCATCCGCCAACTGGGTTGCTTTCGCTGCGCCCCCAGGCTTCAACAGTACCATCTTTGGCGGGTTTCTGTTCGTCCGCGCTGCCAAGCTCCAGCCAATCGCCATGTTTTTTTAGCATGGCATGCAGGTCATCAAGGCAACGGTAATCGTATAATAAAACAGTTTTGCCAACTGTGCAAACCAATACTTCTTTGCCATCTTTTATATCTGCATGCATCGTGTATTCTGATGTTTGGGGCGGTGTTTTTAATGCCATCGGTTTTTCTTTCGTGCCAATTTTATATTTCATTTTATAAGTTTATCGTGGGTGAAATGTGCAGTTTAAAAAATGTCTTTTGATGATCCTACCAGCGTTGGCATGTCCTGCTTAGGCGGTACCTCAGGGCCGCTGGCCTTTAGTTGCTGCTGAAAATGGATGAACGAAGGTAGTTGGTTTAATACCTTGCGTTCTTCATCGCTGCTAAAAAAAGCGGTGTGGGTAAATGTTTTACCATCGGGGCTAAGGCACGCGTTATAGCTTATGCCTGGATTATTAAGCTGCCGCAGATCACTCATTACAGCCCTTATATTGGCCTTGTTTTGCTCTGCATACTCAGGTTTTGCAGTGTAGATAACTCTTACAATTGTCATAGTTGTTTATTTAGTGTTCATAATATTTTCAGCCTCTTTTTTTAACCCCGCGGCAAATTGCTCAAATGAGTTGTCGAATGAGGGAATCATTTTGGCAAACAGCGGAAAAAGCGGACCGCCAATTTTTTCGGTCATGCTAAACAAAACAGGTCCATTTCCATTTTCCATAAGCGTATATACCCTGTTGCCCATTGCATCGCCCCAAACAAGCTTATGTTCAGGATCAAACTTTTTTACTCTTAATTTAAATGTTCTTTTAGGGTCGAGTGTAGATTTTAGTTTGATGTTTTCCCCGGCTGATATATTGCCGTCTATTGCAATAACTGTATTATTCCAGCGCGGGTATCCGGCGGCGTCGGTTAACAGCGCCCAAATAATTGAACTGTCGGCATTAATTTCTGTGCTTACCGATGTTTGCCTGCTGAATGTTTTTCTTACAGTTGCCGCTTTGCCATTTTGTGCAGTTAAAGTGGTTGTTGCCATAACGTAAAGTTGAGTTTTTTGCGTATTTCAACTTTTTGACGTTTGTGGCAAGTAAAAGGATAGGCTAAACGGTAACTTTTTCTAAATATTTTTCCATCACCCTTCTATTATGCTCTAAATGATGCAGTTGTAACTCTGCTGCATTACTCTTAAAGGGATCAATACCTTTAATTATTTGTAAGCGCAGGTCGAAAAGACGTTCCTTACCAGCGTTGCCCGCTTCCCTTGCCATATCAATTTTTACAGCCTCTTCCTGGAATTTTTGTTTCGGGTTGAACATTCCGTTTATTTCCGAGCATTGGTGGCAAATGCCCTGCTTGTTTATTAGTGCGCACCTGCCTTCATAAATGTCAATCATCTTGCTGCGTCCTGTGTGCAAATAATATTTAACCATGGCTTCAGTAGTAGCTAATATTTCTGAAATCTCACTTAATTTAAATTCATACACTTCTTTCAGTAATATGCTTATCTGCTGTTCCAGCGGTAACGATTTAGCTATACAGGTAAAGCAAAAAGCTATATGTTCTTTTATTTCAAACTGGCCTTGCGGCGAAGTTGTGCGTATATGCATGCTTTGCTGTAAAAATTGTGGATTTGAAAGTGCGGCTTCTTTTGCAATGTCGGTTACATTTTCAACCCAGCGTTTCTTAGCGCGCAAGTTATCCTTCGCAAGGTTTGATGCAATTGTAAACAGCCATGTTTTTAAAGAGGAGAGGCCTTTGAAGGTGTCTAATTTTTCAGTAGCCTTTATATAAGTATCCTGCAGTATATCTTCGGCATCTGCAACACTTGCAGTAATACGTAGCAAGAACGATTTTAATTGACCGCTTACCTGCTGAAACTCGTTAGTAAATTGGCTTGCTGTCATGGTTGCCTTTATAATTGTTAGAGTGCACAGGTGCGATTTACTTGTAACGGTTTAGTTTTCATCTATCAGTTTTAAAAACTCATCTTCCGTTATAATTTTAACCGTATTTATTTTTTTTGCCTTCTCAAGCTTGCTGCCTGCATCTTCTCCTGCCACAAGGTAATTTAGTTTGCTGCTTACACCACTGGCAATTTTGCCACCGTGCTTTTCTACCATTTCCTCTGCTTCTGTACGCTTTAATTTATTTAGCGTGCCGGTGAAGAGAAATGTTTGCTCGTGCAACGTATTTTTTGCGGTTGATGCAGCCCTTTTAATGTTCTGCATTTGCAGGCCCAGTTCCTTCAGCCGCTCCAGCATTTTTATATTCTCTTTGTTTTGAAAGAAAGTATAAATGCTTTGCGCCACTTTAACACCAATATCTTCCATCTGCTGCAGTTGCTCTTCATTCATCTTCTCCAATTCAAACACGTCATGTATAGCATTTGCAATTGTTTTGGCGGTTGTTTCGCCTACGTATCTTATACCCAATGCGTATATAACACGGTGCAAAGGCTGTTGCTTGCTTGCTTCAATAGCAGCAGTTAAATTATCAATTGATCTTTTTCCAAAACCCTCCATTTTGCCTATCGCCTCGTAATCAAGCGTGTAAATGCCGGGCACATCTTTTAATAAATCCAGCTCGTAAAATTTGCGCACGTTGGCTTCGCCAAAGCTTTTTATGTCCATGGCATCTTTGCTAACAAAATGTATCATCCGTTCCACTACCTGGGCAGGGCATTCAATATTTATACAGCGCCAAACGGCTTCTTCCTCCGGCCTGAACAACTCACTATGGCAAACAGGACATTTTTTTGGGTATAGAATATGCTTTTCCTCGCCTGTTCTCACCTCCGGCAGCGATTTTACAATTTGTGGTATCACATCGCCGGCCCTTTCAATAAGCACAGTGTCGCCAATCATCAGATCTTTCTCTTTAATATAATCTTCGTTATGTATACTTATACTGCCAACGGTAACACCGGCAAGTGCAACAGGCTCAAGCTTGGCAACCGGCGTTACAGCACCCGTTCTGCCCACCTGGAACTCGACTGCCCGTAATTTTGTTGTCGCCTGCCGTGCTTTAAATTTAAAAGCAATAGCCCAGCGCGGGTGGTGGGTGGTCATACCCATTTTATCCTGCAGATCAACATCATTCACTTTAATAACCATCCCGTCAATTTCATAAGGTAAAGTATCACGCATCGCCTCAAAATCGTGCACATGCTTTATTACCTCATCTATGCCTTTTACTACCTGCTTTTCTTTTTGTGGCGAGCGAAACCCACACTCCCAAAGCATTTGCAATGTGCCGCTGTGTGAGGCCAGAAGGTTACTGGTTGTATGGTGCCCTGCAACAGTTGTATAATAGCTTACATTATACAAAAAAGCTTCTAAGTTTCTTTTACCAACAACAGCAGGGTCTTTAATGCGCAGGCTGCCACTTGCCGCATTGCGCGGGTTAGCCAATGGCGGCAAGCCTTGCTCAGCCAGGCCATCGTTATACTTTTTAAATGCGGCCTTTGTCATAAGCACTTCGCCGCGTATTTCAATAAGGTCCACCCCATATTTTGAAAAAGGTGCAGACAGGGGAATCGACCTTATACGTTTTATGTTTGTAGTAACATCCTCACCCTCTACGCCATCGCCGCGCGTGGCGCCGCGTGTAAATTGGTCGTGCTCGTATATCAGCGAAATGCTGGCGCCGTCAAACTTGGGCTCAATGCAATATTCAATATCATTTATACCTGTAAGCTCCCGTGCCTTCCTGTCAAAATCAAGCAGGTCTTCAGCATTGTAGCTGTTATCAAGGCTTAGCATAGGCACCAAATGCTGCACAGTGGGAAAAGAGGCGTTAAGGCTGCTGCCAACCCTTTGTGTTGGGGAACCGGGTGTTATAAGTGAAGGATGAAGCTTCTCAATTTTCTCAAGCTGTTTAAATAATTTGTCATATTCAACATCAGCTAAAAATCAATACCGGTCCACCGCCGCTTATTTAATTCGTACTTTTCAAAATTAAATTGGTAGAGCCTGCCGGGGCGATGAGGCACATCGTCTTCGTATTCGCCTGTATCAATTAAAAAATCCATTGAGAAAAACTTCTTTCTAAAGTTTCTCCGGTCAAGTTTTATATCAAGTATGGCTTCGTAAAGGTTTTGCAGTTCACGTAATGAGAATTTTTCGGGTAACAGGTTAAAGCCAAGCGGGTGCTCCATAATACGTTTCTGAAGCCACGTATAGCTAAATTCCATAATTTCTTTATGGTCAAATGCCATCTCCCTAATGCCTTTAACGGTGTGCCAGTGCAGTTCGTTATCCATCTTCCCCAGCTTGTGCTGTTCAATATTAAGCAGGCTGCAATATGCAACTGTTAATACCCTTCCGCCCGGATGCCTTCCCGGTTTGCTAAAAGTACGCACCTGTTCCAGGTACACATCTGTCATTCCCGTTCTTTCGCATAATACGCGGTATGCTGCACCGTCCAGTTCCTCGTTATCAGCAGCAAAATCGCCCAACAACGACCATTGGCCTTTAAATATTTCAAGGTCGCTTCGTATCAACAATATTTTTAGCTCGTTTTCATCAAACCCAAATATCACGCAGTCAACAGTTATGGGTACCCGCGGGTAAGAAGCTACAAGTTTTTACGGCGCATCAGCGCAAATTAATCAGTTAGTTTTTTGGCAATTTACCAAAATGCATGGCAATATCTGAAACCTAAAATTAGGGAAATTTACTAAATGTGTAAAAATAACACACTAAAAATATTACCGCTTATTGCTAAACGGGTTCAAATGTGTTAGTTTTTTAAGGTGCGAAAATAACC
>JABDGS010000153.1 GCA_013285915.1 Bacteroidota bacterium
TTTAAGTTCATCCAGCTCGTTTGATGCCTTCCCAAGCATGCGCGAAAGCCTTGATCTAAATTTTGCAGTTGCGCCAGATATTCTTTGGCGGGTCTCGCTGCCAGCACGGGGCGCGGCCAGCAGGCCAACAACAGCACCTGCCACAAGGCCTGATGCTACGGCAATTAAAAGTTTTTGTATGCTCATAGTGTTATCTTTTTAGGTTAGCCAACGGCTTAAAAAATTGCCCAATAATCCTGCCAAATATGGCTTTCCATATTAGCTAACTGTTATTTTAAACCGGTAAAATAATCGCTATTCATTATCAGCCGGATAGTGTATCCCGGCCTTGGCCCGTATCGCATCAAGCGTTTCAATAAGGTCAATTGAGTGTTGGTGGCTCATTACCGGGCTTTCGGTAAGTCCGCTCCGCAGGCATTCGCCGGCATGCCTTGCCTGGTATTGGTAACCAAAGCCGGCAGCATCTTTATCAAAAGGTATGGCTTCTGTTTCATCAGCCCGTTCCCCGGATGTGTAATCAATAACAGCCGAAAGTTCATGAAAACGCCCCCTCATTCTTATGCGGCCGGTGGTACCGCTTATGTCGGCTTCGGTTGCGGTATTACTATCGTTGGTGGAAAATAATTGCGCCAAAGCGCCATTTTTATATTTAAACAGCATGGCGCATTGCAGGTCAACCCCTGTTGGTGCGGGCGACATGGTGGCCTCAATTTCATCCGGCCTGCCCAATAAGCTTAGCGTTATAAAAACGGGGTAAATACCAATATCAAGAACGGTCCCCCCGCCTAAAGCAGGGTCAAACAAGCGTGGCGAAACAGGTTCTTGCGGCCTGAACCCAAAATCGGCCCTTATACTTCTTATATCGCCTATCATCCCGTCATTTATCATTTGCCGCACCTTATTATACTGTGGCAAAAATTTTGTCCATAAAGCCTCCATTAAAAACAATTTTTTCTCCCGGGCAAGGTTTATCATTTCCTTTACCTGCTTCGCGTTCATTGCAAAAGGCTTTTCGCACAAAACAGCCTTGTTATTGTTAAGGCACAGTAATGTGTTTTCGTAATGAAAATTATGCGTGGTAGCTATATATATAATATCAACTTCAGTGTCGGCAATAAGCTCCTGGTAGCTGCCGTGGCTATGCGGTATATTAAATTCAGCGGCAAAAGTATCAGCCCCCTGCTGGGTACGCGCGCCTACTGCTGTTAATTGTGCATCTTCAACAAGCCTAAGGTCACTTGCAAATTTGCGGGCAATGCGGCCTGCGCCTAAAATTCCCCAGCGTATAATTTGTGCCATGTATATTTTTTGTACAAGATAAACATGCCTGTAATACATATCAAAAAAAATCCGTCGTTGCGCGACGGACTTTTTATAAGTAAGAATTAGTTCCAAAGAGTAGCGCGCCTAACCTGCGGGCCTTTTTTCATTCTTTGTATATGCCATAGGTTTGCGGCTGCAAAAATATTCTTCGAAGTTGTTTTGTTAAAGTCAACATCTGTTGCCACTGTTTCATTTACCTGGCTTACTAAATTCTTCAATTCATCATTTGCCATATCCAATACGGTATGGGTAACATTACTGTTCATAATCGTCTTTTTTTGTCTGTTAATAAAACTCTTTGTGGCAAACAATAAAGCCTTGCGGCGCGTTAGGCGGGGTTATTTCAAACGGAAGTCAAATCTTTAATACGGATTACTATCTCAATTGCCCTGCAAATATACAACCGTTTTTGTTACACGCCAAATGTAACAGGTATCATTTGGTTAACAGGCCGTATTGAATGATAGGCGGCTATCAGCTAAAAGCCCGTAAATAAAGGGTTTCATGCATATATAACAGTGCTAATACATTTGCAAATTGTTAACAAAACAGGTATAAAAAACTATGTTGTTTAATAAATTTAGTTGCAGGTCTATTCCTCTTTATACCATCATGCATACTGATCTATCTGCCGATGCAAAAAATATTCTTGGCCTGCAATTGCCAACAGATCCGCGCTGGGTTAACCTTGCAGGCATAAGCCTTGAAGACATTTTAACAGACCATGCCTATTGCGAGCAAAAGGCAGCAGTATCATGTATATCACTGATACAAAAATATCCGGCCAGGGAAAAATTAGTTAATGAGCTCTCCCCAATTGTTACAGAGGAATGGGGGCATTTTCGCCTTGTGTTACAGGAACTGCGTAAAAGAAAGTTAACGCTGGGCAAACAACGTAAAGATGAATATGTAAATAAACTTTTTGCATTTCAACTAAAAGGCGGTCACGAAGATGACAGGTTTTTAGACCAGTTATTAACGATGGCATTAATTGAGGCGCGTAGTTGCGAACGCTTTAAAAGATTAAGTGAAGGTTTGAATGATGCTTACATGCAAAATTTTTACCGGCGCTTTATGGAGAGCGAAGCAGGCCACTATACTTTATTTATTGAGCTTGCTGAAACATATATTGATAAAGCAAAGGTGCGCAAACGATGGGCTGAATGGCTTACTTATGAAGCAGATGTAATGAATAACCTTGAAGTAAGAGGCGACAGGATTCATTAAGTTCAGTCAACCATCATCTGTCAACTTCCAAAATACTCAATCTCTTTGCTAAAGTCTAAATAGGTGTATTGCTGTTGCAGCGCCACAGTTTTCTCTAATTGCGCCTGCAAAAATTTTTTATGCATGTTTGAAGTTGGATTGAAAGGCTTATGATTTTTTGCAATAACAATTTTTCTTATTTCTTCCATTAACTCAACAGTATCTGCACTCATACAAATTGCGTTGCCGCATAGTTGGGGTGGGCAAGGTCAATATCATAAAACCGGTAATCGCGCAATACATCTATCACCAGTTCATAAGCAGCAAAATAGTACAACCTGTCAAACTTGTTCACTACGTGGTGTACAGCCTCTATTAGCCTTGCCTTGCTGCGGTTATTTTCCACCACCCCGTCCCGTAAATGCCGCACCGGGCTTATAGTAAAAATAATTTTCAACCCGGGGTTAAATTGCCAAAGCCGGTGCAGGGTACCATCCAGAGCCGTAACTGTTTCTTCAATGCTTGAAAGGTGTTTTGTAAATGTTTGCGCCGGTGCTTTATGGCAATTCGCTACACCATCACCCGCCACGTTTGTTTTTGTATGCAATGCTGCTTTATCTGCCAGCCGGTACACAAACGATGATCCAAGCGTTATAATAACCCAATCAGCTTCTTTTAAAAACGCGTGTGCTTCATTTTGCGATTGGTTGATATTATACAAACACGCCGCTTTATCCGGGTTTGAAAAGCGGCTATGGTGTTGCCAGCTATGCCATGCTTCATCCAAATAAAACAAGTCTTCTTCTTTGAACTGCGTGTTATCAATGTAACTCACAAGGCTTTTACAAACACTTATGGGGTCAAACAAAATACCATTAGGGTTTTGCAGCGTATTAAACTTCATTTCAGCCAGGTGGTTGCCAATATGCTCAGTAAAGCACGAACCGGTTAGCAGTATCTTATCGCGGTATGTAACCGGTGGCACAAGTGGCTTTATCTGTATGTTCGATAGTAATTGCATGTTTTGTGCGGTGTTTACCTTATTATAAATCAAAATCGCCAATGCTGCAGCAAATTGCAAACTTATAACTACTGTTTGTATTTTTGCAATTATGGTTGAAGATGATATAGAACTTACGCAGGATGAACCTACAGAAGAGTTGTACGAACGAAGGGCCTTTAGTGTTGATCGTGGCCAGGAGCCTATGCGTATTGACAAATGGATACAAATTAGACTTGAAAAAGTTACGCGCAATAAAATTCAAAAAGGTATTGAAGATGGCTTTTTAACCGTAAACAATAAGGTAGTTAAAAGCAATTACAAAGTAAAGCCAGGGGATGAAATTTTATTGCTCAGCCTTATTAACCCTGAGTATACCGAGATAAAAGAAGAGCCAATACCCCTTAATATTGTTTTTGAGGATGCAGATGTTTTGGTGCTTAATAAGGCCGCCAATATGGTGGTGCACCCCGGCGTAGGCAATTTTACTGGCACACTCCTTAATGGCATTGCTTACCATTTACGTAAGCAAAACCCCGGCATTGATGAAGAAAACCTGCCGCGTTTTGGCATGGTGCACCGTATTGACAAAAACACCACCGGCCTGCTTGTTGTTGCAAAAACCGGGGAGGCAGCAGCCCACCTTGCAAAGCAATTTTTTAACCATACCGTTTCGCGCAAATATGTAGCCCTTGTTTGGGGTGATATGGAACTTGACGAAGGCACTGTTGTAGCCCACATTGCGCGCCACCAGCGCTACCGTAAAATGTTTGATGCCTACCCTGAAGGCGAAACAGGCAAGCACGCAATTACGCACTATAAAGTCTTAGAACGCTTTAATTATGTAACACTTGTTGAGTGCGTGCTTGAAACAGGGCGCACCCACCAGATACGTGTGCACATGAAACATATTGGCCACACATTATTTAACGACTGGGAATATGGCGGCGATAAAATTTTGAAAGGCACCATTTATACCAAATACAAGCAATTTGTTGATAATTGTTTTGCTGTTTGCCCTCGTTGTGCACTGCATGCAAAAACCCTGGGCTTTAAACACCCACGCACAAATGAAGATGTTTTTTTTGAATCTCCCCTGCCAAATGATATTGGCAATGTTGTGGAGAAATGGAGAAACTATGTAAAAAACAAGGGCCTTACACAGGATTGGGTAGAGTGATTAGTTTTGCCAAAGATGGTTTAATAAAAAATTATCAGGCTTGCACACAGGTATTTCAGAAAAATAAAAATCACCGGTATCATTTGTAATAATGTACTGGCATTTTTCATGCAGGGCGGCATAGTATTCAAGCCCATCCTCAAAATCTTCAATCGCGCTATTGGCGGTTATTAATGCTACATCTTCCTTTGAGTGAACAGCAGTTTGTATTTTTTCTGCCAGCAGGCCAATCTTCTTTTTAGCAACCGCAGAACCGCTTTTCTTTTCAGCAAAATAAAAGGCAATGGCAAGGCAAACTGGTGAGGTAAACAAGTAAAAGCCCTTTCTGTCGGCAAGGCTTAACACGCGCGCCGAATAGGTATAAAGAGGATATTCTTTGTTTAGTACTGAAACAAGAATATTTGCATCAACAAATATTCTCATTTACCTTTTGATTTATAATATTCCTTTTTAAGTTTTTTGCGCACAGGTATATGGCTTTCGGCTTTATACTCTGCACCGCCATCAGCAACTACCGATACCCAATCGGAAATGGGCATATCTTCAAGGTTATTATCCCGTTTCAGCATTGCCATATTGTACAGGTATTCTGTAAGCCTTGATAAGCTCATACCGTTTGCCTCGGCAAATTTTTTTGCCGCCTCTATGGTATTTTTATTAAAGCTTAATGTAACCTTGGCATCCATGCTGATTTATTTATACGTCAAAGTTATAAAAGTTATACGTATAACTAAAATTAATTGCACAAAAAAAAACCTGCCCGCCTACGCGAACAGGTTTTCAAATACCTTTCTTCTTTTTTATCCTCCCACAATATTGGAATTTGGGGTTTAAATTTTGAGATTTTTATCCCAATTTCTCAACCTGCATATAATTCAGTTCTACCGGTGTAGACCTGCCGAATATTTTTACGGTTACTTTCAGCTTCTTTTTCTCGTCGTTTACTTCTTCAATAACACCGTTAAAGTCGTTAAACGGCCCTTCAATAATTTTTATTGTTTCGCCAACAATAAATGGTTCGCTCATAGTAACGCCCTGGTCGTTCATCTCATCAACCTTACCCAGCATCTTATTAACCTCAGCCTTACGCAGCGATATTATATTACCTTTTGAACCCTTTCCATCAGTTAAAAAATGCATTACGTTACTAACGTTACTTATATGCTGTATAATGTCAT
>JABDGS010000154.1 GCA_013285915.1 Bacteroidota bacterium
ACAAGGTTTTATTATTATGGCCAGCTTGAGGCCGTGCAATAAATTAAATATTGAATGAAAATGAATACTGTGAAGAAAATTGCTTTTGCGTTTTTTGTACTTTATGCAGGATGGGCAAAATTGCAGGCACAAACGGTGGATGAGTTGAGTGCTCAGTTTCCTAATAATTACGCAGTTATATTAAACCATACTGAAGAATTACGCCTTTTTATAAAAAATGGCAAGCCGCAGGGCGAGAAAAAAGTTACGATTGAGTTAGTTGCGCTTGACGATAAAGCTAATGGTACCGTAAGCAGGTATGCTGTGTATCACGGCTCGTTCGATGAAATTAAAGACCTTGAGGCATATACCAAAGTGCCCGATGGCAATGGCTTTAAAAAAATAAAGGTTAGCGAAATAAAAACAGAAGATGCATCAAGCAACGAAGTTTTTTATGATGACGAAAAAGAATCGTGGTTTGATTTTCCATCCCTTACAAAAGGCGCCCATGCATTTGTAAGCTATACGCAAATGGAAAGCGACGCACATTTGCTGAACCCGTATTATCCATCATCTTACATACCGGTAGTACATTCAAAATATACGGTAAGCTTTCCATCGGATATGGAAGTGAGGTATAATATAAAAAACGACAGCACACGCATAATACAGGTAACCGAAGACAATAAAGGCCGCGAGCACCAATACATGTTTGATGCTTCAAATGTAAAGCGCAGCGAAAGCTTTGCCGGCGCACCATCTTTCAGGTATTATGAGCCCCATGCAATTTTCCGCATTGCATCATACGAAGACGATGGAAAAAAAGTAAACTTTTTAGGCGATGTTAACGACCTGTATAAATGGTATTACTCATTTGTAAAAGATCTTGACAATACCAATGATGCGCAGTTAAAATCGCTGGCAGACAGCCTTACGCATGGCATTTCATCACCGGAAGAAAAAGCCAGAAGAATTTATGCATGGGTGCAGCATAACATAAAATATGTTGCATTTGAAAACGGCCTGGAAGGTTTTATACCACGCCGCGCTGCAACAGTTTGCACAAGGCGCTTTGGCGATTGTAAAGATATGGCCAGCCTGCTTACTGCCTTATTGCAGATAAGCGGCGTTAAAGCCTATTTTACGTGGATCGGCACGCGCGACATACCTTATGATTATACCGATGTGCCGTTGCCTATAACAGACAACCACATGATCGCTGCAATAAATATTGATGAAAAATGGATATTTCTTGATGGCACCGACCCTAACTGCATATTTGGTTACCCCAGTGGTTTTATACAGGGCAAGCAGGCGCTTGTGGGCATTTCAGAAAATGAGTATAAGCTTATACGTGTGCCTGAAGTAGAGGGTGATAAGAACGGCATTATTGACAGTACATTTATTTCATTAACCGATAAAGGTATTTCAGGTAACAGCACCGTTTATTATAACGGTTATTTTGGTACAGATGTAAATGATAATCTTTTGTACAAGGATGAAAAAGATACAAAGGATTATGTAAAATCGCGGATGGGCAAGGCAAGCAATAAATTTATTCTGGGCGATTACAAGGTAAAAACACTGAACCAGGAAAAGCAACTGGTTAACATACAGGCAAATTTTGATGTACCTGATTACAGCAAAAAAATAGCTGATGAATTATATATAAACCTTGCACTGGATAAAATGTTTACACCGGGCTCAATTATAGATACCTCAAAAAGAAAAGTGGGGCTTGAAAATGAGTTTAGGTACGATATTAAGCAATATACTATACTGGATGTGCCAAAGGAGTACAAGGTATCTTATCTTCCCAAAAATTTTTCTATTGATAATGATGTATTTGGTTTTTCCATTCAATACACCCAACAGGATAATAAGGTTATTGCCTGCCAGGAGCTGCGCAACAAAAGCCTGCTAATGCAGCCCGCGCAGTTTAACGGCTGGAACAGTGCTATAAAGCAAATATTAACGCAATACAAGGAGCAGTTGGTGCTGCAAAAACAATAATATGAAAAGCATGTTACGTACAAAGCAAAGCGGCGCAGGTATAATGGCAGCATTATTTGCTGCATTAAGTGTAAACGGGTTTTCGCAGCAATACAATTATACAAACACAACGGGCTGGGATGAAAAGCCGGCGATACACAAAGTAAACCCTATGTTCGATTCATCGGCAGCAGTGGGCATTCTTGACGAAAAGAAGGTTGAGTATAAAGATGAAGGCAAGGATGTAATGGTTTATTCATCCCGCCACAGTATTATACATATAAAAGGTGATAAGGGTATTGAGATGTTTAACAAAGTGTACATTCCCATGTACGAAAACGCCGAAATAACCGATGTAAAGGCGAGAACAATTATGCCCGACGGAAAAGTTATTGATCTTGATGCATCTAAAATAAAAGATGTTGAAGAAGACGGCAGCAAATACAAAATTTTTGCATTGGATGGCGTGGAAAAAGGCTCGGAGGTAGAGTATGCCTACACTGAAAAAAGAAACTTTTACCTGTTTGGCAGCGAGGTATTTCAAAGTGGACGTATACCTTACCAGCAGGAGGTATTTACGCTTACATCGCCACAGCGGCTGCGCTTTAGCGTAAAAGGCTTTAACGGGTTTAATGTTAGCGAAGACACGGTTATGGGCGAAAGCCGGGTTATTGCCGGCTACGATGTAAATGTGCCCGAAATGCAGGAAGAAAAATATTCGTACAGCGACAAGTACTTAAAAAGGGTTGATTATAAATTCAGCTATAACCTTAGCACTGCAGCAGCCGTGCGCCAGTACACATGGAAAGATTTTTCAAAAAGAGCGTTTGCCGTTTATACTACCTGGAGCGACAGGGACCTGAGATCAATTGATGATTTTATTAAACAAATACCCATACCAGCCGGTGCAGATGAGGTTAGAAAAATACAGGTTGTTGAGGATTATGTAAAAACAAACATTAATATCGACAAAAAAGTAGAGAACGGGAAGAAAGACCCGCTGTCGAACATCATTAAAACAAAAGCTTCTGATGAAGCAAACATTATAAATTTTTTTACCGCCATTTTTGATAAGCTTGGTATAGATTATCAAATAGTTTTTGCGGTTGAAAGAACGGGCATTTCCATAGATGAAGACCTGGAAAACTGGAACCGCGCTGACGCCGTGCTATTCTATTTTCCATCGCCCGGTAAATTTATAACACCCATTAATTCAGGAACACGATACCCATACCTGCCGGAGAATGTTATTGCCACCAAAGGGTTGTTTTTAAAAGGCACCATGATAGGCAATTTTAAAACCGCCATTGGCACATTTGACACTATACCTGCTGAGCCTTTTGAAGGCAACACGCAAAATATGGAAGCAACTGTAAAGTTTGATGAAACGCTTGATACGCTTATAATAACCAGCAAACAAATATTAACCGGCTATCCTGCCGTTGATTACAGGCCTGTGTATGTGTATGCCCCAAAAGATAAACAGGAAGAGTTTTCGAAAGCTATTATAAAGAACGTGGGCAACAGCATGAATATATCAAACATAAAGGTTGAAAACACAAAGCTAACCGACTGCTATGATAACAAGCCGCTAATAATAAGCGGGGATGTAAAAACCACTGAAATGCTTGAAAATGCTGGCAAAAAGATATTACTTAAAATAGGTGAAATAATAGGGCAGCAGGTGGAAATGTACCAGGAAAAACCGCGGCAGTTACCTATTGAAATGCCTTTTCCGCATGAGGAGGATAGAAAAATAACGCTGCAGATACCGGACGGCTACAAGGTTAAAAACCTTGACGACATTAATATTAATGTTACCTATAAGGAAAACGATGTTGTAACAATGGGCTTTGTAAGCAGCTACGTGCAAACAGGCAACACAGTAACCATTACAATAACTGAAACCTATCGTAATGTATTGTACCCTGTTTCCCAGTTTGGAGTATTTACAAAAGTTATTAATGCCTCTGCCGATTTTAATAAGGTTGTGCTGGTGTTGGAGAAAACAAGCTAAGTTTTTGCAGTGACAGTTACCTGGTTTTGAGGGTTTCCTGCACAGCCGCGTGGTGAAAAATTGGCTGGCAATGCCTATTTGTATATTTTTATCGCTCATTTACAATTACATGCAGGTACATTTCAGCTACGACAAAAAAAAGGTTTACCAGGCTTTGCGTTATCATTTTTTATGGCAACCCGAAATGAGGATCTTGTTGTCGCTGATTATTGTTTTTGATGTTGTTACCGCTATATTGTTTTTTATAGGCAAAATACGGCCAGAACCCTTCCTGTTAGGCTCCTGCATATGGCTGGTTACCATTGTTGTATTTTGGTATGTGATGCCCGGCACTATTTACCGGAAAAATGAAACCTTCAAGGATAATTTTATTATTGATTTTAGCGACAGCCGCGTATATCTTGAAAATTCAAGAGGCTATGTTGAATGGGACTGGGCGAAGTTTACAAAATTTGCCGAAAGCCCCAATTTTTTTCACCTGTACTTTTCAGCCAAGTCCTTTTTTATCGTCCCCAAAGACAATATGAGCGATGAATTTAAATTTGACCTGAGACTGCTGTTGAATGACAAAATAAAAGCTAAATAACCTGCAATGTTTGGGGTTCTACAAGTGCCAGATATATCTTGAATCCGGCAGGTCAGTTTGCCTGTTATTTATGCAAAAGAAAAGTCGGCTTTGCTTTACCGGTTTTCATTAAGCATTTGAATATTGTGTTTTGATTATTTCATATCTTCTATACCTCCGCAATCTTATCTATTTTCTTCGCCAGTTCTCGATCTTTATCGGTTACAATATCCCCGGCATCGTGGGTGCTAAGCCATATTTCCACCTTATTGTAAACATTGGTCCATAATGGGTGGTGGTCCATTTTTTCTGCGGCAAGCGCAACCCGCGCCATAAAGGCAAATGCCTGCGAAAAATCTTTAAACTCAAACTTGCGGTAGAGTGTATTGTTTGTTTCCTGCCATTTTGAAGTATCCATATAGCGTAATTAATGTTGTGTATACGATAACAACAGGATATAAAATTAGTTTAACCACGTCAATTTGCTAACCCGGATTGAAAGGAAATAAAAAAGGGAGAACTTTCGTTCCCCCCTTTTGCACTTGTTAGTTGTAGCTATTTGGTATTGATTGAAATGTTGCTGTTGGTTGTGTGCGCGTTGGTCATGTAAATAACATGATCGCGTTCGGTTTTCAAATATTTTTCCTTTAATCTGGCATGCAGGTCTTCAGCCAGTGTGATGCCGTTAACAATCAATTCTTTATTATTCAGAACGATTGACAAATTTTCATCATCCACATCAATATTCTCCTTTCTCAGATCGCGCATAATACCCAGCACTGTTTTATTTGGTTGTGCAACTGCGGCAGGTGGTAATGGGGCAATGGCCGACACTGCGGCCACGGCGGGTATTGCTTCAACAGCCGGCGCCGGATGCATTGAAGGCATTCCTGAAATAGCGGGCAACGGATCAACCGGAGGTACCGCTCCAACTGCAGGTACTGCACTTACAGCGGGCGGTGCATCTATTGAAAGCGCTGGCGGCGCAGCTGCTATTGCAGGTATGGCAGCTACTGGCGGCACGGGCGCATCAGGGGCAAAGCCTTCAAAATTATCGTAGGAATATCCTCTCGAAGAGTCATTCATACGCCTTCTCATCCTTTCCTCCTGGCGCCTGAATTCCTGTTGCTGCTCCCTAAACTGCTCCTGTTGTTTTCTGAACACCTCCTGCTGCTGCTTCCATTGCTGGTTACGCAGGGTATCGCGTTGTAAACGCATCATTTCCCTTTGCTGCTCCCTAAACTGCTCCTGCTGCTGCCTGAACAGTTCCTGTTGTTTTCTAAATTGGCCTTGCTGTTCCCTGAAGCTTTC
>JABDGS010000155.1 GCA_013285915.1 Bacteroidota bacterium
CCCATACTGCTTGTAATAATAGTAACAAGCATACAAAACAACACTTTCGACCTGCTTAACAAAACAAGGGTTTCACTGCTTATTTGTAATAAAGACACTGGTATATTCAGCACACAGTTTATAAGATCAGTTGATAATGTGGGTATGTTTAAACTGGTTAGCGTGGCCAGTGATGAAGCGGAGGAGAAATTTAAAGAAGATATCAGCTCAAACAACGCGGTGCTGGGTGTCATCATACCAAAAACCTTCTCCCATCAAATAGCAGTAAAGGCAAAAAACGTGTCGGGCAAAGCTTTGAATTCCTTTGGGCTTGAAGGTGATACTTCTAAACTAAAGCTCGATAATCTTAACTCGCTTACTTTATACTATAGCCCGGTGGTGCAGCAATCGTTTAAGCTTTCAGTGCAGGGTGCGTTAAGCAGTTGCCTGCAAATAATAGAAAGCAGGCAGGTATTGAAAAACCTCTACTTTTCTATAAATGAAAAGCCAATGCCCGATTCCCTGCAAAATGATATGCTTAATAATAAGCTTACAATCGCGGAAATACCTCTTTCTAAAAATAGTGATACAACAATACTAAATGCAACACAACACAATGTACCAGCGTGGACGATATTTGCTATGTTCTTCGTGGTAATGTCGTTGGGCAGCAGCATTGTGCGGGAGAAATTAAGCGGTAGCTTTGTTAGGTTAAAAACATTGCCTACCAATTTTTTTTATTGCTATATTATCCAAGCAGCTAACATACCTCGCGGTTACATTACTGCAAGCTGTGGTAATATTTGCATTAGGTATCTGGCTTTTCCCGCATATTGGTTTACCAGCTTTATCATTGCCAAAAGATGTTGCCGGGCTGGTGCTCGTAACATTAACCTGCGGCTGGTGCGCTGTTAGCTACGCTGTTTGCGTGGGCATTTTTGCACGCACGCAGGAGCAGTCAAATGGTTTTGGAGCAGTATCAATAGTAATATTGTCTATACTCGGCGGCATAAAGATCCCAAGTTTTGTAATGCCCGATTCATTCAGGGCTGTTATGGCATTGTCACCGCTTCATTGGTGCCTGCAGGCCTTTTACGGCCTTTTCCTCGAGGGGGGTAAATTGACCGATATTCTAATAAATATTTTATCTTTATTGGCTATTACTATAATATTACAATTGATAGCCTTTGCGGGTTTGAGACGACAAAAATTGATTTGAACTATTTATAATGGAAAAAGCAGAATTAAAGCAAACGTTAAAAAAGCAGATAATCGAGTTTTTAAACTTAACTTCTTTAAAGCCCGATGATATTAAAGATGATGAGCCACTATTTGGCGAAGGTTTGGGGTTAGACTCTATAGATTCGCTTGAACTAATAGTACTACTTAACAGGGAATATGGCATTCTTATCAAAGATCCTAAAGAAGGCCGCAAAGTTTTGGTTGATGTAAACACTATGGTTGATTATATTGAGCAAAACAGAACAAAATAAATTAATATTTATTGTCACGGGTTTTAATAACAGGCATAGGGGTCATCAGCGCAATAGGCTGGTCTGCCGCTGAAAATCATATCTCCCTGAAAAATGGTGCCTGTGGTATTGGATTGCCCGGGTACCTGCATTCAAAATATGCCGAAACCTTTCCAGCGGGAGAAGTAAAAATAACTACTGAAGATCTGAAATCAAAACTCGGTATTACAGACCAGTCAGTAACGCGTACAACAGCGCTCGCAATTCACGCTTTTACTGAAGCAATAAACGATGCAGCCCTTACAAGTAAACAACTAACATCTGCCAGTACTGCGTTAATAGGTGCGACAACAGTAGGCGGCATGTGTTTAACAGATGAGTTGTACAGGGATGCAAACGCTGTTTCCACAGATTCTCCTTTCCTTGCCTCTTACGACTGTTCTTCTGTTTTTCTCTACGTGCAGCGGCACTATAATATCAAGGGCCTTGTTAATACCATTAATACCGCTTGCTCATCCTCCGCTAATGCGATCGGTTATGGAGCGAGGCTTATAAAACTGGGGCTGGCCAATAAAGCAATTGTCGGCGGGGCCGAAAGTTTGTCAAAGTTTACAGTGAATGGTTTTAATGCCCTGCACATTCTTTCACCTGAAATATGCCGACCCTTTGATGCAAACAGGCAGGGGCTGAATTTGGGAGAAGGCGCAGCGTTTCTTGTGCTGGAACGGGAAGAAGACGTTATCGGTAAAAAAGTATATGCTGAAGTGAAAGGTTATGGCAACGCGAGCGATGCATTTCATTCATCTTCGTTATCGGATAATGGGGAAGGTCCTTATGCAGCTATGAGTGGTGCGTTGGCATCGGCAAAATTACAGGCTGCCGATATTGATTTTATTAATGCTCACGGTACTGCAACGGAAAATAACGACGAAGTGGAGGGCAAAGCAATGTTGGGCGTTTTTGGTAAGCCCCCTGCATTTGCTTCTACAAAATCCAACACAGGCCATGCATTGGGCGCCTCGGGCGCCATAGAGGCGGTGTACAGTATATTCAATATTGCCAAACAGGAAATATACCCGGCACTTAATTTTACAAACATCGATGAAAGTATCGGGCTTACTCCTGCAGGTGTTTATAAAAAGGCCGCTATAAAAAATGTCATGTCAAATTCGTTTGGCTTTGGCGGTAACTGCACTTCATTGATCTTCTCTAAAGCCTGACACGTATGTTTTATATTCATCAAATAAGCTGCATATCGCCACAACAAACATTTTACAGCCCAAACATTACAGAGCTGCATTTGCCTGTAAATAATAAACTGAGTGTAATTGAACCTGGCTACGACGATATTCCCAAAAACAGTTTGCGCAGAATGGGCAAATCGGTCAGAATAGGGATGGGTGTGGCCCTGGCCGTTATAAAACAAGCGCCGGTATTTAACGGCATCATCATCGGTACAGGTAACGGAGGAATGGAAGACAGTATAATTTTTTTGAAACAAGTAGTTGAATATAACGAGGGGTTGTTAACACCCGCCCATTTTGTACAAAGCACGTCGAATGCTGTAGCTTCACAACTAAGCCTCGCCAGTGTTAACAGGGGCTATAATATTACACACGTACACCGGGGACTTGCATTTGAAATGGCCGCTATTGATGCCGCAATGCGCTTGCTGGAAAACCCGGAGCATTGCTTTTTTGCTGGGTGGTGTTGATGAAATATCTGGATACAATTACAGGCTTGAGTACCTTGACGGATGGTATAAAAAAGAGGATGCATTGATTGAGGATTTGTACAATACTAATACCCCGGGAACCATTGCAGGTGAAGGCGCTGTAGCGATGATGGTTAGCAATGAAAAAGAAAATGCGGCAGCCAGGGTATTAAGCATAGTTACTTTACATAGTTCAGATCCAATTGAAGTTCAGCAATATTTGCTGGATTTTTTAGGACAGCATAATGGCTTAGATATCAGCCTGCTTTTAAGCGGGGAAAATGGCGATAACCGTACGCTGCATTTTTACGAGAATGCGGAGAAACTTATCAAGAATGGAATTCCTGTAGCACGTTTTAAACGCATGTGCGGGGAATACCCAACAGCTTCATCATTTGCACTATGGCTTGCCTGCAAGCTTATTGCAGGAGAACCTTTGCCAGCGCACATGTTAAAAAAAGGGAGACCCAAGAGCAGCACACAAAAACATACTTATTTATAATTGCCACAAAAACCTGCAGCACAGTTTTATATTTGTATCAGCTGCTGATTAAATTTATATATTCCCAAATACCGTCTTGCATTTAAAACATGGTGACTTTGACTGCTGGGAAAAAGCAGCAGTAACATTTATTTTCCCCTCACTACCGGTGATATAACTAACCTGCGCATGCAATATGTTATCCTCAATTGGGTTTATCGGCACAAGAAATTTTAATTCGTCGGCCTGCAAGAACTTTACTTTCCTTTCAAGCATCACTTCTGTAAATTCTATCAGCATTTGTAACAAACATGCACCCGGCACAACCGGCTGACCGGGAAAGTGCCCATTATAAATTGAATGTTTTTCGTTCAGCCGCACAAGGAATGAAAATCCTGCATTTGTTTTATTTTTTTCAACTATAGTATAAAAGTCATCTTTCAGCATGAAGGCTTGATTAATGTTACTTAATAGCTGATAATAAAATAAGGGAATGATGAATGCCGAGATAATTATTATATATGAGCATCCTTTTTATTTGTTTATCCATATTGTAGTTAACTGCTTGCGGCAATTGGCCTGCCTGTAAAATTCTTGAGGCAAGCCACATGGCAAAAGATGCAGCTGTAGGATACTCACCACACAATTGCTTGTAATTGATCACCGTATTACCGGTAAAAACATCCTCCTGCAAATAATCGTACAACTTATCATTTTCCCCATCCCCATTCCTGCCGGTTATTATAACATCAATATCTGGTAAACTAAGTCCATGTGCAACAACAAATTCTATTATTTTATTTGCAACATCTTTTCCTGAAGCGGGTTTGTAAAAAGTACTAAGCCCATCTATTTGCGCATGATCATTCTCTGAATGTTCAAACGATAAAAGGAAAAATGCCGCGCCTTCGCCACCAATCGTTCCTTTTGACTTTGCATCAAATAACGACAGGTTTGACGGGTGTTGTTGTTTATACAATCCAAAGCGGTTTAAAATGGCAAAGCTCGCCTCAGTTATTTCATCTACAGCACCAACCAGAACATTTTTTGTTTCACCCTCCCGCAACAGCATTATGCTATCAAGCAAAGCGCTTTCAAATGAAAAACCCCTGTGAACAAACGTGTTGTTATACCCATTGCATTTAAGCATCAGCGCTATTTGAGCGCCTACCGTATTATGCGTAGACTGTATAAAAGCCGTCGGCGAAAGCATCTCATCGTTCTGCTTAATAAGGCTTCCTAAAAAAATGCCTGTGTCTTCAAGGCAACCATACGGGGTGCCGGTAACTATTGCATCTGGATTGGTTACGCCGCTTTGTTTTAAACATGTTATCGCTGTTGCAACACCCATTCTTATTATGCGGCTCATACGTCTTATCAGCTTTGGGTCTAATATATTTCCATAAGAAGGCTCGATGGCTTTTAAAAAAATTACTGTTATAACTTATTGGTTCAGTAAGAAAAGGTGCACCATCAAAGGTTTGCTGCGGTGATATGCATGAAGATGACTTTATAAAGATATTCATGCTGTAATTTTTGAAAAGATCAATGAGGTACAATTGCCACCAAACCCGAATGAGTTACTCAATACGTTTTTTACAACCCGGTTGTTAGAAAGTGTCGTTTCTGCAGAGAACGGAAATTCATGCATAGGTGTTTGCAAACGAAGATTGGGATAAATGATGTCCCTGTTAACCGATAAAACAGAGAACACAGCCTCAATGCCGCCACTTGCACCAAGGGTGTGGCCCGTAAAAGATTTGGTTGAACTCATCGCCGGGTATCGTGGGCCAAATAATCTCTTTATAGCTGTTGCCTCAGCAAAATCGTTGTTCTGCGTTCCCGTACCATGCAGGTTTATATAATCTATATCCCCCGGTTGAAGGCCGCTTAAAGCAAGTGCACCCTGCATGGCAAGATACGAGCCTGTACCATCAGGCGAAGAAGCAGTTTGATGATACGCGTCATTTCTATTGCAGTAGCCCGTTAATTCGCAGTAAGGGGTTTTTGGTAACAGAGCAGCAACTTTTTCACTCACAAGTAGAACATAACCGGCACCTTCACCCAAATTTAGCCCTTGCCTGTT
>JABDGS010000156.1 GCA_013285915.1 Bacteroidota bacterium
TGGTGTTTCAGCAATCCTAAACTCTATTGCCCCCGGATGAGGTGCATTCAGTTCATCAAGATAGGCCTTATATTTTTCCTGTGTAAAATGGCTGTTAAACCATTCGCGCATGGCTGGTACCATAGTGCAAAGTTTAATAAATAAAAATAACTAATGATTTGATAAAGCAAACTGCTGACTGCAATGCGGCCGTTTTTTAAGGTAACGCAAGCTTTTGTTTAGTGCAGTATAAAATAAAACCCCCGTAACAGAGGGTTTTATTTTACAGGGTAAAAGTATAAACTTCGTAATCCTTCTCTTTTATCCAGCCATTTTGCCCGTATACTTTTTGAGCGATGTGATTATTAACTGCTGTTTGCAGCATTAACCAGCCGCTTCCTGTTTTCCTGCCAAGTTGTTTAGCTGCCTCCAGCAAAGCTGTTGCAACACCTTTACCCCTGTTTCCTTCGGTAACATAAAGGTCGTTTAACAGCCATGCATTAGTTAACCCCACAGAAGAAAAAATGGGGTAAAGCTGCGTAAACCCCACTGCCTTTCCGCCATCATCCGCTATGAATATTGCGCTTTGGTTTTGTGCAAGCCTTTGAGTAATAAAATCAAGGGCCGCACCAATATTTGAGTGCTGGCGGTAAAACATTCTGTAGGCATTAAACAGCGGCGCTATAACATTCGCATCCTCAACTATAGCTCTTCTAATAATAACACTCATACTATCCTGCCAGTTCAGCATCTACAGTAATCTTCGCGTTCAATACCTTACTAACAGGGCAATTGGTTTCCGCATCTTTAACACATTCGTCAAATTTTGCTTTATCAATGCCGGGTACTTTTGCTTTTAATACAAGGTGGCTTTCAGTAATAGTGCCATCCTCAAGGGTTACGTATGATGTGGTTTCAAGCGTTTCAGGAGTAAAACCCGCACCACCTAAAACAAAACTTAGTTTCATATTAAAACAGCCGGCATGGGCAGCGGCTATAAGCTCTTCAGGGTTGGTGCCAACACCTTCAGCAAAGCGTGAGTTAAATGAATACTGTGTTTTGTTAAGTGTGGTGCTTTGGGTGGTTAAGTGCCCGTTGCCTTCTTTACCTGAACCGTTCCAAACGGATGTTGCGTGTCTTTTCATACTGATGTTTTTATTGTTAATAGGGTTGCAAATATAAACAGTATTTAAAGTTTGCAGATTAATATTAATTTGGTAGCGCAAAATTAACCCGCATGATAACCTGGCAGGATTTTGAAAAAATAGATATACGCAGCGGCACCATTGTTGAGGTAAAAGATTTCCCAAATGCGCGCAAGCCTTCGTACCAGCTAACGATTGATTTTGGCCCTCTTGGGCTTAAGCGCTCATCGGCCCAAATTACACACCATTACAGTAAAGACGACCTTGTGGGCAGGCAGGTGGTAGCAGTAGTAAATTTTCCTGTAAAACAAATAGCCAATTTTTTTAGTGAATGCCTGGTTTTGGGTATTTATGATGAAAATAACCAGGTGGTTTTGCTGCAACCGGGCAAACCCGTTGGAAATGGCCAAAAAATAGGATAAATTGCGGGATGGCTGAATTTGAGAATGTTGCAATTTGAAAATGTGAGAATTTGAAGATTTGAAAATGAAAAAAATGATGTATAGGAATAGTGGGGTCTGGCTCTGTGAGCTAAAGTATAATAAATGAAATTTTGTGGGCTTCTCGCCATGAACTATCAACCATGAGCCATGAACTTTCCATCTTCCTGACTTTAAAAATACATGTCCGCACTATATTACACATATTACCAAAGCCCGTTGGGGATGCTTAAAATGGGCGGCACTGATACTTATATTGCCGAGCTTAGCTATGTTGACAACCAGGAACAGGTTACACATGGCGAACCGGGTATAAGCGAAATAATGCACCAATGCACGGAAGAACTTATTGAATTTTTTAACGGTAAGCGCAGAACCTTCGATATTCCCGTGTACCAGGATGGTACGGTATTTCAGCAAAAGGTATGGAGTGAATTGATAAATATTCCCTTTGGCAAAACCATTACTTACCTGGAGCAGGCCAAAAGGGTAGGAGATGTAAAGGCAATAAGAGCAGTAGCCTCAACAAATGGGAAAAATAAGCTGGCTATAATTGTGCCTTGCCACAGGGTTATAGGCAGCGATAAATCACTGATAGGTTATGGTGGCGGCTTATGGCGAAAAAAATGGCTGCTGCAACATGAATTTAAAATTATGCATGGCGTGCAAACGCTTTTTTAGCAACAAGCCGCAAGCCTTACGCTGTAAGCTGTAAGCAAAAACGCGGTTTAGATTTTAAATCGCAACTAAGCAAATGGATACAATAAAATAAAATGTATGGCTTTAAGCTTAAGGCGTACAGCGTAAAGCTTGCCACTAAAATATTTATCGTGTACAATGGAACTATCCTTTCGCATTGTTGATATCATTCACGAAACACCAGATACAAAAAGCTTTTATCTTGAACATGTTGGCGGCACTATTATTTCCTGCCTGCCGGGGCAGTTTCTAACTTTTATTTTCCAGGATGCGGGGCATGAAGTAAGGCGTTCTTACTCACTCGGCTCTGCACCGGGTGTTGACAAATACCTGTATATAACAGTTAAGCGAAAACCAAATGGCAGTATATCCCGCCGTCTTTTTGAGCATTATAAAACTGGCGATTTACTCACCGCAATTGAGCCCTCAGGGAAATTTATTATTGATGAACCAATCAGCACACGCTACATATTTATAGCTGCGGGAAGCGGCATTACACCCATTTTTTCAATAATAAAACACCTGCTTTATTTTCACGATAACGCAACTGTGCTGCTTATTAATCAAAGCCGGAATGAAGAAAATATTATTTACAACATACAGCTTGAGCAACTGCGGCAAAAATTCAGCAGCAGATTTACAGTAAAGCAGCTTTTTAGTCAGCCGGTATCGCACGAATATTTCTCTCAAAGACTTAATAACATGTTGGTTGAAACGCTGATTAAACAGCAGGTTTCGCAATATAATATAAGTGAATTGCAGTGTTATATTTGCGGGCCACAGTTATTCATGCTTATGGCGCAGTTTACATTAAAGCTGTTGCATTTTAAGGATCACCAAATACACAAAGAACAATTTGTAATAACTCCACCGCCTCCAGCCCCTTTAATTGCCGGCACAAGTGCAAAAAAAATTGTTGTACACTATAAACGAAAAGAATACCGCATTAATGCAGCTTACCCAACAACCATTTTAGATGCTGCACTGCAACGCGGCATACCATTGCCGTACAGCTGCAAAGCGGGCATTTGCAGCACGTGCATGGCCACCTGCACAAAAGGCGAAATACTTATGAGTAACAATGAAGTACTTACCGAAAAGGATATTTCAGCAGGCAAAGTACTTACTTGTACGGGGTATGCCGTTACCGATGCAGAAATTTGGGTAGGAGATATGACAGAAATTTAACCATGAATGAATGCCCGCAATTGCACTGAAAACAGGAAACAGGCTGTTATTTAATTTATGCATTGTAAAAATGAAATGATATATTTGGTTTAATTATTAATCCTGTAAAAAATAGGCATGACTCCTTCAAGAAACAAACCTGTTTATTTTGTCAAGGCAATTGCTTTTGCAATGCTTGTTATTATGATAGCCAGTTATGGCTGCGGCGGCTGTGGTGGCACTGACAGGCATAATGATAAAGATACCACTGGCAGGGGCGGCAGCACCCCACCACCACCTCCGGGCGGCCATTGATAATTGCTATCATTGTTTAGCTTTTTGTTCAGTTTATATTTTCTGTTGAAATATCTTCAGCAGCGGCTTTTGTGTCTGTATCATCCTTTCCATCATTTTCCACATGCGCCAATTTTTGGTGAATTGACCTGTTCATGCTTGAAAGCCTCTCCAATAACCAATGCTCGATCCTGTGGTGGGATGGAATAAGTATGGCTGCGATAGCAACCAATATTAATATTTCAAGTAAAGGCGTATCATTTGTTTTTTCAGCTACAAAAGGGTGCAGCAGTAAGGTTAGGTATTCAAATAAAAACAGCAGGGATATGATACCGGAGAACTTTATTACACGGGAGTGCACCCTTTTCCTGCTTAAGAAAATAGTTATAACAAAAAACGTTGGTATCAAGATGCCAATCGCAAGCAGTTGAAGCTTTTGAGACCTTTCCCTGCGCTCCTGTTGTTTAAGGTCAATCAATTCCTGCTGCCTCAATTGCTCGTTTGTTGAAATAATTTGTAATTGCCTTATCCTTACCCTGCTGTTTATGGTGTCTTTTGCAGTAACCATTAATTCAAGGTATTTAAACGCACTGTCTGGTTTGTTCGCTTTTTTATAATGATCTGACAAAAAGCTGCTCGCATTAAGCAACCGTTCCTGGAAACCATCCTTCTGTGATAGCCCGAACGATTGTTTGCCAAAATATTCTGCTGAATCAAAGCGGTTATTCCGCTCATAAAGATTAGCCAACCCAAGTGAAGCCTCACAAAGAACATCTTCATCTTTTGATGCCTCAAGCAAAGGCAATGCATCATGAAAATATTTAAACGCAAGTGCTGTTTGTCCAGATTTAGCATAGATATTCCCCAGGTTGTCAAACAAGTCTGCAATCATTGCTGTGTCTTTTCTTGATGCAGCTAAAACAGCGGCTTTGTTTGTAAAAAATAATGCCGAATCAAGCTTATTGCTTTTTTCGTAAATATCGCCGATATACATCAACGCATATAATTTAAGGAACCTGCATTCCGGGCTGGCAGCTAAGTTTGCATTTATGATAGAGTCGGCAACATTTGCATATAACATAGCCTGCTCATAATCTTCCTGGTGCTCGTATACAGTGGCTATCTGCATATTTACCTGCGCTATATTATCAGGGTAACCTTTTGTTTCTTCAATCTTCAATTGCTCAATATAATATTGCAGCCCTTTTGTATAATTGCCCATTGCATTAAAGGCCAGGGCCATATCGTTATAAGACCATGATTCACCCCTCAAAAACTTTATTTTTTTTGACATAGCCAAAGCTTCCTGCCCTATTAGCAATGCAGTGTCGGGTTTGTATGCAATATATGCGGCACTTAAATTATACAGCGTTATTATTTTACCAGTGTCAGTCTTGTCGTTCTTAAGTGCATTTTTTAAGCTGTCTATTTTCAGGCTTTGGGCCATAACACAAAGTGATAGCCCAAACATGAAAATTGTAAATGCAATTTTTTTCATTGTAATTAATTGTAATAATAAACAACAGCCGTGTGCAAATTAAAGCTATAATGTATTTTACAAGTTAACCGAGGGCACAAACAAGCCTTTTATTTTGTGCGCTTTGGTTTAATGCCAAATAATAAATTAAATGTGCTGCCATGTGCCGTTGCCGGGGCGTGTGCCTGGCCAAAATCGCGTGTTTTGTAGGCATCATTTACAAGTTGTTCTAATACACCCAAATTTCCGTCGTCAATACCCCTTGTTCCGCTCGTTGCAATTTTTTCCATGTTAATTACAGTATCCGCTACAAATATTTTTAATACATCGTTGCCATACGGTGGCCTGGTATACAAATATTGCCCGCTTTTTGAAAAAAGGCTGCCATGGCTGCGCGCCATGCAGGCATCGGGCGGGATGGGTGGATCAAAGTCGGTGGTATTCGGCCATAATGAAGCTATTTGCCCTGTGGGGTTTAAATCAAGTATGTTTACCCACACATTTTTATTGGTGTTA
>JABDGS010000157.1:0-132 GCA_013285915.1 Bacteroidota bacterium
GTTTCCCAAACGCTTGCAAAAGGCCCCGGCCAATACATAAGAGGTGTTGCGCCTAAATATATGAAGCGTGCTAAAGGCAGCCATGTATGGGATGTTGACGGCAATGAATATATTGATTATAACATGGCTATC
>JABDGS010000157.1:152-5705 GCA_013285915.1 Bacteroidota bacterium
AAAATTGACGAAGCCATTACAGCCCAGTTAAAAGATGGTATCACCTTTTCATTGATGCATGAACTGGAAGTTACGCTTAGCGAATTGGTGCATAATATCATCCCCAATGCTGAAGCTATCCGCATAAGTAAAACAGGTGCCGATGTGGTAAGTGCGGCAGTTAGGGTGGCACGTGCATACACTGGCAGAAACAAAGTATTGTGCTGCGGTTACCACGGCTGGCACGATTGGTATATTGCCGTTACCAGCCGTAACGCTGGCATACCTATGCAGGTGCAGGAGCTTAGTGCAACATTTGATTATAATAATATACAGTCAGTAAAAGATGCGCTGGATGCAGACACTGCCTGCGTGGTGCTGGAGCCATTTGTGTTTGAAGCGCCAAAAAATAATTTCCTTAAAGAATTAAAAGAGTTATGCGATGCCAACGGCACGTTGCTTGTGTTCGATGAAATGTGGACGGGCTTTCGCATTGCAGTGGGCGGTGCACAGGAATATTTTGATGTAACGCCACATTTAGCCTGCTATTCAAAAGCATTTGCCAATGGTATGCCTATCTCTTTATTAACCGGCCGCCGGGATATTATGCAGCTTTTTGAACAAGATGTATTTTTCTTCACAACATTTGGTGGCGAGACGCTTTCACTCGCAGCAGCAGTAGCCACTATACATGAAATGATTGATAAAAATGTACCTACGTACCTGGCTGAAAAAGGCAAGCTTTTGAAAGACGGTTACAATACCATTGCTGAAAGCCTCGGTATAAGCCAGTTAACAAAATGCATCGGTTACGATTGCCGTTCAATGGTAACATTTGATGCATCGGCAGGTAACCCGCTTGAAGTAAAATCTTATGTGCAGCAGGAAATGATAAAACGCGGTGTACTGTGGTCTGGCTTTCACAACATGTGCTTCAGCCATACCGATGAAGACATTAATTATACGCTTGAAGCATATAAAGAAGTGCTTGCCTTGTTGAAAGCCGCCATTGAAAACGGCGGCGTTACTGCACTGCTGAAAGGCCAGCCCGTAGAAGCGGTATTCAGGAAAGTGAGCAATTTTAATATGAAACCTGTTGTAAAGGCATAAGTTGTGGGGTATAGGGTTGACGGTAATGCCTTCCACCTTGTACCTTCTGCCATTTACCTTCCACCTAAATTTTATGCATCTTTTTTCACTTCAAAATAAAACAGCAATAGTTACTGGCGCGTGCGGGCTGCTGGGCAGGCATCATTGTAATGCCTTGGCAGAAGCAGGTGCAAATGTTGTGGTTGCCGATATTAATGAAGAGGCCTGCAGCGAAGTGGCTGCTTCATTAGGCAATAACCATCTAGCCGTTGGTGTTGATGTTACCAGTCCTGTATCTATAGAATCGGCTAAACAACGTATACTCGAAAAATATGGCACTATAGATGTGTTGGTAAACAATGCCGCCATTAATGACATGTTTGAAAACCCCGCACTGGCGGGCAAGCAATCTATGTTTGAAAATTACCCGCTTGAAATGTGGAACAAAAGCTGGCAGGTAAACGTAAGCGGTGTGTTTCTGTGCTCACAAATATTTGGTACTGCCATGGCGGAGCAACGCTCGGGCAGCATTATCAATATTGCCTCAACATACGGTATTGTAGCGCCAGACCAAAGCATTTACAAAAATGCACAGGGCGAGCAAACGTTTTATAAATCGCCATCATACCCTGTAACAAAATCAGCGGTTATTGGTTTTACAAAATTTCTTGCCTCATACTGGGGCACTAAAGGCGTAAGGGTTAATACACTGTCGCCGGGTGGTGTTGAAAATAACCAGGACGAATATTTTATAAATAATTATGCTAATAAAACATTGCTGCACCGCATGGCTGCGCCCACAGATTATATGGGTGCAATTATTTTCTTAGCCAGTGACGCTTCGTCATATATGACGGGTGCTAATCTGGTAGTAGACGGCGGCTGGACAGCTATTTAAATAAAACAATGGATGAGCTATTAAAAGAAAAAGCAGCTAAAATAAAACTGTTACTTACAGACTCAGACGGTGTACTAACAGATAACGGTGTATATTATGGTGAAGACGGTGAGAAGTTAAAAAGGTTTTCTATCAGGGACGGCATGGGCGTTGAAAGGCTAAGGAACCTATGTGGTATAGATACCGGAATAGTTACCGGCGAAACGTCCCCATCAGTTAAAAAAAGGGCAGACAAATTACAGATAACCGAATTGCATTTAGGCGTAAAAGATAAGGCCGGGAGGTTAAAAGAAATTTTAGAAAGAAAGAATATTTCGGCAAGCCAGGTTGCATATATAGGCGATGATGTTAATGATCTTTCTATAATGGCTCTTGCTGGTTTTACAGCGTGCCCCGCCGATGCCATGAAACAGGTTATTGAAAAGGTTGACTATGTTTGCCACGAGAAAGGCGGTCATGGAGCCTTCAGGGAGTTCACAGAATTCATAATTAGCTTGCGTAAACAATAAAATATTTAATTTACATAACAAACCCCCACTTGAGGTTATGAGAAGTATACAACTACGCGAAAACAGGAGCATAGGCAAGGGGCAACCTGCTTATATTATTGCAGAAATTGGAATAAACCACAACGGTTCGCTTGATATAGCAAAAAGGTTAATTGACGAAGCGGCTACAGCTGGATGCGATGCGGTTAAATTTCAAAAACGTACACCAGAACTTTGCACGCCAAAAGACCAATGGGATATTATGCGCGATACTCCATGGGGACGCATGAGTTATATAAATTACCGCCACATGGTTGAGTTTGGTTTTGATGAATATTCTGAAATTGATAGGCACAGTAAAGAAAAAGGCATTGATTGGTTCGCATCATGCTGGGATGAAGAGGCAGTTGACTTTATTGAGCAGTTTAATGTGCCCATTTATAAATTCGCGTCGGCGTCGCTTACCGACCATGGCCTGATTGAAAAGGTAACATTGCTTAACAAGCCTTACATTTTATCAACAGGCATGTCAACCATGCACGAAATCACGGAAACAGTGGCAAGGTTTGGCACAAAAAATCTTTTAATAGCGCACTCAACCTCTGCCTACCCATGTCCCCCAAAGGAGCTAAATTTGAGAATGATAAGCACCCTGGAAGAATTGTATCCAGAAACGCCAATAGGTTATTCAGGCCATGAAACCGGTTTATCAACAACTGTTGCCGCCGTGGCAATGGGTGCTACATTTATAGAAAGGCACTTTACGCTTGACAGGGCCATGTGGGGCAGCGACCAGGCAGCATCTGTTGAACCCCAGGGTATGCAAAGGCTGGTACGTGATATTCGTGATGTTGAAACAGCGTTTGGCGATGGCGTAAAAAAGGTGTACGACAGCGAACTTGGCGCACTGAAGAGATTGAGAAGGACAACAGTATTTGTTAACGGTTAATTACATTTTTTGGACCACATTGTTTATTATACAACTACCATACTGTTACTAAGCGTGGTGGCGTTTATCATTCTCGAAAGAAAATTTCCATACACTAAAGGTCTGAAAGTTTTCAGGGAAGGTTTTTGGGTTGACCTTATATGGTACACCCTCATACAGAGTTATTTTTTAAAGATCTTGATATTCGATTATATCATTACACCCATTGACAACCATTACCACCTCTCATCATTAAAACTGGTTTACAACTGGCCGATAGCATTGCAGTTGTTATTCTTTTTAGTAACACATGATTTTTATATTTACTGGTTTCATCGTTGGCAGCACCATTCAAAATTATTGTGGCGCACGCATGAGGCACACCATAGCAATAAAGAGGTTGACTGGCTGGCGGGCACACGCTCACACAGCATTGAGATACTTATTAATCAAACTATAGAATTTGCACCCATTATCCTGTTAGGTGCTAACCCGATTATTGTACCCATAAAGGCCCTGATTGATGCTGTTTGGGGCATGTATATACATTCAAACTTAAACGTAAAAACAGGCAAGTGGCAATACTTTATCAATGGTCCCGAAATGCACCAATGGCACCATGCAGACCAGCGTGAAGTATTTTTTGCCAACTACTCAACCAAATTCGCTATTTGGGATTGGCTTTTTGGCACTGCCTTTTTACCCAACAGAAAACCGCACCGTTTTGGACTGTACTATAATTATCCAAAAGATTACTTTCTACAGCACATTTTTGCTATTAAAAAAGTTGATGAAGAAAAACTAGTGAACAAAAGCAAAGCATTTAGGTTTTACTATAATTTACGCCCGAACATTTTAAAATTTTTCAGCAAAAAGAACACAGACATAACCAGTACGCCGCGAGAAGAGAAATTTGAAAATGTACCCGAAGAAACCTTTGCTGAACATTTAAAATGATTGCTATGGCATGGCTGTACCTTTTTATTGCGTCGCTGTGTGAGATTGGTTGGACTATCTGTGTTAAGTTAGTTGACATCAAGAAAATAGGGGCCATACCATGGTTGCATTTTTTTAAAGATACCAATACCAATTTTTTAGTGCTTCTTCCGCTGTTGGGTTATATTGTTTTAGGCGCCCTAAATATTGTTTTCTTTTACTTAGCTTCAAAACAAATACCCATATCAACTGCTATGGCTGTATGGCTTGGGACGGCTTTAATAGGCGTAAAGCTGGTTGATGTGTTTGTTTTTAAGCAAGGCTATACTTTCTCGCAAATTTTCTTTTTTGCCCTTATCCTCGTTGGGCTTATCGGCCTCAAAAGCAGCGATGCCAAGTAGATTTAGTTCACGGCTATTAGTTGATTGTTTACAGGCGTTATATTTTTTATCAATCCTCCATTTTAAAAAGCTTCTCTTAATTGCAGTGTGAGTGCCGTAGATTCTTTTGAAATACCATAATCAATCCGCAGGTTTAACTTTTCCTTCTTGCTAAGCGCAAAACGCAGGCCAGTTCCATAAGTATAGTGAAAGCTGTTAAGCGCAAAGTCTGCCACTCGCGGCGCTACCTGCCCCATGGCCCCAAAAAATACGCACCCAATGCGCCAAAATAAAAATTGGCGCAGTTCCGCCAGGTAGGCCATCAGGCATTTGTCTGTAAACCGGCCGCCGTAATACCCGCGCATCATATCAGGTCCACCCAATTCTTCCAATTTCCTAAAAGGTACATCACCCTCCGCAAAACCACCCAGGCCCTGCAGTGCCAGCACGCTGGTGGGCATAAGCTTTATATATTTCCTGCAATCAAAGTTTAGCAGCTTAAAATCAAAATTGCTGCCCAAGGCTTTATTAAAAACAATATATTGTATTTCAGAAAAAAATCCTTTTGAAGGGCTATATGCCTCGTTGCGCGAATCCCATGTTAACAAAGGGCCTACACCTGATGTATTACCGCCAAACCTGCCGGCAATGTTCTCACGGTCAAAAACACCACCGTGCTGGTAGGTTACATCACCTGTTTGCTGAAACTCGTAACTAACACCTAAGTAAACTTTTTTATGCACGCGTTGCAAAAACTGCGGGTTAATAAAAAACTGTTTTTGACTAAAATCTTCTTTTGCTGATGCCGGGGTATAGTTACCAAGCCCCCAGAAATTATCCGGGTAATAGCTGTAT
>JABDGS010000158.1 GCA_013285915.1 Bacteroidota bacterium
CAGCACTCGGGCTTCACATGCTGCGTAATGTAGTGCTGGGGCCAGACAGGTTTGATTATGCTTTTCACGAGTATATAAAACACTGGGCGTTAAAACACCCGCTGCCTTACGATTTTTTCCGTGCAATGAATGATGCTGCCGGTGAAGATCTTAACTGGTTTTTCAAGCCATGGTTTTTTACCACCTGGAAACTTGACCAGGCCGTACAATCAGTTAAATATGTAAAAGATACCGTTGCAAACGGGGCACTTATAACTATTGTAAATAAGGAGAAAATGGCCATGCCGGTTGACCTGAAAATTACACAGGAAAACGGCACTACTGAAATACTTCACCTGCCTGTAAATGTTTGGCAGCGCAACAGTATCTGGACATTTAAATATCCATCTACTTCACGCATTACTTCAATAGTGATTGACCCAAACAAACTGCTGCCGGATATTGATTTAAGTAACAATGTGTGGAAGGCAGATAAATAATATCATTTATACATTAAAAATAGCCCATTTGTTTCGCCTCACCCCTACCCCTCTCCTCGCGGAGAGGGGACGTGGAAGAGCTAAGCGAAAGAGCTTATTTTCAAAATACAATTGATATAACAATATATATTCAGCAATAAAAAATCCGGGGTTATCATCCCGGATTTTTTTATGTATTTCTGCAATGACTTATTGACCTAATGACGTTTGACTTGTTTAATTTCCTGTTGCCCCATCACGAACTTTAAACTGCTTTTTGCCCTGGTGCTTTTTTTCGTACGCTTTAACCTGGTCTGGTACTGCTTTCGCCGCTGTGGCTGAAGAGTCGCGCCTTTGCAATTGAATAGGTATTTTACCCTCTGAGGGATTTGCAGCATTTGCATTTTTTATGATGCCGATAGGCCGGTTTGTTATGGGGTCAACCTGCTGACCGAGTATGTAAGTTGCTGTTTTGGTAATAAGGCCGGTTTCAGGGTTATAGTAAGTCCACGTGCCGTGTTCGCTGGTTGAAGCATCAATCCTAATTACTTTAAGGTATATCTTGCTTTCATCATGCAGGTCAGGCACCTGTATGGTATCGTAAGGGTTATCGGGGTTAGTGGCCTTCCAGCTTTCTTCATGCTCTAGCCCCATAAGCGTGTAGTAATCGCACAGGCCGTTCTTCTGTCCCCATTTGTAATTTTCAATCGCCAATACATCACCCTGCCCGCCATATCGCCTCCACACACCTTCTTTTTTATCATCCACATAAATACCCTCTTCGCTATAAGCCGGGTTGCCATACCTGGCAGGCTCATTCGTAACCCATTTGCCCTGCTTATTATTGTTATAATCGGTACAGTTAAGCGTGTCGTGCCGCACACCTATAATATAGGTTTTACACTGACTGTGCGCTTGTGTAGTTAACAATATGCCTGCAATAACCAACCACCTCATAAAAAATTATTTATGCAAAGTTACTAATACTTGTAATAACGGTGTTTGAAAGGGGAAATTGTTGGGATAGTTTTAAAACACCTCGGCAATATTTATAAACAGCCCGTGGCTGTTGTTCAGGCCAAAACCATAATCAATATCAATATTGGTTTTTGATACTTTATTAAGCTTTACACGTAAACCCAATCCTGCAGCGGGCTGTACATAGTTAAACTTGTAATTGCCGGGCCAATCGCTAAAGCTTTGGGCATTTACAAACACCACGCCGCCAAGCAGCCCGTTACGCGTAATGCCGTAGCGGTACTCACTTTCCAGGTAAAGCATTTGCCTGCTCCTGAACCTGCCCTGTATATAACCGCGCCCTGTGTTGGTATAGGTATCCCAAGCTGTGGAAGGAAGGTCAAGATAAGGCGGTGTACCGCTCAACACCAGCCAGTCATACGTCCAAAAGGCGAGTACATTATTTGAATGGCCGGGGAAGCGAAAATATTTGCGCAGGTCAAATAATATCGACTGCCAATTATCATCACTGCCCATAAATGTTAAGTTATCGCGCCATACAATATTGGCATAAGCACCTGTGGAGGGGAAAATGGGGTTATCCCTGCCATCATATAACAGGTCAAGTGAAATGCCGGATGATACGGTTTTTTGTCTCGGCTGGTACTTTACATAATCACTCTGCCGGCCATCCTGGTAACCATTTTCTGTTATGCCCCAGTGATAGTCAAGATTGTAACCTATGCCCGCATAAAAGTTGTTGGCAAACCTGCGTAATAATGTTTGATAAATACGCAGGTAAGAATAATCAATAAGATCAGCACTGTCCAATGAGTTATTTCCGCCCAAGCCGTACGTATCCTGCGGATATTTTGATATACGCCAGTCCCCCACCAGGTTGTATTTATCATCTTTGGTCCAGATATTTGATTGAACAGGCAGTACCACCTGGTTATTTTCTGTATACGCCAGGCTTGATGTTATTGTTGACAGCTTTGCCACAGAATCATTATGCGGCGTAGAAATATTATGATCAGAGTAAAATGCCACGTTGCCTGCAAGAATAGCTGCCAGCCTTGTTTGCAGTGTGTAACCGGCGGCCGGCAAAACGGAGTAATAGAATTTTTTAGGTGTACTTATTACACCTGGTTTTGAATGAATATGAAACGCTTTGCTTAAAACATCAACAATATCTTTTTGAGGCACGGGTTGCGCTAATGTATCTGCCGGAAGCTGCGTGGTTTTAACATCGGTATTTACCTGTGCGTGTAAACCAAAACTAATAAGCAGTAAAGATAAAAATATGGAGAAACGTAGTTTAATAAGTGCGTTTTAAAAGGTATAGACAATTGCTGTGGCAAGTTGTTTATTCGGCGCGAAACAAAAATGCCAAAATCGGTTAATCATCCATTAAAATCCGTAAAATATTGTACAGCAAGCTTATAGCCTTTAAGTCCGAGGCCAGTAATAGTGCCTTTGCATTTGGCTGAAACATGGGATATTTTTCTAAAATCTTCCCTTGCGTGCACATTGCTTATATGTACTTCAATTACCGGGGTTTTAATTGCAGCAATTGCATCGCCTATAGCTACAGATGTATGCGTGTAACCTCCGGGGTTTATTATTATGCCATCATGATCAAACCCCACGCGCTGCAGCTCATTTATTAATTCGCCTTCTACATTGCTTTGATAGTATGCGAATGAAACTGCCGGAAAAGCGCTTTTCAGTTCGTTAAAATATTGCTCAAACGTTTGCGAGCCATATACAGATGGCTCCCGCGTACCGAGTAAATTAAGGTTAGGCCCGTTTATGATGGCTATTTTCATATCACCGCTAAAATACGCAAATACGTGTAAAAGCCATCGAAAAGCGTCACCGTTTCGGTAAAACCCCTATTGGCGATAAAGCGTTAAGCCTGATGCAGTCGATTTTAAAACACGGCCATTTAAGCTAAATTCGTCGCCTTTATACGCAAAAACTCGTATGCGTGGCCGTTCTTTAATTACTGCCAGTGGATAATTAAATTGGAGCATTATGTCACCAGTTACGTTGCAAGGATGAGTGCAGGACAATAGATCCTTAGTGCTAAAATCAAAACTGTCCATTTCGTCCCCGGTGAAATAAGAGATGAACCTGCCCTTTTTCACTACTATACAGCCGTTGCTATCCGCCCAAAAATCAAAAGGCTGTCCTTGATCGTTAAAAAGAATAAGATTATAACCCTGTATTGGTTGTTTATAGCAGTCTACAACCTGAAAAACCTTTACCGATTCATCTTTCGGGGGGCTTGTTAAAATTACCGGCGCGAAAAGATTGCTGTCGGGCACATCAGGTATTAGTTTTAACCTTCCTTTTTTTTGCTGCCAATGCCCTTTTGCAATTTCAGCCGTTTCGCAATTACTTGATGCTATAAAAAAACTGTTGTTTGAACATAGCCAAAGCCTGGAGGAGCCAAAACTTCCTGACACATAAAAAGTATCGGTATGCAATACCACAGGCTGTGAATAAGCGCCAGAGCAAAAGGCTGAAAAAAATATTGAATACAGCAGTTTCATTTTTCCGGTTAATAAATGTAACCAATTTTAAGACCCAATACGCAAATACGTGTAAATGGGTATTGTTTCAGGTTTGATTTTTACGGAACCTTGCGCAAACAATACATTGATGAGTTTTCTACAGGCAGTTTACGGAAGCCAGTATTATGAAATTTCTAAAAAGGGGCGCGATGGTGCCAAAGGCCGGTTTAACGGCAATATTTTCCTGGCGGTATTTGTTATACTCATTATAATTACAACTATCGCAGTTATTATTACTTTGTCGCCTGGTGCGTCACAAAGCTTCGAGAGGATGGCAACAGGTATTTCAGGCGGAAGTTCAGGAAAAGCAACCGGCCAATTGCTGACAATACCACTTGCAGCTATTTGTTATTTAATTATTGCCAATACTATAGGCAGCAAAAAAAACTATGACCGGATTATTGAGCGGTTTAACAACTTACCTGATGAAGAGAAGAATAAAGCAAATAAAAAAGTGCTGGTGCCTTTTTTTATGGTGCTTATATTGTTTTTTGTAGTGCTGATGAGTTCAGTTCTTGACAATTGATCTCAACCATATTGCCTATGAAACATTTAACCCACAAAAAAGCCGCCCAAAAGGCGGCTTTTGCTCTATTTAGTTTTTCATCATTTTTATAAACTCATCAAACAGGTACCGGCTGTCAAAAGGGCCTGGTGTTGATTCAGGATGATATTGCACACTAAAAGCAGGCTTATCTTTTAGCCTTATTCCTTCAATACTTTCATCATTAAGGTTTACGTGGGTTACTTCAACATTTGGGTGGTTGCGCACAGCAACCGGGTCAACACCAAAACCGTGGTTTTGCGTTGTTATTTCGCAAATACCGTTAATGATGTTCTTTACCGGGTGGTTTAACCCCCTGTGGCCATGGTGCATTTTAAAGGTTGGTATGCCATTGGCCAGCGCAAGCAACTGGTGGCCAAGGCATATACCAAATACGGGCTTATTTTCGTTCAAAATATCTTTTAATGTTTCAACAGCATAAGGCATAGCTGCAGGGTCGCCGGGGCCGTTGCTTATAAAATAACCATCAGGGCTAAATTCTTTAAGCCTGCTTATAGTTGTTTTAGCAGGGTGAACCCGAACGTATGCGCCACGTTCAACCAGGCTTGTTAATATGTTTTGCTTTACACCATAGTCAAGCACCGCAACTTTAAGCTTGCTGCTTACGTCGCCCAGCTCATATTCTTTGTCTGTACTCACCTGGCTGGCAAGCTCAAGCCCATCCATATTTGGCACTGCGTCCAGTTGTTTTTTCAACTCATCCACATCAGTTATTTCTGACGAAATAATGCAGTTCATCGCGCCTTTTGTGCGTACATGCGTTACCAATGCGCGGGTGTCAATACCCTCTATCGCTACAATATTGTTGGTTTTCAAATATTCGTCCAATGACCCGGTAGCCTGGTAACGGCTAAATTTTTCCTCAAGGTTCCGTGCAATTAAGCCGCGTATTTTAACGCTGCCACTCTCCATATCCTTCAAATTAACCCCATAATTGCCTATGTGCACATTGTTCATTATAAGTACCTGCCCAAAGTAGCTTGGGTCAGTAAATACTTCCTGGTAACCCGTCATACCAGTGTTAAAACATATTTCACCGGTGGTAGTACCGGTTTTGCCAAAGGCCTGCCCGTAAAAAATGTTTCCGTCTGCTAAAAGTAAAATGGCTTGTTGTTGTGAATTAGGCATTTTA
>JABDGS010000159.1 GCA_013285915.1 Bacteroidota bacterium
TGAAGCGGGCTTTAGGATTATTATGAAAGACCCCAATGTAAAAGCTATACTCATTAATATATTTGGCGGAATTGTACGTTGCGATCGTGTTGCCAACGGTGTTATTGAAGCATATAACAAGCTTGGCAATATAAGCATACCCATTATTGTGCGCCTGCAGGGTACCAACGCCGAAGAAGCCAAAAAAATAATTGATGAAAGCGGCCTTAAGGTACAGAGCGCTATTCTGCTTAGCGAAGCGGCAGCGCTGGTAAAAGCAGCAGTAGCATAAAAGGCAGTCATTAGGTCATTGGTCAATAAGTCATTTATAGAACGCTCACGATGTTGGGCGTTTTTTTATTTGAACCGATCAACAACTAATCGATGCTGATATTACGGATATTCAAGGAAGTTATCTCGAATATTTAAAATAGTAACCGTCGACTGTGTACACTTCTCATCATTATTAACTATTAATTCTTAATTTCTATTCGCCAAGCTCCCTAAATTTGAAGCATGCAACCAATACAAATAGCCACCGCACAGTTTGAACATAAAAGTGGCGACAAACAGTACAATCTTAGTGTTATTGATAAGATGGCGGGTGAAGCTGCTGCCAAAGGTGCACAGGTTATTGCATTTCACGAATGCAGCATAAGTGGTTACACCTTTGCGAGAAAACTTGACAAGCAGCAAATGCTTGCGCTGGCTGAACATATACCCGGCAGCAACAGTATTAACGAGCTTAAGCAAATAGCCTACAGGCACAATATAACAGTGCTGGCCGGCCTATTTGAAAAAGATGAGCACGGCAACCTGTATAAACCGTACGTGTGCGTCGATAAAACAGGTTTGGTGGCAAAATTCAGGAAGCTGCACCCTTTTATTAACCCGCATCTTACACCAGGCGATAAATACTGTGTATTTGATTTACATGGCTGGAAATGCGGCATATTAATTTGTTACGACAACAACATTATTGAGAACGTGCGTGCTACAAACCTGCTGGGTGCTGATATTATTTTTATGCCGCATGTAACCATGTGCACCCCAAGCACCAGGCCGGGTGCTGGTTTTGTTGATGCAAAACTTTGGGAAAAAAGGCATGAAGACCCTACAAGCCTCCGGCTGGAATTTGACGGCATGAAGGGCCGAGATTGGTTGATGAAATGGCTGCCCGCACGTGCTTATGATAATGGCTGTTACGTGGTATTTGCCAACGCTATCGGCATGGATGACGACCAGCTAAAGAACGGCAGCAGCATGATAATTGACCCGTTTGGTGATATAATTGCGGAGTGCAGAACGCTGGGTGATGATTTTACGATGGCCGCCGTTGTACCATCAAAGCTTACAGATGCAGGCGGTTACCGTTATAAAAAAGCCCGCAGGCCAGAACTGTACAAAGACATTATTGGGCAGGACCATAAGAGTGAGCAAAAGGTGGTGTGGTTAAACCCCGAACAGAACCCCCAAACCCCCTAAAGGGGGCTTTAGATGCGCAGCAATTGTTCTGTAAAGGTTTATCTGTCTGTTTTCCACTGGAGATCATTTATCAATAATCTCATTGCTTTTTCTATCTCCTCTATACCATGCTTGCCGGCAACAGGCGATAGCCCAAGGTATTGTACACGAAGCGCGTTAAGGGCAGCAATATCAAGCGGGTTATTGCCATACGCTATCACATACAACACGGCAGTTTTAAGCGCATTTGCTTTAATGCGTACGGTGCCGAGTGCATGCCGCGAAGGGTGAATGTGTGCAGGCTTAATGTTTTCAATATACCGCATGGTAAAACTGCTGCCATCTGTCAGTGTAAAAAGCTTGTAGCTGTTGCCCACCCATTCTGCAAACTGTGCTACGTTATCAATACCCTGTTGCTGTAAAAATGCTGCGCCCTGCTGTATAATTTCATCAACAGTAAGGTTGCCGCAATACATATCAAGCTGGCTGCTGCCTAATGATTTTATGGTACGTATTGTTTCATCGCTCACATTATCTGCATGCGCCGTTACCCATGCCCGCAGGCTTTGCAGGTGGTGCTTAAAATGGTGAAATAAAAAGTACTCCTTCATCACAAGTACAATAATAAGGCAAAAGAAGTTGATAGTGGATTGTTGACAGTTGACAGAGTTTGCCGTACAGTTCTGGCTAAGGCCAATGCTGCGGCCTATTTCATCTCTCCAATCCTTTTGTGCCCGGGTTATTTATGCCTTGCTTTTTTAAAACGCTCGCCGGTGTAATAATCTTTAAGGCGGTTATTTTTAAACACAAAAGCAGCGGGCACACCATTCCAGGCGGGTTGGGTATAGTAAAAAAATTCGGCGCATACATTTAGGGTTATCGCAAAATTGTTGTTAACAGCGGTGCTCAAGTTGGTATCAACCTTTAAAAAGTCTTCAACGCACTTAAGGTACACCCTGCCACCCGGCCTGTTATGCACCGATTGTCTTGCGGGGGATATCCTGCAATCGTACAAGGTGTTTTCCTGTCCTACCCAAAGGCCGGCCTCAGCAATGCCGGTTATATCAATACCGTTTTTGTCAAAAATCTTTATATAAACGCTGTCGCCGGGCACCTTAGAGGCGGCAACACTCATAACCGCCTCAAATTTTTTATATCCAAAAGGCGTGCACCGTATTGTGTCGCGGTTAATCACAGTAGTTCCAAGGGCTACCAGCGAAGATTTTTTAGTACCGTACGCATAAAAATAAGTGCTGTCCTTGTAAAATATAATTTTCGACCGTCCGTGGTGCGTACCCATATTATGCGTATACAGCTGGTTAAATTTTAGCTGTGTTTGCCCTCAATTGCCAAAAACATCGTAATAGCTATTACTGTATACTTATGCATGGATAAAATATTGGTATGGATAAAAAATACATACTAGGTATAACAGGATGCAACCATTACAGTTAATGCACAAAAAACGCATCTGATTTTATTTGATACTGCATATTTAGTTAACAAAGTGATATGTAGTTTTCTTCTCTCCACGACTTTCCAGGTGGTGCTTAAAATGGTGAAATAAAAAATGCTCATTCATAACAGGTGCAATAATAATGGATTGCTTCCATCTTCCCATCTTTTCGTCTTCCGGTCTTTCCGTCTTCCCGTCTTCCCGTCTTCCGGACTTTAAATAAAAAAGCGCCCCTTTGAAAAGAGGCGCTAAATGTATGATCAAAACCAAACCCTATTTTGTATATAAATTGCTTGTATTTCGGTAGTCGCTGCCGGTATTTGTATTCCAGTCAGTATAGCTTATGCCACCGCTTTTAGCCCAGTCTAAAAAGTGCAGGTAAGCATCGCTTATTTTTACCCCTTCAAGCGGGTAAGTAAATGAGCCTGAAAAACTAAGTGCCCAGGGCCAGTTGCTTTTTGAAACGTAATAAATACCTGAGGATGGTACCGATGCGTCATCACCTGTGCCCAGCAATTTTGCGTTGGCTTTATCTGTAGGTGCATTACCCGGCAAGTGTATCTCATACTCCCTGCGCTGGTTGCTTATAAGGAAGGGATTAAACGGTGCTGTGCCTAATGTGCTGCTGCTTATAGCCGAAGTAAATTGCACATATATATGCGCAGTATCGCCTGTAACCTTTGGCAGATCAGGTTTGGTGTTTATAAAATAAGCACCTGCATAATTATTAATTAAATCCTGGTGGTTGTCAAAAGGTATAATAACCGCTTTTGTTTGCCCTGCCTCAACACCATTGGCCGCTGTAGTAATATAGTTTGATTTTAGTTTTTGGCCTGTAACTGTTTTTACCAGGCTGTTACTAAAAGGAAACTGTACACCAAAACCATTTTGAAAGCTTGCACCTGCTGCCTGCACCGCATAATCGCCATACACTTCAACCACATTGTTTGCTGCATTGCTTACAAATTTATAGCGGTAGTTAACAACAAGGTCGTTCATATCATAATCGCCTGTTGCCGGCCAAAGGTCTTCAAAAGCCAGTGTGCCATAAGTATTTTGTGCAGGATAATAATTATCATAAGCGCGCGTTGCATCGGTTGGGTATTGGTCAAACACATCAGTTACGCCATCGCCGTCTGTATCAGTGGGCTTATCAATAGGCTCAACACCTACATTTGAAATGGCGGTGATTGGGTTTGCCGTTGTATAAAAAACAATATCATTAAAGTCGTTATCACCGCCAGGGCGTACCAGGTCTTCAAAGCCGGTAAGGTACAGTTTGTCCGTAGCATCATATAACAATACGCAATGCTTTTGGTAACCTGCGGGATCAGGATTAAGTTTAGAATCGGAGAAGAATTTAGTAACAGCCGTATTTATTACATTGCTGTACTCCCATGCATTTTGAAACAACACAAAACCAATGGATGTGCCGGCATCAAATGTGCCAAGTTTTACTTTATCGCCGGCCCTTAAATTCCCCCCGCTGCCATAAGCTGATGCATTGGGAAAAGCCACGTAAATGGTGGAGATATCAGCTATCGTTGATGGAGGGGTGCCTGTTGGGTAAGTATAGTAGCCAAGTGAGTTTACATTACCGGCGCCTTCCGATACAAACGTGATCCATACATCACTTTTTGCAGTAATATTTACTGTGCCTGTTGCGGCATCGGTAAGGTATTGCGGGTGTGTAGTGGGTAACGGTGTTCCTTCAGGGAGCGATGTATTAATATATGATAGCAGCGTGCTGCTTATAACATCAGACGGGCTCTCCAGGTATTTGGGGCGGCCGTAACTATCAGTATTACCCATTGCCACATAGCTTGTTGACGGCCCGAATGAAGCCGCTTTTGGTGCCTGTTTAAACCCTGTATTGGGCGCAGCAAAATTAGCTACAACATCGCCGCCTATACCATCGGCCCCGCCAATTACAGCATTAATGCTGCTGCCGTTTATAAATGCTTTGGCATTGCGTATAAGCCCGGTATATTTTGCGTCAATTAAAACAGTATCAGTTGTAGTGGAAAGATCAATTGTAGCTTTTACAAAACCGCTTTTATCACTAAGGCCGGTAAAAATAGCTGTGCCTGCTGCAGCACTGCCATTATCCTGTATTGCTACATTAGCGTTATACAGGCTAACAGGCACGCCAGGTATTGGTGTATTATCTGGCGCAAGCAGTTGTACATTAACTGTAATTTGTTTGGTAGTAACAAACTTAAATCCGTCGGGGGCAATTTTGGTTACCGGCGGTGTAACAGTGCCGCCGCCACCTGGCTGATCGCCGGTTTTTTTACAGGCAAAGGCAATGGCAAGTAAACATAAACACAGGGTGGAGATTTGGTTCCTCATACAATAATTGGTTTTAAAAATGTTGAACAAAATTATATCGCAGTTTGTGTATGAAATACATATTCAGGTTTAATAAAAAATGAGAATTTTTGAACGAATTAAAACAACATTTAACCGACCTTAAAGAATGGTTAATGCTGTACCTTTTAAAAGGTTCTTTAATAAGCAGGGTGAAAAAGAGCAGTTTCATG
>JABDGS010000160.1 GCA_013285915.1 Bacteroidota bacterium
ATCATGCCTCGGTTTATTGGGCCTTGTTATTTTTACCGCGGAACAGCGTACAAAAGAAATTGGCATACGCAAAGTATTAGGGGCAAGTGTTGCATCAGTATTTGGACTGCTGTCAAAAGAGTTTTTACAGTTAGTTATTATTGCCCTTGTTATTGCAACACCATTAGCGTGGTATGGCATGAATAAGTGGCTGGAAGACTATCAATACCGCACCAGCATTAGCTGGTGGATGTTTGCGCTGGCAGGGGTAGCAGCAATTGTTATAACGCTTTTCACAATAAGCTTCCAATCAATAAAGGCAGCAGTGGCAAACCCGGTTAAGAGTTTGAGGAGTGAGTAGACCTCACCCCCTGCCCCTCTCCACGGGTGGAGAGGGGTGCGAAGATTGAAGCGGAGACAGGAGCGAAAAATTGAAATAAATTATAATGAGCCCAACACATACAATAAACATATTACAATTAACGATAAACTATAAACCGTTTTCTGCATGCTTACCAATTCCCTAAAAATTGCACTGCGCAACCTTCTTAAAAGAAAAGGGTTTACCGCCCTAAATGTTACTGGCCTCGCCATTGGCGTTACCTGCTGCCTGCTGATATTTCAATATGTTTCGTATGAAAGAAGTTACGACACTTTTCAAAAAAATGCAGGGCGTATTGTGCGCGTTTGGCTGGACCAATACAAGCAGGGTACACTATCCTACCAATCTGCCACTACATACCCCGCCATTGGCCCAACCATGAAACGTGATTACCCGGAGGTTGAAAATTATTGCCGTCTAAAAGATAATAACCTTTTACTGAGTAATGAGAACGTTAATGTAAAGTTTAATGAAACGAAAGGGTATTATGCTGATACTTCGGCTATTAATATGCTTGGCGTGCAGCTTGTAAAAGGCAGCGGCAGCGCAAGCCTAAGCGGGCCTGATAAAATGATCATTTCTGAAAGCATGGCTAAAAAATACTTTGGCAGTGACGATGCTTTGAATAAAAAACTAACGGTGCGCAGTCAAAATCTTGTAGAATACTATGAGGTAACAGGTGTGTTTAAAGATTACCCCACCAACTCGCATTTAATTATCAATTACCTTGTTTCCTATGCTACACTTGAAAAGGAGTTACGTGTAAGCGGCGATACATCCAATGAAGTTAACACTTCTTTCGGCTGGTACGATTTTTATACTTACCTGCAGCTAAAACCCGGGACTGACCTGGAAAAGTTTAGAGCCAAGCTACCCGCCTTTACAAACAAGTATATTAACAGCAGCGAATGGCGCAAAACAAATAACGTAAAAGCTGATTTGTATGTAATGCCGTTGAGTGACATATATCTCAATTCAAATTTTAACCAGGAAGCAGAAGCAAATGGTAATGGCAATTCAGTTAAGTTTATGTTTATAATCGGGTTTATTATTATGGCCATAGCATGGATAAATTATATAAACCTGTCAACTGCGCGTTCAGTAGAAAGAGCAAAAGAAGTAGGTGTAAGAAAAGTTTTAGGTGCCGGCCAGACTGGCCTGGTAAGGCAGTTTATGTTTGAAAGCCTTTTGCTAAATCTTAGTGCTGTTGCCATTGCAGCTATGATAGTAGCCACATTAACACCAGCTTTTAATACATTAATGGCGCTGGAAACTATAAAAGGTTTTGAAATGTCTGGCAAATACTGGCTTCTATTTGCCGGCATTTTTGCTGCCGGTTCATTAATGTCTGGGTTGTACCCATCGATAGTTTTATCAAACTACAAGCCCATTGCCGTTTTAAAGGGTGCCTTTAAAAACACGTCAGGCGGGTTAATGTTGCGCAAAGGGCTTATTATATTGCAATTCAGCATTTCGGTTATATTAATAGCGGGTACAATAATAGTGTACCAGCAGGTGCAGTTTATGCGTAACCAGCAACTTGGTGCTAATATTAACCAAACACTTGTGTTGAATGGGGCACAGTCTGTAGGCGACTCAACATACCAGGATGTAATGCAGCCATTTAAAACTGACTTGCTCAGGCAGCCAGGTATAAAAAGTATGGCTGCTTCTACTAACGTTATGGGTCAGGAAATATACTGGACAGGAGGAGTAATAAGCCTTGACCACAGGGATCTAGGAGCTATTACACTATACACTCTTGGAATAGATTATGATTTTATACCTCAGTTTGAATTAAAACTTGCAGCAGGCAGAAATTTTTCCAGAGATTACAAGACTGATAACAGGGCTGCAATACTTAATGAAAATGCTGCGCAGCAGCTTGGTTTTAAAAATGCGGAGCAAGCACTTAATAAAAAGATTGTAAGGAGCAGCCATGATACACTTACAGTTGTCGGCGTTATACACGACTTTCACCATTTAGGTTTACAAAAACCTATTGACCCACAGATCATATTGCTGCGGCCAAACGTAAGAAATGAATATTCCATAAAATTGCAAACCGCCGATATACATAATACGGTTGCATTTATACAAAGCACCTGGAACAAATATTTTCCTAATGATCCTTTCAGTTATTTCTTTCTTGATGAACAGTTTAACCAGCAGTATAAACAAGACCTGCAATTTGGGAAGGTATTTACAATGTTTGCATTCCTGGCAATATTAATTGCTTGCTTTGGTCTATTGGGGCTTTCTGCTTATAACATTTTACAACGCACAAAAGAGATCGGTATCCGTAAGGTGCTTGGCGCATCTGTTCCTAACGTATTATTTATCCTTTCAAAAGACTTTTTGTGGCTTGTTACGTTAGCGTTTGTTATTGCTGCGCCAATATCGTGGTGGTTAATGCATAGCTGGCTGCAGGGCTTTGCTTACCGCATTAATATTAACTGGTGGGTTTTTGCTGTAGCCGGTTTATTTGCAGTTGTAATTGCATTGGGCACCATAAGCTACCAGGCAATTAAAGCGGCACTTGCAAACCCGGTAAGAAGTTTGAGGACGGAGTAATGACGTGAAACGTGAACCGGCAAACGTGAAACCTTTTGCAGAGCCCATGTAAAAGATCACACAGGCTTTACGCGCATAACATTATCTTTTATAACGGCAAAAACACAATCACCTTTTTTGGGTGTAACGGGGTAGACTCCGGTAAAGGCGCTAAAGGCTGGCAATACAGCGTAGTCTTTACCAAAGTAATAACAAGGGAGGCAAACAGATTGCCTTGTACCAGTGCGTAATACGACACCGGGGTGTATGTGGCCGGAGAAATAATAATGCTGCTTTTCTTGTACGTTATGATTTACCGACGTGCCCGGTTTTTTTATTGTTTTTACTTTTTCAGTTTTACCATTAGCTGATTGACTATTGACAGTTGATGTTTCAAAATCAACATCATTTATGTCGTGTACAAAACAAAATCTTTCCATGGCAAAACTGCAATCCGTCACTTTTATATCCGCCTGGGCGTAATTATCATCATGCAGAATGTCGTGGTTACCTTTTATAAGATGAATGTATAATTGCGAAACATCTTTTCTCCACCGGGTAAACAGGTCAACCTCCCTGTTCATTTTACTGTGAAACATATCCCCGGCAATTATTAACTGGTCGGGTTTGTATTGCTGAATAATATCAAACAGCCTGTGCAGGTCATTCTTATAAACACCCTGCGGAACTGCAATACCTTCTTTACGAAAGTGCCCGGTTTTGCCCAGGTGCAGATCGGAAAGAATAACTGTTTTCTGCTCTTCCCAATACAATGCCTTTTGTGCTAATAACCAGAATGTATTACCATAAATTGTATGATGAACCGGCGTCATAAGAGGACAAATATAGGAAGGGTGTCCGGAAGTCGGCAAGACGGGAAGTCCGGAAGAAAAAAAGATTTAGCAGGCGAATGTTTTTGAAACACGTAATGTAGCGAGAGAAGGTCCGGAAGTCGGAAAGACGGGAAGTCCGGAAGTATGAAAAACGCCAAAGTGACAACGCGGTTTTTGGCGATGTTGAAAAAAAATAAACCATCCGTTTAATTACTTTTGACCAATGACCAGTGACCGATAGTTATTCCACCTGCTGTTTTTCTGCTTCAGGCTTGCGGTAATTTATAACGATGTTCAGCGCGAGTTTGGCACGCTCTTCAATGGTATCGTATTTTTCTGCCTCCATAAGCGGCTTACTTACTAATTTGCTGCCCATACCAACGGCGCAGGCACCTGCTTTAAACCAGGTTGCAATGTTATCCCTTTCCAGTTCAACCCCCCCGGTGGGCATAAACGCCAGCCCCGGAAATATTTCCTTTATCGCGCCTATATATGAAGGGCCGAGCAAGTTGCCGGGGAAAAGCTTTATCAGTTTGCTGCCCGTTTGCTCTGCAACAGTTATTTCAGAAACCGTCATGCAGCCTGGCGACCAAAGTAGTCCTGCCTCAACAACAATTTTACCAACCTCGGGCAGCATACCCGGGCAGATAATAAAGTCAGCGCCAGCAGCGATATAATTATGTGCATCATCAACTGTTTTTATAGTACCCACGCCAAGAAGCATATCTTTTAAATTAGCATCACGCTCTTCTTTTAGTTTCTTAAAATTATTCAGCGATTCGGGCAAGCGGTTGGTATATTCAATAACGCGCATGCCGGCGTTATACAGGGCATGCAAAACCTTTACGCTTACAGCGTCGCTTGGTGTTGAATACATTGGCAATACGCCCTGTTCTTTTATTTTAGCTAATACTTCAAACTGTGTAAGCATGGTGTTTAATTATTTTGTGTATGTCGTCAATAGAATGGTTGGTAAGGTCGCCGCGTTCATGCAATTTTCCAAAGGCCGCGGCGGCTGCATATTCAATAACACCCGCAGGTGTTTGATTGTTTAACAGGCCGTATATAAGAGCTGCCATAAAACAATCGCCGCTGCCGATCTTATCTACAATATTATTTGATATAAAGCCGCCCGATACGTACAAGGCGCCATCTTTAAACAAAGTTCCATAATATTCTATTCCACCCCCTGCAACATCAAATCTATAAGTTAATGCAACTGCTTTACAGGTTGTAAATTTTTGCTGGATAGCAAGCGATGTTTTTTCAGCATGTTGTATATAGGCTTCTCGGGTATTTTCGGCAACCATCGCTTCGTCAAGCCCAATACCCAGCAAAGTATTAGCAGACCATATATTGCCCATTATAACATCACAATACTCAGCAAGCGCAGGCATAATATCGGCAGGCTTTTTACCATATTGCCAAAGCTTGGCGCGATAGTTAAGATCAACTGATACAGTAATGCCTTTTTGCTTTGCCGCCTGTAATGCCTCAAGGCAAACAGCCGTAACATTTTCATTTAAAGCAGGGTTAATAGCCGAGAAGTGAAACCAGTTTATGTTTTCAAGCACTTTATTCCAGTCAATCATTCCTGGTTGCAATTCGCCAAATGATGAATACCTGCGATCGTAAATAAGGCTGCCCTGTTTAAGATCAACGCCCTGGGCAACATATAACAGGC
>JABDGS010000161.1 GCA_013285915.1 Bacteroidota bacterium
CCGCGATCTTCCTTTGCAGTTACCCTTGCATTTTTCATGGGTAACCCTGTGGTAATGCCGTAATTAATGGTTATCCATCCATTTTGGGCGACACATTCATTGAAGCCCAAAACCGCACAAATTAACAGTACAAATATTCTCAAATAAAGCATTCTCTTTCTTTTTCGGGCTCAATGGGAAAATCACCCCAAATCTTGGTTCAAGACACCATCAACTGCAAAAATTTCAAATCCAGCCAACGATCAAACTTATAACCAACCTGTTTAAAATGCGCCACTTCCTCAAAACCAAAACTTTTATGCAACCGCAGGCTTACGTCGTTGCTCGTGTCAATGCTTGCTATTATTGTATGCATGCCAAGCGCTTTTGCTGCATCAATTAAAGGTGGTATTAAAATTTTACCAATGCTTTTGCCGCGCTGGTTGGCTTTTACATACACCGAGTTTTCCACTGAATATTTATATGCCGCCCATGCCCTGAATGGCCCGATGGAGCTAAACCCAACAATCTCACCCTCATCATCAGCTACAAATATTGGAAACCCCTGTTGTTGCTTTGCATCAAACCACTGCTTTCGCATTTCAAGTGTATGTGGCTCATAATCATACACGGCAGTGGTGTGCAGGATAATATCATTATAAATATCCAGCAACTGAGGTAAATCGTTCAATATTGCGTTCCGAACTTTGATTATACTCGGATTTATAATTAACCTGATTATTATTTTATACCTGATTAGGCAGTACTCCACTTACAGGCGAATCAGAATCAGGAAAAGCCTGGTTAAAGCCGCCCTACAAACTGTCTTATCTTTCCCATATCCTTTACACCCGGCATTATTTCAAATTTGCTGTTTATGTCAACGGCAAAAAGGTCTTTGGCAACAGTCTCTTTTTGAAATTCTTTAAGTGCTTCAGCGTCATCAGGCGTTATGCCTCCACTTAAAAAAAACGGTTTTCTAATGTTCAGCCCCTTCAGCTTATCCCAATTAAATTTTTTGCCTGTGCCGCCATACCCAGCGCCTTCTGTATCAAACATAAACATGTCAACTACATCCTGGTAATCCTTGATCTTCCACATTACATTATCATCTTCCGCCAGCCTGAAAGCCTTTACAACGGTGATATAATCAGCTATGCGCTCGCATATTTTTGGTGATTCATCACCGTGTAACTGCACAAGGTACAAGCCACAGTTATCAACAGTTTTCAACACCTCGTCGGCCGTAGCATTTACAAAAACGCCAACCTTATTTATACGCCGCCTTATTTTCCGTATATCTTCAGCAGACATACTTTTTAATACATACCGTGGGGAACGCGGGTAAAATATAAAGCCTGCAAACTCAATACCCATCTCATCCAGTTCCCGTACCTGCTCGGCATCCGTCATACCGCATACCTTAACACGCAGCCGCGAATGGCCTGCGCCTTGCCGGGCCGAAACATTATGATCATCTGAAATAATATCTGCCCCGCTCATGAAGGTTGTTTTATGCTTCTATACCGTTTTCATTGCGGTTCGAAGCTTGTTCACAAAATCAGCAAAGGCAACCGAAGGATCAGCCTGTTTCATAAAATTCTCTCCAATTAAAAACCCTTTGAAACCGGCACGGCGTAAAGTTACGATAGTATCGGTATTACTTATACCACTTTCTGCAATTGCCGGTTTATCGGCAGGTATATACTTTATTAACCGTAACGATGTATTTATATCAACCTCAAATGTTTTAAGGTTGCGGTTATTTATGCCAACAAAATCCACCGCATCGCAAATATGCTCCGCCTCTTCTTCATTATGTATTTCTAGCAGCACCTCCAGTTGCAGCTCTTTCGCCTTGCCTGCTAAATGCTGCACCTGTTGCCGTGTAAGGTTAGCAGCAATAAGTAAAATAACATCCGCACCTATGCCCCGCGCTTCGTATAACTGGTATTCATCAATCATAAAGTCTTTGCGCAGAATTGGTACGCTCACCACCTGGCGCGCAATCATTACATCATCATTAGTACCGCCGAAATATTTTTCATCAGTCAATATTGAAATACCTGCTGCTGCAGTATCATACGCTGATACCACATCGCCTACTTCGGCTGTGCCATTGATAATACCCTTTGATGGTGATTTTCTTTTAAACTCTGCAATTATCCCAGTTGAATTTGGCTTTAACAACGATTCCTTCAGCGAAACCCTTTGTTCCTGCCAATGCGGCAGATCCTGCCATGCCTCAACAGGTACAAGGCGTTTTTTTAACGCAACTTCTTCCTTTTTATCCGCGATGATGGCGGAGAGGATGCCCCCATCCCCCGTCCGTTCCGGCACGGGCGGGCCTAAAGGAGGGCTTATATGCCGGTTGAGGTTATTTTTATCCTGTTTCATTTCAAACTAAAATATGGTAATCATCCTGTAAATTTCTACGTTCCAAACGTCTCCTTTAAGGGATTTAGGGGTTTCTACTGCAACGCAATTAATTTATTCAATGCATCAAACGCTTTCCCTGTTTCCAAACTGTCTACAGCAGAGTGATATGCATCGTCGTACGTTTCATATTCACCCGTACAATTTAGTGCCATAGCTGCATTTGCCAACACCACAGCACTCTGCGCCCACGAGCCTTCGCCCTTTATTACTTTTGTAAATATTTTTGCAGCTTCTTCAACAGTATTGCCGCCATAAATATCCTGCGGTTCTACCATACGTTTACCTACTTGTTCAGGCGTCATAATAAATTCACCCTTATTGGTTATTACCTTGGTATCGTTTGTAAGCGATATTTCATCATAACCATCAAGGCCGTGGATGATGGTAAATGACCTGCCTGTTGGTTGTAACAGGTAATTGTATATCCTGGCCATTTCAAGATTATAAACGCCTACCAGTTGGTAAGCAGGCGATGCAGGGTTAACCATTGGGCCAAGCATATTAAAAAATGTACGCAGGCCAATATTTTTACGAATGGGCCCTACCGTTTTTAAAGCAGGGTGAAACATTGGCGCGTGTAAAAAGCAAATATTTGCTTCTTCAACTTCGCGCTTTAATTGGGCATTATCATTTTTAAATTTGTAACCCAACTGCTCCATTACATTTGACGCTCCGCTTATGCTTGATGCACCGTAATTGCCATGCTTTGCGACCTTATGCCCCGCACCTGCTACAATAAAACAAGACAGCGTTGAAATATTAAATGTGTTTTTGCCATCACCACCGGTGCCAACAATATCCATCGTTTTGTTATCGCCAAGATCAACCTTTACGCACAATTCCAGGAGTGCATCGCGAAAACCTTCCAGCTCGTTAATAGTAATACTGCGCATTAGGAAGACAGTAATAAATGCAGTAACCTCATGGTCATTATACATTCCTTTGGAGATGTTGGTCAAAATCTCCTTTGCCTGTTCGCGGCTTAACGTTTTATGCTCGAATAAGTATTGTAATATCTTTTTCATTACGGGGATTTTGCAGGATTTTCAGGATGATAAGGATTACTTAAAATTGTTACTAAATGTTTGTTTATACTTGGTGTTTGTTAATCTTTTATATTGGAGGCTAATACTACCAAAATTTATGAGCCAAGCCAATTCCTCATTATCGTTTCGCCATCAGGTGTTAACACGCTTTCAGGATGAAACTGTACGCCCCGCACATCGTAGGTTTTATGCTGCAGCCCCATTATCATACCGCTTTCATCACGCGCAGTTATTTCAAGCTCAGCAGGAAAACCCTCTTCACTTACCACCCAGCTATGGTAACGGCCAACAACAAATTCCTGGGGTAAACCAGCGAAGATTGCAGATTGCAGATTGCCGATTGCGGATTGTGATGAAGGTTTTGCTTCTTCACTTTTAACTTTTAACTCTTCACTTTTCACTACCCTTATTTTCGTCGCTACACCATGGTACACGGTTGTAAGATTTACCAATGTTCCGCCAAATGCCTGCCCTATGGCCTGGTGGCCTAAACACACACCCAATATTGATTTAGTTGGGGCATATTCTTTTATTAGTGGCAGCAGCAACCCCGCTTCTTCAGGTATACCAGGGCCCGGCGAAAGAATTATCTTATCATATTCCTTTACTTTCTCCAATGGTATCTGGTCGTTGCGGTATACATCTACCTTCTGGTGCAATATTTTCTCTACCAGGTGCACCAGGTTGTACGTAAAGATGTACCCTCTTTTCCTTTTAAAGCTTCGGCTGATGAGCTTTGTAATATGACCGATGAAGCGTATATGCAAATGGTGCAAAAAGGTATAAAAAGCTGCTTAAGAGGTGATGTTTTTCAAATAGTATTAAGCAGGCGTTTTAAAAAACCTTTTACAGGCGATGAGTTTAATGTATATCGCACATTGCGCAGCATTAACCCCAGCCCATACCTGTTTTATTTTGACTACGGCGATTACAGGCTGTTTGGGTCAAGCCCCGAATCGCAGCTTATTATAAAAAATGGTAAAGCCATTGTGCACCCAATTGCAGGCACATTTAAACGTACCGGCGACGAAGAAAAAGATAACGCGCTTGCAGATGCCCTATTGCTCGACGCTAAGGAAAATGCGGAGCATACCATGCTTGTTGATCTTGCCCGTAACGACCTTAGCCGCGTTTGCACAAATGTTGAAGTTAGCCAGTACAGGCAGGTACATTATTACAGCCACGTAATACACATGGTGAGTGAAGTAACGGGCAAAGTGGCTGAAGGATCAAACCCATTCTTTTTGCTGGCCGCTAGCTTTCCTGCCGGCACCTTAAGCGGGGCACCTAAATTTAAGGCCATGGAGTTGATTGACGCATACGAACCAACGCCGAGAAGCTATTATGGCGGTTGTGTTGGCAGCATAGGTTTTGATGGCAGCTGTAACCATGCTATTATGATACGCACTTTTTTAAGTAAGCAGAATACACTGCATTACCAGGCCGGCGCCGGCGTAGTTGCAGCAAGCAACCCTGAAAGCGAGCTGCATGAAGTAAATAATAAATTAGGAGCGTTAAAAAAAGCGATTGAGATAGCAGCAGACATAACCCCCTAAATCCCCCTTAAGGGGGACTTGAAGAACGATGAGTAGCGAACAAACAAATAGTAAATCGGCTTTTAAAAAGGATGGGATGTTTAATGAAGCCCACCCTATAGTTTTTGCTTTGGCGAAAGAACTGAGGAGAAACATGACGCACTCGGAGACAATTTTGTGGGGATATTTAAAAGGGAATTTTGAAGGACTGAGGTTTAGAAGGCAGCATCCTGTTAGTATGTATATCGCGGACTTTTATTGCCATAAATTAAAATTGATTATTGAGATTGATGGAAGTATACATAATCAAACTGAGGTTA
>JABDGS010000162.1 GCA_013285915.1 Bacteroidota bacterium
AGTTAAAAGTGCTATTAATAACGTTGCCAATGCTGTAGCAGCAAACACCCACCATTCAATACTTATACGGTATGGATATGCCTGAAGCCACTGGTGCATAAAATACCATGCTAAAGGCGTTGCTATGGCAAATGCAATTGTAACAAGTTTTAAGAAATCCTTTGACAGCAAACCAACAATTCCGGTTATTGATGCCCCAAGCACTTTACGTATCCCCATTTCTTTTTTACGGTTTATGCTGGCCAGCGCCGCAAGGCCAAGTAAACCAAGACAGGCAAGAAAAATTGATATGCCACCTGCCCAGCCAATAATACTGCCCCAGCGCTGTTCGCTTTTGTAAAACCGGCTAAGATTATCGTCAAGAAAGCTATATTTCAGAGGATAATCGCCTGCCACACTTTTCCATGCCTCCTGTATTTTGGAAAGTGCGTTAGCAGGGTCGCCAGGTGCAATACGTACCAGTACCTTAAAGGGCATGTAGAAAAATTGATCAAACATTTGCGGCTCAATGGTGCTGTTAAACGACAGGAAGTTAAAATCCTTTGCCACACCAATAACTACAGGTGTTTGTTTAACATCATCAGTATAGCCTTTCAGTTGCTGACCCACGGCTGTTTTAAGTGTCCACCCATAATCTTTCATCATCGCCTCGTTTATTATCACAGAGGTAAGCGTATCAGATGAAATAAGAGGGTTAAAATTTCTGCCGGCCAACAACTGCATTCCCATTACCTGCAAATAGTTATTATCTACAACATATTCATACATTTCTTTATCCGCCTTGTTATTATATTTATAAGAGGTCTGGCTCCATCCCTCTCCCTCTCCAAGGCTAAGCTCTGCACTGGCCACTCCTTTTATTTCAGGGTAAGCGGATAATTTTTGTTTAAGTAATCCATACAATTTTTTAGTGTCACTTATGCCGTTAACATCTACCACAACTACATTCTCTTTATTATAACCTGGGTTTTTTGATTGCATATAACGCAGTTGCTGCAACACTATGCAGGTGCAAATAATAAGCCCTGCAGAAAGTACAAATTGCACCGTTACCAATGCTTTTGTAAACAGGTTGGCACCGCCAAGCTTAACTTTTGTTTTTAATACTTCAACCGGCCTGAAGGATGCTAAAACAAGGGCAGGATAGCTGCCAGACAAAAATCCCACCAATAATAACAGCCCAAACAATAGCCATATCATCTGGGGAAACTGCACAAATGAAAATGTAAGTTGTCTGCCTGATAATTGGTTAAAATATGGCAGCAATAACTCAACCAGCACAAAAGCAAGTGTAGCAGAAATAATAGTTAATAAAAATGCCTCAGTAAGAAACTGGTGCATAATTGTTTTTTTACTACCACCAATAACTTTGCGCACGCCAACTTCTTTTGCACGCCCCGCCGAGCGGCCAATTGCCAGGGTAGTAAAATTAATGCAGGCAATAAGTAATATACCTCCTGCTATGGCCAGTACCATCCAAATTGATTTAGGGTCTACAGGGGTTACACCAGCCCCTGATATTTTTGTATTGGTGTGCATAGTTAACAACGGTTGAAAAGCAAAGTGGCGTGCCGCCCCCTTAGCAGTCCACCCGTTTGCCCTGTCCTGCTTATCTTCTTCGGGGTAATATTTTTTTCTAAAGGCTATCATCGTTTCTTTATCGCCGGGTAATGAACTGCCGGGCTTTAACTGAACGAAAGTTTGATAACCGCTGCGGTTCCAGTTATTTGTTGATCTTTTGTCAGAAGCTTCCACATAGTCAAAGTCTGCCAGCACATTAAATGTTATCGTTGAATTGGATGGCACTTCCTTAGCAACACCGCTGATTGTAAATGCCTCAAAGTCATCATTTATTTTAATCTGCAGCGTCTTGCCAACAACATCAGTATTTCCAAACAATTTCCTGGCTGTATTCTCACCTAAAACAACATTATGTATGTCACTTAATGCCGACGCTGGATTACCATTAATAAGCGGGAAAGAAAACATTGAAAAGAATTTTGGCCCGGCAAAACTTATATGCTCGCGTATTACCTGGTTACCAAACTTTATAAAACTCTCATCAAAACTTTGCTTAAAACGCACGGTGCTTTCTACGCCCGGTAAGTCCCGCTGCATGGCTGCGGCTAAAGGCATAGGCATGTAGGCTGAAGCACTTGCCGCATTGTTTGCCGTTGCTTCGCGCTGCAAATAGGTGCGGTAAATATTTGCAGCATTTTTATTAAACCGGTCAAAACTAAATTCATTAACCGCATACAGCATAAATAATACAAAGCAGGCCAGGCCCGTTGATAAACCAAATACGTTAATAAACGTTAACCCCTTTTGCCTTTGCAGGCTGCGTATGGCTACCTTTAAATAGTTCTTTATCATATTTATGGTGGTTTTTTGTTCTCTGTTTCGTGTTTTATATTTTATGTTCCGTGCCTTTATTTATATAGCATCAGTTGTTGCGTCGCTCACTTCAGCTCCTGGCCGTTATTCAACAACATTTTATTCAGCCTTTATTGCCTTTACAGGGTTTGCTACAGCAGCTTTAATTGTTTGTATGCTTAAAGTAATTATAGCCACGGCAACCATTCCAAAACCACTAACCGCAAATACCCACCAGCTAACACTTGTTTTATAAGCAAAACCTTCAAGCCACTTATGCGCAGCCCACCAGGCAACAGGCGCCGCTATAGCAAAAGCCAATATTACCAGTACAATAAAATCCCTTGACAGTATTGATACAATATGCGTTACAGATGCACCTAATATTTTTCTTATCCCTATTTCTTTAACCCGTGTTTCGGTTGTGTATATTACCAGCCCGAGCAACCCAAGACAGCTTATCAAAATTGTAAGCCCGGTTGACCAACTCAGCAACTTTGCAGTATTTTGCTCCTCGCTATAAAATTTGGCAATTGTATCATCATAAAAAGCATAGGAAAAATCTTCGCCGGGGTAAATTGAAGTATATGCTTTTTCAATACTGCTGATGGTATTTTTCCATTCCCCAGCCTGGGGTTGCAATGCAATGTGAATCATATTCCCAGTGCCATATTTAAACACAATAGGATCAATAAGACCATGTGTAGAATGTTCATGAAAATCACGCATAATTCCGGTTATGGTATATTTATCTTTTCCCCATTCAATCTGCCTGTTTAGTGCATCAAGGGGTTTTACAAAACCCATCTCCCGCGCGTATTCTTCATTTATAAGGCACTCCTTTATACTATCACTGGGGATTATGGTACGCCCTGCGAGAAGTTTAACAGCATACAGCTTTAAATAGTTTTCATCTCCCCATCTAACCTGCACATCAACTTTTATATCTTTTTGCCCGTCGAAATACTTTATACTGCCAAATGCGGCACCCTCGGTAGCCGGCGCCAAAAAACCCTGGCTGGCTAACTGAACGCCGGGCATTGCTTTTAACTTATTAAGTAAAGCAGCAACTTTAACTTTTGACAGCGTATCGCGTGGATTCCACGGAGTATTAAAATTAAGTACAGCATCTTTTCTAAAACCCATATCAGCAGTAAGAGAATAATTTATTTGTTTACTTACAATAACCGTGGCAATTACAAAAAATTGTGCAATTATAAATTGCGATACAGTAAGCGTTTTACGCACCCATGCGGTACGTGTTTGCCCCGTACTTGTATACGCCTGGTTTTTTAAAGCCAGCACGGGTTTGTAGCCCGATAACACCAGTGCAGGATATAAGCCTGACAGAAAACTTACCAGCATAACAAGCGATACTAAAAACACGCCCACACCCATCGTGTACAACATACTTACCCTTAAACCGGGCGGTGTAAAATCTTTAAACAACTGCAGCAACAGGGGCGTTAATACTATTGATAAAATAGTAGCCATTATTGTTACCAGCAATGTTTCACTTAAAAATTGTAACACTAATTGATTTTTGCTGCTGCCCATAGTTTTGCGTATACCAATTTCTTTCGCCCTGCGGCTTGCCTGCGCGGTAGTAAGGTTTATAAAGTTTATGCAGCCGAGCAGCAATAAGAAGCCAGCAATAGCAAGCAGCCCATACATGGTTGACCGGTGCGCCACCCTTTGCTGAAAGCCCTGGTAAAGGCCATTAAAATGCACGTCGCTTAAAGGCTGCAACTTAAACGCCATACTGTTGGCTGCATCTTTATTCGCGTTTTTGTTGTATTTGTTTAAAAGCCCTTTTAACTGAAGTTCAGTTGCCGCAACGCTGGTACCCTTTGATAACTGTATCCATAAAGTTGAGTACGCCATCCAGTCATCCCAAACATTCATCATAAAGCTATTCTGCAGTTGTGTTTTGGCAATGGTAGGCAATGATATAAATTCATCAGCGGTAACTGATGAGTTTTCAGTTTTATCCTGTACCACGCCTGTTACGGTTGTTGTTAACTCATCATTGTAAGTAATTTGTTTACCAACTACATTAGTAAATGCAACGCCTGGAAAATACTGTTTTGCCTTACTCCCGCTCAAGACCGTGCTGAAAGGCTTTTGCAGGGCATTTTGCTGCGATCCCGCCAGCCATACATAACCCCGCATTTGCAGGTATTGTGCATTTGTAAAAACAATGTTTGGTTGCTTTTTGTATATAACTGGCTTTAAAGGATTATTATTTACAACGCTAACTTTTGCATCGCCTTCGCCCTGGAAAGTGAACATTGGTATTACTTTCTCAACACCAGTAACTTCTCTTTGTATTGCAGGCCCCAACGGAGCTGGCAAAGCCGCGCTGTGGCCATCGTTACCGTTAAATTTCATGTCCATAACCACGCGGTAAACCCTGTCGCCGTCAAGCACTCCTTTATCATAACTCACCTCATAGTAAACAATTAAAAAAATAACGAGCGCTGCACTAATGCCTATGGAAAGGCCGAGTATATTAATAGCCGAAAAAGTTTTGTTGCGCCAAAAATTTCTTACAGAAACAATTAAATAATTTTTGAACATAGGTTTCAGTTTATTGTTTATTCTCTAATATATCCCAATTACCCTTGTACCCGTGAGCTAATCTGCATACGCCGGTTGCATCTCTGCAACCCGGCCTAAGTGCCTGTATTCAGTCAATGTCTGGCCGGCATTTTACAGGCATATATCCAAATTTTTATGATACAAGTGCACCAGGTTTTAAACAATATCAAATCTACGTAAGTCGTCGTATATATTCTAAAAAATTTATTT
>JABDGS010000163.1 GCA_013285915.1 Bacteroidota bacterium
TTTATGCAAAGGATGGAGACACTTTATCGTACACCAACGTGGTTTTGCGAAAAATACTTCATTACTATCCTCATTTAAACCGAAAAGAATATATTTTAAGCCCAGAAGAAAGCTATGCTGCCGATGAAAGCAACCAGCAAAACTACACGGCTGCTGACAAAGAAGGTTTTGCGAGCTTTGGCAGTCTTGCTGGCGAAGATGAATATTACCTACTTTATGCCTATTTTTTAAAACTTAAAGACGTTACAGCTAATAAAAGCGGGCGAAGAAAAAAGCTGGTAGCTATATACCAAACCATTAACGATATACATGCTGAAATTACAAATGGCGGCACTTACTTTTACCATCAGTATAAACGCACGTTAGCCTATGCCGAATACGATATGTACGAGTATATAAGTTACCGCACGTATGATGAAAATAAATATGACATTAGCAGACAGAAAGAATTTTACCTTCAATACCTTATCCAGTTTATAAAGGATGAAACCGCTGGTAGTGACAGTAACCCCAATACCTATAAAAAGAAACGTGTTGCACTTATACTTAGTGATGTATCAAGGCTTGACACCTTAATAACGGATTACTTTTATTTGTCGCACGCCATTCAATTCAATACAAAATATTATTAAGCTTTATGCAAGCCTGCATGCTATATGTATTTCGCCGCAGCGGGCTGTATGAACCCATGCTTATTGCTGTCTGCTTTTCAAGCAATAAATGTTCCTAACCCGTTTTCCACAGGGTGTTACCCTGTTCTGACTTATGCATCTCTTGCAGGGATATCCAAGAAAAATTGCTCACTTCAGTCTATACGAAACTCCTGTTAGTATTGAAAAATATAGGGTAGCTTCATTTATTACCTTCTTTCTCATCTTTATATTTTTTATACGCTTCTGAATTCAAAACATTTCTGTATTCCTCCTTCCCAACATAATCAGCTTCTTTAAAAAAGCCTATCGTTTTAAGAAAACGTATTTCCTTTACGGCTGCTTCGGAATTATTTAATACTGCATAAGCCAGCAATTTTTTCCGGGCAATCTCACCTTTACGCCAGTTGCCGTGCGCCAGTGAGCTATCGTAATATTGCAACGCCTTTTCATAATCCTTTAGTTCTATACAAATATTACCAAGCTGCCGTTCTGTTTCATCATTGCCGGGACTAAATTGTAAAGCCCTGGTATAGGCTTGCAGGGATGCTTGCCAGTTGCCTTTATACATTTCTCTTGCGCCAATTACTTCCTGCCCATGCAGCAAAAAGTTATTATGCGCATGCGCGCCCATATTCTCTTTTAAAAAATTGATAAGGGGCAGTAAAAGCTGCGCCGTGTTGCTGCTGTCACTAAAATCCTCAAACGCATGCAATTTAGTGTTTAAATTTACAATGGTATAAGGCGCATTTGCAGCCAGTGCACTATGGGCAAGGGAGTCAAGCATCTGGTTTAGCTGCACATTGTCAAGGCCGGCGCGAATAAGCAATACCGGCATATCAAGCCTGAAGCTGTCAATTTTTGCGGGGCCGTAAAAAATCAGGGCAGCTTTAACCCTTGTGTCGCTGTTGGCCAACGGTAATCCCTCGGGCACGTTGCCACTACCAGCGTAAACAGCCAGCCTGCTTGTATCAATAAAATATTTACCAGCATTTGCATAAATAAAATCAACTAACTTTTCAAAAGCTGGCTTTATATACCCCTGTCTTGAGCTGTATAGAATACTTACAAAACCCTGTGTAGCAGCAAATTTTGCCCACCCTGTATAGTGATCAAGTTTTCTAAAATCGCCGCCAAAGCCATCAATAAAAATAAGGGCAGCATTTTTTTGGTTTTTATAGGATGCTGGTAGATAAATGTCTGCTTTCAGCGTATCGCCGGATATGTAGTTTATATTGGTTTTTACTATGTATTCAGGAGCGGCTGCGTGCTGGCAAAAGGTTATAGTGCTGTTTAACAGCAGTACAAAAATGAATACCGTCTTTTTCATACTGCTAAAATAAATACCTGCTAAGCAACATCCTCCCCAACCGATAAGACTGGAATTATACTGATAAACCTTTACCGTATTAAAATAATTGTGCCTTTTTGCACCACTGGTTGCTGCTGCGCCAAACTGTACCTGCAAAACCAAACGTATACGCCCGTGGGTTGTGGCTGGCCGTTAAGCGTGCCATCCCAGCCGTTGGCAGGGCTATTACTTTCAAACACCTTTTGCCCAAGCCGGTTATATACAACCAGGTTGTATGTTGTGGCAATACCAGCGAATAAGGGTTTAAAAACATCATTATGCGCATCGCCGTTAGGGGTAAATGCTGTAGGCAGGTATATATATTGGGCGCAGGCAGAATCAATAACTTTTATCGAATCTGTGCCGGTGCAACCGTTGGTATCTGTAACCGTTAGTGAGTAAGTGCCCGCAACCGGCACAAAAATATTTTGTGCGGTAGCGCCGGTGCTCCACGCATAGGTATTAAAGACGCCATTTACTACAATTGAAATACTATTGTAGAAGCATTTGGTAGTATCCGGCCCTAAAAAATTGGCTGGCGGTAAAACCGTAATTACTGTTGCGGTGTCAGCACCCGGGCAGCCATTGGTATCAACAATGTTTACCGTGTAAGTACCCGCATCACTTACATTAAGTGAAGGTTGCGTACTGCCATCATTCCATAAATAACTAATAAAACCCTGCGTTGCATTAATAGTTATTGTAGTGCCCTTGCATAGTGGTATATTTTTAGCAAGGCTGCGGGGTATAATATCAAAAGATGCATTTATAGTGTCGCTAACGCCGCATCCAACGCTATCTATTGCCTTTACGGTATAGGTACCTGTGGTATTTACAGTAATTGTCGGTGTTGTAGCCCCATTATTCCAAAGGTAGTTACTGTAGCCCTGCCCGATAGAGAGTGTTTTTGAAGAATCAAGGCAAATAAAGGATTGAATGATCTGTGATGGTTTGTCAACACGTACGGTTATTATTGAAACCGCGCTATCGCAGCCGCTTACGGCCGGGTACGTATGTGTAAATATGCCTGCACTATTTACAGCACTATCATTCCAGGGCAGTTTATAAGTATCGCCGCTGCATATTAGTTTTATTGTGTTGGTAGTTACAGGCGGGTTGCTAACAGTTAAGTTTAGTATAATTGTTGAGTCGCAGCCACCCGAAGACCGGGCTACAAAGGTTGCTGCATTATTGCCACCCTTTGCTACCTGTATTCCGTTCCATGTATAGGGCAACTGGCTATAACATATAAATTGACTGTCAATAGTTACAATAGGTGGCGGTACAGTAAACGTAAGGCTTGCAGGCAATTGCAATTCATTATCGCACAAGCCTAACAAGGTATTATTATCTGTACCTTGTTTTGCGTTAATAGTATATATACCCGGCAAAAGCGGGCTTGCAAGTGTTAGTGTAACTGCATTTGTGTAACCCTGGGCTCCGGTACAGTTAACCCCTGAAGCGCTGCTTACAGTGGCACCCCCAGATACTGTAAAATCACTTCCGTCGGCGGCGATTGAACTGCAAAGTACGGGGGGTTTTAATGTTATCGTTACCGACATAGTATTGCCGCAAACAGGGGCTAAAACATTAGAAAGTTCCGGCGAAGTTCCCACTGCAAAGGTAGCTGTAGTACCTGTAAAATCTATTGTGAATCCACTGCTTGGCCCGGGCGCGTTATCGTGCCCGAAATTATTTATCATAACAAGGTACGTTTCGCCTGCTACAGCATCAATACCAGAACAAAAAAAATGGCCAAATGTACCGCCAGCCACCGAGGTTTCGGTAGACGACAGGCTAAGGCCTACAGCGCCAGTTACACTGCTGCCGGGAACATTGGCATTAAAATTACAGCGCACAACATTATTTGGCGATAATTGAGCGCAGGGAACACCAGTTGTATTTAGTACTGCAAAATCATAGTCATCCTGTGCATCAACCGGGTTAATAGAAAACAATATTTTTCCGGGTTTTGTTACTACAAGTTTTAACCAAACAACGTTAGCTTCGCCGCCGCCGTTAATATCGTCGCATGGTGTCCTGTTAAGGTCTAACACCCTCCCAGTACCCTGGTAGCTATAAGGAGTGTAGAATGTGCCGCAAACAGGAATTGCATTGCAGGCATCCTGTTCAGGCTGGTTTGGGGGTAGCAAATGTGTTTGGGCGTACAATATATTGCTTAAAAAACTGCATGGCAGGGTTGATATAATAAGCAGAGTTAGTTTTTTAACCATTGCTATAAAGGTATAGGAATTTGTATGTGTTCTAATTCATACCAGGTTGTTCCAGGCTATGTTCGGTAATAACTATAACGTATATTACTCCTACAATTATACGGCAACTGTGCAAATTTTTTGCAGCAGGCACAATAAATTTCTTCAACTTATCATGGAAACTGTTTTTTATCAAAGGTGCTGTAGTTTATACCTATCTCATTACAAAAAACTTTCTTGTGGCTACTTCGCCATTACGCTGCATCAGCGTAACATAATACATACCTGCCGGTAACGTGGTAACATAAATTTGGGTTGTGCCTGTGGTAAATGGGCTTTTTGCAACCGGGGCGCCGGTGCTGTTATAAATAACACACTCGCCCTGCTGAATTACATTGGGGTTTGCATCATCAACTGAAAGAGTGATTCTGCCCACCGCAAGGTTTGGGAGAATATGGATATGATTAAAAACAGAATCATCCGCCGAAGAGGTACGGGAAAAAGGGTTACTTTTTTCAACGTTATTTATTGAGGCTGATGCCGGTATGTTTTGCACCTGTGC
>JABDGS010000164.1 GCA_013285915.1 Bacteroidota bacterium
CGAAATTGTACGTGGCCTAAGGACATTTAGCAGGCTTGATGAGAGTGAACTGAAAATAGCCAACATACATGATGGCATTGAGTCAACCATAGTACTTATACGCAATAACATTCCTTTTTATGTGCAGGTAATAAAACAATTTAATGCAAAGGGCGATATTGAGTGCTACCCGGGCAAGCTTAACCAGGTATTTATGAATATAATTACAAACGGGTTACAGGCCATTAATGCAAAACCGGAGAGGAGTGAAGCTGAATACTTAACCATAAGGACCAGCGATATTGAGGGTGACAAAATTGAAATAAGCATTAAGGATACAGGCATTGGCATGAATGAAGAAGTTAAACACCGTGTATTTGAGCCCTTTTTTACCACTAAGGATGTGGGCGAAGGTACCGGCCTTGGTATGGCCATAGTGTTTAAGATAATTGAAAAACACCATGGCAAAATAACTATAAACTCGTCGCCCGGTAACGGAGCCGAATTTATTTTAACTTTACCCCATATACAACCCATAACTTAATTAACTTTATAAAATCCAATGAACAGCCAGGAGAAAAAAATAAAGGTATTGTACATTGATGACGAAAGAAACAACCTGTTGTCCTTCCAGGCATCCTTTCGCAGAATGTACCAGGTATTTACAGCGTCATCAGCGGCGGAAGGTATGGGCGTTCTTAACAAGGAAAAGGTGCATGTAATAATCGCAGACCAGCGTATGCCGCAATCAACCGGGGTTGAATTTTTTCAAATAGTCCGCACTTCCCACCCCGACCCGGTACGCATATTATTAACAGGTTATACCGACGCTGAAGCAATAATTGACGCTATTAATAAAGGCGAAATATACAGGTATATTAAAAAACCCTGGGACGAGTTTGAACTGCAAAATGCGATACAGAACGCTTATGAAATATACACCATGCGGTTGCAGCTGAAGCATAAAGTTTTTGAGCTTGAAAAAACAAATGATGAGCTTAACAGGTTTGTATACAGCACCTCGCACGATTTAAGATCGCCATTAGCCTCTGTTATGGGTATTTTAAACCTGGCAAAAATGGAAGAATCGGTAGTTGACCCCAATAACTACCTTGGTATGATAGAAACCTGTGTAAACAGGATGGATGTATTTATTCAAAAAATAATAGAATATTATAAAAGTATACGTGTTGAAGATGAAACCAATGAAATAGACTTTTTAAAATTGGTTGGAGAAAGCATCAGCATTTGCCGTATGCAAAACCCAAATATTGATTTTCACCTCACAGTTGAACAACCTTTAGTTTTTAAAAATGACTCATTCAGGATATCTGTAATACTTGATAACCTTATAAGCAATGCTGTTAAATACCAAAAACAAACCGAGCAAAACCCGGTTGTTAAGGTGAATGTTACGGTAAATGAAGAGAAAGCCATGATTGAAATAGAAGACAACGGAATAGGTATACTTGAACAACACCTGAACAATATTTTTAAAATGTTTTTCCGCAGCAGCAACAATGTAACAGGCCTGGGTATTGGCCTGCATATTGTAAAAGAAGCCTTAACAAGGCTGGGTGGGGAAATAACCGTACGGTCTACCTACGGCGTAGGAACCATTTTTAGGATCACCATCCCCAATCGTATAAATGAAGAGGCGAGCATACCACTTGCTATTGCTAACTAATTGCCGTTATTAAGGTTAAGCGGCCAAATACCTTTCTTTTATAATGTTTATATGGTGCAGCAAATGCCCGTAAATAATAAACGCAAGAGCGTTGGCAGTTATAAATTTGTTATTTGATGTGCCGCCCTGTTGTAATTGCTCATCATTAAGCGATGATACAAAAATATCCGTGGCCCTGCGTACTGCTGTAAACTCCTGCTTCAACTCATCAAAGTCCCGGGCTGCTGCGTTAGAATTGGCTGCATAATCATTCTCATCAAAACCGGCAAGCGGGGTTGCATCTTTTCTCGCAAAGCGCATGGCACGGTAAGTAAACACCCGCTCGGCATCAATTAAATGTTGCAACAGTTCAGTAATAGTCCATTTGCCTTCTGCATAAGCAAAATCCTTTTTTTCCGCTGGCAGGTTTGTATAAAACTGCAATATGTTTGCCGCATGGTTGTTTACAACTTCCTTTGCTGAACTGCCCTGTGCAAGCGCAATATAATGCTGGCCGAAACCCGCTTCTGAAGATGTTGGACGTGACATAAAATTTAATTTGGAGGACAAAGATAAAGGTTACAGCATATTGATGCATTTACCATTCATCATGTAATAAAGCAACTGGATTACTCGCGCAGGCAGGCTCAAAAAAAAACTCCATGAGGTTATCACGGAGTTTTCAAATTATCACTTTGCCTGTATTTTGAATCCAGGTATTATATTATTTCAATTTTGCCAATGCTTCTTTAATTCTTGCCCAGGCCCTTTCAATATTTGGAAGGCTGTTGGCAAAAGAAAAGCGCACACATTTTGGTTCACCAAATGCATCGCCCATTACCGACGATACATGAGCGTTATTAAGCAGGTACATAGAGAAATCAGCAGAATTTTCGATTGTTGTTTCACCATCGGTTTTGCCAAAATAGTAAGATATATCCGGGAAAATGTAGAAAGCGCCTTCGGGCTCAAAACATTTTATACCCGGTATTTCTTTTATAAGTTCCATTACACGGGCACGCCTCCGTGTAAATTCTTCAACCATCTCCATTGATGGCCTCAGATCAGTTGTAAGTGCAACTACACCCGCCTTTTGTGCGATTGAACACGTACCGCTGGTAAACTGCCCCTGCAACTTCTCGCAAGCTTTAGCAATATCGGGGTGTGCGGCAATATAGCCTAAACGCCAGCCCGTCATGGCAAAGCCTTTGCTAAGGCCGTTTATAATAACAACGCGGTCTTTTAAATCGGCAAACTGCGCTATGCTTTCATGGCTGCCGATAAAATTGATGTACTCATAAATTTCATCCGACAAAATGGTTATACCGGGATGTTTCCTAAACACTTCAGCCAATCCTTCCAATTCGGCTTTGTTATAAACAGCACCTGATGGATTGCACGGAGATGAGAACAGGAACACTTTCGTGTTGCCTGTAATAGCTGCCTCTAACTGCGCTGGTGTTATTTTAAAGCCGGCTTCAGGAGTGGTGTGTATCTCAACAACTTTAGCCCGGGCAATTTTTACCAGTTCAGAATACGTTACCCAATAAGGTGTTGGTATAATAACTTCATCACCATCATCAGCCAAAGCTAAAATGGCGTTGGCAAGGCTTTGCTTTGCACCAGTGCTGGCAACAATGTTTTCGGGTTTATAGTCAAGGTTGTTATCACGCTTAAATTTTGTACAAATAGCTTCCTTCAAATCGGCAAAACCGGCAACGGGTGTATAGTGGCTCCAGTTGTCATTTATAGCCTTTATTGCGGCATCTTTAATGTGTTGGGGTGTATCAAAATCGGGCTCACCAAGGCTAAGGTCAATTACGTCAATGCCTTTTGCCCTTAGTTCGCGGCCAAGTTTGGCCATTTTTAATGTTTCCGGTTCATTAAACCGTTGTAAAATGGAAGATAGTTGCATGGTTATTTTAATAATTTTAAAAAGCAGGCAAAGGTAGTGATAATTGCAAAATACAGAGTTACAGTTTAAAGTTTCCAGTTTAAAATTTTTGCGGAGGATGTTGACCATAGCAGGCCACAGGATGCAGAAACACAGAACAGAGGGAAGAAATCCATGTAAATGCCTGTAAGCTGTTATGTCTGCCATTCAGGGCTACTAACTAAAGTACCATAACCTTAAACCTGTTATTTAGTGGCCTGCAGTTTAATATAGTCCTTAATTACGGCCACGCTTGTTGTTATCAGGGGTTCCGCATTAGTTTTGTGCATTAAAAAAAGTCTTGCCCGCTCTGCAAACTGTTTAAGCTCAATAAATTTTACATTTATATCATAAGCATTTCTTACGCTTGTTGGCACAATGGAGTAACCCATACCACTTTCAACCAGCCGCACAATGCTGTTAACCTGACTTGTTTCATGCGCTGTTTTTGGCGTAAAACCCGATTGAACGCAAATATTGACAATAGAATCGCAGAGCTTTGGTGCGCAGTCGTAGCTTAAGGCAATAAAAGGCTCGGTTGCTAATTCCTTTAAAGCAATTCTTTTTTGTGGAGCGAGCCTGTGATTAAGAGGTAGTATTATTGAAAAAGTTTCTTTAAAAACTTCGGTTGCAACAATATCGCCCCGCTCGGGAACACTCCGCACAAAACCAATGTCGATCTGGCCGGTATTAAGTGCATCTGCCTGCTCCTCGTTTTTAAGTTCAGCCAACACTATGTTTATATCAAGTTTTTCTTTAAGTGCTGATAATATGCCCGGCAGCACAGAATGCATGGCGGCACCCACGTACCCAATTTTTAGTTTCCCCGTTTTACCTTCGCCCATTTCTGCGAGGTGTTCCTTTATATGCTCAATTTGAGCGAACAATTTTTTGGTTTCATCTTTTAAAAAAAAACCTGCTTTGGTAAGTTGCACCCTGCGGCTGTTACGGGTGAACAGCACAACACCTAATTCTTCTTCAAGTTCTTTAATTGCCCTGCTTAAGGGTGGTTGTACCATAAAGAGTTTTTCTGCTGCCTTGCTAAAATTAAGCTCTGTGGCCAGCATAAGAAAACATTCAAGCCTGCGTAAATTCATGTATACTTATTTAGGTATAGATTAATAGTAAAAATAGTATTTATGGTATAAAATTAAACGGAATATTTTTGAAAGTAT
>JABDGS010000165.1 GCA_013285915.1 Bacteroidota bacterium
GGTTTTGGGTACCAGCATTCCATCGGGGGTGTGGGCAAGCTCAACCTCCATATCAACATCAAAATCGTACACGGCGGCTTTATAGCTAAGCTTATATACTCTTTTAAGCACTTCCATGGTTTTAAAATCAAACCAGGTGGTCATCTCATCCACCACTACATCACTTCTTCTAAAAAAGCCCAGGTCGGGTTTGGGCTTTACGGAGAACACGTAAACATAACTGCCCTGGTAGCTAATAAAATCAAGGCGGTAATCATATAGTTTATGCGCGTCATCATCATACAGGTCAAGCTTATTGCCAATAAAAGGTATGCCGGGTATTTTTTTGCCGGGATTGAAGAAAAGCATTTTTAGCTGCTCCCTGTGTTTATCCATACCGCTTTTGCCATCGGTGGTAATTACGCTGCCTGCAACAATATTATTTTCACCACAAACTTTTGTTTTGCTAAAAAACAGGCCTGCATACATATCACCCGTGGTATAATTGTAATTGCCCCTGCCGTCAAGAAAATCGCCGGTGGTATGCTGCTCAACAAACTCCGTAGTTCTGCAGCCGTTAACACGGTGCTGAATAGTTTTACTGTTGTATGATGCTTTTATTGCGCCTTTCTTATCTGGTATCTTTATATCATTATACGCAGTGTAATTTATAGTGCGCAGCGTTTTAAAAGCCTTGTAAAAAGTGGTATCGTTCTTTATGCGGCGAAGTATAGATGCATAGTCAAGCTTGTTATGCACAATAACCGACGGTAAAATAAAAACATGTTTGTCAACAGTAACTGCCGTGTCCTGTGCGGTGGCGCAAAGGCAGCAGGAGAGGAGTAAAAAAAGTGTTAGCGCATGCCTCATTTAGGAAAACTCATTTTATAATCAACCTGTACTTTGCCCTTACTTATGTCGGCAAGCCTGCCTTGTAATAATTTGCGTTTAAAGGGTTTAATACGGTCAATAAAAAGCTTGCCTTCAATATGGTCGTATTCGTGCTGAATAATGCGTGCCGATATACCCGTAAAGGTTTCGGTATGCTCCTCAAAATTCTCATCCAGGTAGGTAAGTGTAATTTGTTCCGGCCGGGTAATATCTTCCCTTATTTTGGGTATGCTAAGGCAGCCCTCGTTATAGCTCCAGTCGGTACCGATAAACTCCTTTACGTGTGCATTGATAAATATCTTTTTTGTACCCGGTTCATCAGGGTATTTGCCTTTGTCTTCTTCATCCTGGTTGGCAAAAATTTGGGTGCTGTCCATTACAAATATCCTTATATCCTTATTAACCTGCGGGGCGGCAAGGCCAACACCGTTACTGGCATACATGGTTTCCCACATATCATCAATAAATTTTTGCAGGTTAGGATAATCGGGCGCTATATCCTGTGCTATCTTTCTTAAAACGGGTGTGCCGTAAGCTACAATGGGTAATATCATAAATCACTGTCTTTCCCTTTTGGGGCAAAAAATAATCTGCAAATATGCAAACAAATTCGCTAAAAATTGCCATAAATCTGGTGTAACGTGCTACGGGGGCGGTTTGGGTAGCCAGTGACCCTTTGCTTCTAACTCTGTTAAGTTAATCGTTCTTCTTCCTTACAGCTTATGGCTTAAAGCTTAAAGCCATAAGCTGCAAGCCTTCCCCGTTCTTACTTGTTATTCAGGTATTCCTGCAGCATAATGGTAGCTGCTATCTGGTCAACATTGCCCTTTATCCGGCGGTCTTTTTTCTTCATGCCCATTTCAACCATTGCATGTACAGCCATACGGCTGGTGTAGCGTTCATCCACTTTTTTTATGGGTATGGCAGGCAGTTCTTTTTGCAGTCTTTTTATAAAAGCAGCTACCAGCGGGGTAGCGTGTGTGTCGCTATCGTCCCAGTTTTTTGGTTCGCCAATTAATATAAGTTCCACCTGCTCATCGCGGCAGTATGTTTTTAAAAACGGCACCAGGTCTTTTGTTTCAATGGTGGTTAAGGCAGATGCAATTATCTGCAGCGGGTCAGTAACAGCCAAACCGGTTCGTTTTCCACCATAATCAATACAAAGTACACGTGCCATGGCGCGAAGATAAGCCGATTGGCGATTGCAGGTTGCGGATTGCCCCAAAGGGGCCACTTGGTGGCAGATTTGGGGGAAACGAGTCTATCTTTTCAGGTATCTACATTAAAAATAACCTGGCAGTATCGTCTTTCTTTACCATGCTGTATAATTTCTCAACTGCCTTAAGCACCAGTATACCAATTAAACCACCAAAAACATTAAGAATAACATCGTCTACATCACATATTCCCAATGACCATATATATTGAATCAATTCAACAATTATTGGGATTAATATAATGACCATTATCGTAATTATCATCCTTCTTTTCCGTAATAAAATTCCGGCGTAAAAGCCCAACGGTATAAATAAAAAAATGTTAGCCAGTATATTCTTTATTGCCGCGCCCGAATTGTTATTGGCCATCTCCGTCATATACGACATAATTGTTGAAAACGGCACTAAATTAACGCCGGTCGCACCTATAGATTTGAAAAACAATGCATAAAGCAATATCGCTATGTATAATATACCAAAAATTATACTGCTTAATCTAAAAAATCTTTTGAAATCACTATACTTATCATCACGCACAAAAAACTTCAGCATTACACAAGCACCGGTTATCGCCAGCCAATTTATTAATAACACATAAATTGCTATATAATTAAGAGGTGTTTTTGGTAAGAATAACAACATAAAAGCTGTAGTAAGAATATTGCCCCCACAAATTCCAATCTCAAACCAACCGCAGGCATCATATCTTCTATATACTTTCACAATGCAATAAGCTGCAATTATGTATATAGCAGGGTAAACAAGCACTATTTTAAACGGGCGGCCCTTAAAAGCTATTAATACCTCAATCCAAAAAAGTAATATGCCAATAAAAACCGGCATTACTATGTTTCTTATTGCTTCCTTCATCGTATACACCCCTGAATTCTTTTTTTTCTTGCATTACCTGTTATCACAATCAATCCCCGCTTCTAAATTATTTAAAAAAAGTTTGTATTCGCATGTAATGCTGATCCGCCCTGGCCGATGGCAAGACGATGTGGTGCGATCTTGTCCAATAATTTACAGCCGCTTGTTTTTGACTTCTTAGCAATCGACCAATCAACTGCTTCTTACTATTCAACTAACCCCTACTGTGCCCGCAGGCTTTTTACAGGGTTGGTTGTAGCTGCTTTTACAGCCTGGTACAGCACCGTTGCTAAAGCAATAACAACTACCGCCAGCCCCGCAGCAACAAAAACATACCAGCTTAAATGTATCCTGTAAACATAACCCTGCAGCCAGTTATTGGTAAAAAACCATGCAACAGGCGATGCAATAAGCGAAGAGATAATTACCAGCTTCACAATATCTTTCGACAGCATTGCAATAATGTCGCCGGCAGTTGCGCCTATTGCTTTGCGTATGCCAATTTCCTTAGTGCGTTGCTCAGCAGTAAATATGGCAAGCCCCAACAAGCCTAAACATGAAATAAAGATGGCTAAGAAAGAAAAATAATCCGCAAGCTTGTTAACCACCTGCTCACTTGTGTACAAACTTTTATAATCATCATCAGCAAACTGGTATGTAAATGGAAATTTTGGGTTAAGGGTTTTGCAAATTGTTTCAAGGCTTGTTAAGGCTTGTTTCGTGCTGCCTGCCTTTACTCTTACCAACGCATAACCCCAGTCTTCTTTTTCACCCAGCTTTATGATCAATGGTTGAATGGCATCGTGCAGCGAACTAAAATGAAAATCTTTTACAACGCCAATAATTTGCCCCTTTACACCCCACATGCTAAATGTTTTACCCACCGGGTTTGTGTATCCTATTTTTTGTACTGCCGATTCATTCAGCAAATAGTTAGCAGAATCTGCAGCAAAGCTTCTTGAAAAATCACGGCCAACGCTTAATTGCAGTTTCATTGTTTTCAAAAAATCATAACCAGCTTCCTCGGCAAAAAATATTGGCTTGGCGTTGGGGTCTTTGCCCGGCCAGTCAACACCAATTGTATTGAACCCTATTTGTGTTGGTACGTTTGTTATGCGTGTAACGCCGGCAACTACAGTTTGTTTTAATGCTTCCTGCTTAAAAACCTGGTATTTACCCGGCAGGTCGCCCTCAAGCGGAACATAAACCAGGTTATCTTTTTCAAAGCCAATGTTTTTTGACTGTATATAACTAACCTGCTGTGATATAACAATGGTTGCAATAATAAGCGTGATGGAAAGAGCGAATTGAAAAACCACCAGCCCTTTGCGGAACAATGTAATGCCGGGGCCAAATTTTATGGCTCCCTTTAACACTGATACCGGCTTAAATGACGACAAAAATAATGCAGGGTAAGAGCCTGAAATAAATGCTGTAACAAAAGTGAGCCCTGATAACTGCAGCCAAAAACTGCTGCTGTAAAACGGCAGCTTTATTTGTTTACCGGTAAATGAATTGAATGCCGGTAAAACAAGCCGTGCCATAAGCAGCGCAACTATTACAGCCAGCACAGTAAACAGCAAAGCCTCGCTCATAAATTGTTTAATAATGGACGAACGCACTGCACCAGATACTTTTCTAACACCAATTTCTTTTGCTCTTTTTAATGAATGTGCAGTGGTTAGGTTCATAAAGTTTATGCAGGCTATCAATAGAATTACAATTGCTGAAATACTAAAAATTTTTACATAGTCAATTCTTCCGCCGTCAACATAACCATTCTTAAAATCAC
>JABDGS010000166.1 GCA_013285915.1 Bacteroidota bacterium
CCCGATAGAAAATATCAAAAAGAAATAATTAATGAAAATGCCGAGATACCTTTCAGCAACTTTATGCCTCTTAACAATAAAGGAATATTATTTTTAGTAATTGTGTGTTTGGGCTATCCCCTAGTTGGCCCCTTTTTGCCCCCAAGGCATTCCAGCAACTGGACGGCCCCTCATTCATTTAACGACTATGCATCAAGGGCTGCAGATGATTTAATATTGGTGGCAGTGATTTTAGCATTACTTATTTTCATTTATTTATTGTCACTTCTGCGTACTGTTATTGACAGGCGGCTTGGTTATAAATGGGTGGGTATTTTTACAGTAATTGGTGTAAAGGAAATTAAAGGAACAAAAACAATTTCTCTAAATAATGGGCAGTCTATTTCTTACAGTACAATGTGGCAAGAATTCGATCCCGTTGAAAAAGGTGAAATAATTAAGGTTGAAAAAACAGCCACATATAAATTGATTGGATATACTGTAGTTCAAAAATAAAATAAGCCTGCCAAGCTATTGCAGTACGTTTTATTAGTATCCTGTAACAAGCAAATATTTTGCCGCACTCAATGTGCAATGCTGGTATTTGCTGTATGCTTCAGCAGCGCGCTGTTGAATTTGCATGGGTGCTTCTTTATTAAGCCAACCTGCAATAGCTGCATGCAGCGTATAAGCTTCAGGGCACATCAGGTCGGTCGTCCACAGCAGCGGGTTAGCCCCAGCTTTGCGTAATATCATATTCCAGTACTGTTTACTATCGCATGCAAGTATAACAGCATCTCTTTTCCGGCTGTCATGCTGCGATGGAAAACTGTCGAGGCTAAAATCCATCAGCCCTTCATGCCCGATGTATGCCACCATGCCAGCATTACCCGCAATCCCTAAAGTATCGTTTTGAAAAACAACTGTATTGGCCGATACTCCAGCTGCCGCATTTAAAAAATCCGCCATTGTTTGTTTTATATAGACGCCATCATAAGCATCTGCAACAATATAAGCGTTAAAGGTGGGTTCCTTAAAAATACAGCGTTCTAAAATATGCGGCGCTGGATTTTGAGTAGTTGATATTAGTTTCCATGACGTGAGATTTTTAAAGAACGCCTTAACGCCATAATCACAACCCCAATATAAATTAGTTGCAGGGTCCTGGCCATTGCCAATGCCTTTTGGTACAGGCTCAATGCCCTGGTGCAGGTTATCACATAAAGCAACAAATACATGTATCACTTTGTATTTGTTGTTATAGATAATTCGAGCGGATGCTGTTGTTTGTTTGGCAGCTTGACTAGTGCTTGGTGTTTGTTTGGTTTGCCTTGTTGCATTGCATGCAAAACAATTACAGGTACAACAAACAAGCAATAACGATAAAATGTTAGGTGTGGTTAAAACGCATGGCAACATGTGATTAAGTTATGCAGGGTAATTAAATCGCACGGGCGTATGACCCGCTGCTTATACGAACCATAACGCCCCGCGATCAATACTTGTTAGCCGCAAGCCCCCTTCAGGCACGCGGCTTTACTAAGATGCGCTACTGAAAAAGATTCCATACAAAAAAACAAATATCTTTTTTTGATTTCGAGAAATGTGCCGTTCGTGATATCAAACAAGAAATGGATATACAATATTGAAAAAGAGATGGCATCATTGAGTACCATCTCTTTTTTCTTTGCTCTTTAGCACCCGAAACCTCGGGCTTTGCGTGTAATACCTCTCTATTTCACCACCTCAACCCATTTGCCGGTTACACCGCCACTGATGGTATGGTCATACATGGCCTCGCAATACACGCCCGGCCAAAAATATTTACCCGTATACGCTGCATTTAACTGCACATAATATGTAAGTGTTTCGTTTGACCTGATATTGAAATACTGGTACACCCTGTCATCCCGTATATCCATATAATCGCTTAGTGACGACTTAAAGGCCCCTTCAGTATTAAACAATCTTGTATTTAAAATCTCCCAGCCACTGGGAAATATTTGTGATAACGCCATATTGCTGTATTGCCCACGCATGCCTGGATTATTTACTGTTACCCTTGCCACAAAATCAGTACCCTGTTTTATTTTAGTTATATCAATGGCATTACCTTCTGTTGTGAGAAAGTTTACAGACACCTGTAACACATTAGCGTTATTAACAAACGGTACTGTTTGATTACTGAATGGCTGGCCCGAATTTATTACACGTACATACAACACATTGTTTCCCTTATTTGCTATTTGTACGGCGCCTTTATCAGCCTGCCACGGGATAACAGTTTGCGATACCGCGGCGGTTGAGTTAATATCAACATTCTTTCCACCTGCTGTGCCCGTGAGTATTATTTTTTTGCCGCCTTTATTGCTTCCACTAAACTCCGCAATGGCAATAAGCGAATAGGCTGTTGTTTGGGTACTATACCAATCTTCCTGCGAAAGTTTTGCTGCAACACTGCGTACCACTTGCCCCGCTTCATCAAGCCTGTTCATAACAGTTAACGCCTCCAGCACCATTGCTTCATCGCGAAGCTCACTGCCAAAAGTAAAACCGGGGTTAGGCCTTTGCGGAAATGATACAGGCAAGCCTTTTGTTAGTTGCAAAGCCACTTGCGGTTGCCCTGCAAGATAATAGGCAGCAGCCAGGCGCCATTTGCCCTCCGGCGTTAAGAATTTTAATTCTTTCAGCCTGTTCATGGCGCCAAGTTCAGGCGCTTTTGCCAACGCAAGTAAATACAACCTGTATGCCTGTTCAAGATCAGTGCCATACCAGGGTGCTTCTGTTACATTCCATGCCAGCGCTTTATTGCGTTGGTACTGCTTCCAGTTTTGCAGCATTGATGATGGCACGTTATACCCGTTTTCGGATGCTTCCAGTAAAAAATGGCCGGCATAATTACTGCCCCATTCATCGCTTTCATAAAACCCGGGCCAATAGCTAAAGCCGCCATCTGTTTGCTGAAAGTTTTGCAATTTTTGTATGCCAGACCGAACATTAAAATCAACCTGGCTTTTCTGCCCATCGCTCAGATCCATTAGCTGGCTTAATACCAGTTGCGGAAAAATGGCCGATGTTGTTTGTTCAACACAACCGTGCGGGTAGGTGATAAGATAATCCAGCCTTTTTGCCAGGTCCATCGACGGAAGGCTTGATACTTCCAGAATAGCTTTTGCACTGTTACCATCGCCAATCATATTTACGGTATTGCTCCACGATTGGCCCGGTTGTAATGTTGCCTCTGCAACCTGTGTAATTGGCGGGTTAGGGTTGCGTATATCTATTTCTGTTTCCGATGCATCGCTTTCTTTTCCGCTGCTTGCCACCACTTTCACTTTACCTATTCCTGTGTTGTTTTTAACCCTTGCTGCAAACAATACCTCCTGCTCACCCGACGCCGTAAAATGCACAGTTTGCACCCCGCCTGCTTCGATAAATGGGTTGCTTTGCAGGCTAAGTTTTACATCCCGCACATTATCATTTGTAGCAAAAACGGTAACGGGTATTTGCAATTCTTCTCCTGGCCCCAGTACCCTTGGCAAGGTTGCAAGTACCATCACTGGTTTTTTAACCTTTACTGTTTTCTCGGTAAAGCCATAGGCATTATCACTTGCAGCAATTACCATGGTACGCACGCTGCCCATATAGGGAGGCAACGAGAATGTATGTGTTCTGCTGCCGCCATCCAATGTAAAGGGCCCCATAAAACTTACAATAGGTTTAAAGCGGTTGGCGCGGCGTGTTTTGGCCGCCAGTTCTGCTTCCGCGTCACCACCAATGGTAAGTATCCGTTCAAGTTGTGCCCCCCACGCGCCAATTACCTGGTCGTATACATCCCAGCTTTTAACGCCCAATGCCTCGCGCGCATAAAATGCATCGTGCGGGTTGGGTGTTTTATAATGGGTAAGGTCAAGCAGGCCGTCATCAACAATAGCTATAACGTACGTCATGCTTTTACCTGTTGCCTCAGACACTGTAATTGTATTTTTTTGTTCAGGCCTTATCTCCGACGGCATACTTAACACAGGTTTAAGAATGGTATTCTTGTCCTGTACCATTATGGGTATCACCCCATACATGCGTATAGGCAGGTCATTCAGGGTTTGTGCATGCGGTTGTACAAGGCTTACGTTAACATAAATGTTTGGCGACATTTCTTTAGTAACGCTGAATGAATATTTTGTTTGGCCCTGCGTTGTTTTTACCCAGGCTGTTTGCAACACTTTTGTGCCGGTTTCAATACTTATCAGTGCTTTGCCCTCTTTTGCGGTTGGGATAGTAAGCTTTACTTCGTCACCAACATTGTATGCCGTTTTATCTGAGGTGAATGAAAGCATAGCCGCGGATGAAGGGTCGTTATTATCCCGCCTTGTTTGCCAGCTGTAATCATCTACCCAAAAAGTGCTGCCGGTTGTGTGGCCGCTGCGTTTATCTTTTACAAGTATCAGATACCGCCCCCATTCTTCCTCAGGCAGGGTAACTGTATAGCTGCCACGGCCATTGGTAAGTTCAATAGGTTGTGAGCGGATAAGTTTGTTGTACTTATCCTCAGTAAAATTACTCAGGCTGTTATCATTATTATTGTCCCACCACCAGCGCCACTGTATTTTATATAACTCAACATCCGCAGTAGTTGAACCGCTAACAGGCTTGCCTTTGGTATCAACATCAACAATATCAAAGCGCTGTGGTCTGCCTGATAAAAGAAAGCCCCATGTTTTGTCACCTTCGGGCACATGCACACCCGCGTAAGAGC
>JABDGS010000167.1 GCA_013285915.1 Bacteroidota bacterium
ATGGGTAAAGGCTTACTACCTTAACCCTGAAACATTTAACACGGCACCTTTATTTTTCCTGTCTACTGATCTGCCGGAAAATGACTATGTATCACAAACAATTACGCATCGTTTGTATGATGCTAATGTTGCTACCAAGGTTGCGCAGTTTATTTTACTTGGTGTAGGCGGCGCCAAGCTTGTTGATGAAATTGGCTTTTCGCCCGACCTGTACCATTTAAACGAAGCGCATGGTATTTCGGCGGCATTTTACCTGCTTAACAAATTTAAAAGCGTCGACATGGTACGTAAGCACCTTGTGTTTACAACTCATACGCCCGAGGAAGCAGGTAATGAAAAGCATGATATTTACCTGTGCCATAAAATGAGTTACTTCTGCGGGCTTAGTATTGATGAAGTAAGAAAACTTACTGGTACCACCGATGATATGTTTAACCATTCGCTTACAGCCCTTCGGTTTGCAAAACTTGCCAATGGTGTATCGCAATTACATGGCGAAGTTTCGCGGGAGATGTGGGGCAAGTATGACGGTATTTGCAATATCATTAGTATTACTAACGCCCAAAACTGGCGTTACTGGGCCGACAAACAGTTATATAAGGCCATGGAAGATGGCAATGATTGGGCCTTTGACGACAGGAAAAAATATTTAAAGAAAAGGGCTTTTGAAATTGTGGCAGACCAAACAGGCAAGCTGTTTAACCCCAATACACTCACTATTGTTTGGGCGCGCCGTTTTGCGGGCTACAAAAGGGCGGACATGCTTAGCTGGCACATGGAAAAATTTAATGCCCTGTTGAGCAACGCCAAATACCCGGTGCAAATAATTTGGGCAGGCAAGCCTTACCCACTCGATTACCCGGCTATATCGCAGTTCAACAACCTGGTGCATTTAAGCAAGAATTATAAAAATGTTTCAGTATTAATTGGGTATGAACTTTCGCTTAGCAAGCGCCTTAAACAGGCCGCCGACGTGTGGCTTAATAACCCACGAGTGCCGCGCGAAGCCAGCGGCACCAGCGGTATGACAGCAGCGATGAATGGAGCAGTAAATTTCTCGACCGATGATGGCTGGATACCTGAATTTATTAACCACGGCCACAACGGTTTTGTAGTGCCCAAGGCAGATTATGCCAATATGAACACACAACAGCAGGATGAGTACGATTTAAATATGCTGTACGACATACTTGAAAAGCAAATACTGCCTTTATACTATGAAGGTTACGATACATGGCGCCAGGTAATTAAAAACGGTATGCGTGATGTACGCTTTCAATTTGATAGTAATCGTATGGCACATGAATATTATGATTTGTTGTATAAGTAGGCTGTGTTCGTGAGACGTGAGAAGTGAAACGTGAGACGGTTGGCAGCGTGAAACGTGAATGCGATGAGAGGGTGAAACGTCAAAAGTGAAAAATGAAGCTGCGCGCAGGTTAATGAAATGTACAAACTAATTGCTTATAAAAATCCCGCTGCGAGGCGGGATTTTTTGCATACATAAGTTAGGCTTGATTTGCAAATTACTTCATCATTCCTTCATCCACATCTCTTATAAACTGTATAACACCGGGGTAAAAATGCTTCTGGTCGTCCCACATGGCAAGGTGGCTGCCTTCAGGGCAATAAAGGTAACGTCCGTGCTGCACTTGTGTGCTTTCCCATTTCATGTGTTCGGGGTCCATGGTATCATATTTTGCACCAACCGTTAATGTGGGCACTTTTATTTCCTTCAGCCTGTCTTTAATATCCCACTTCTCCAGCCTGCCCGATGCTGCAAATTCGCTTGGCCCCTGCATCATGGTATATACTTCTGAGTTAACATGTTTAAAGGTGCGCACAACAGGCTCAGGGTTCGGCACTATGCGGCAAAGGTGCTGGTCATAATAACCCTGAAGCAATGCCATATAACGCGGGTTAGCAACCTGCCCTGTTTTTTGCAGCATCATAATACTGTCAACTACCTTTTTATCCATTTGCTGCTGCAGTACAAGATTATATTTATTGTAATCGGGTATGCTGCTCATCATATCGCAAATTATCAAGCCCTTTAAATTGTCCTGGTATTTAAGCGCATATTCCATCGCCAGCATGCCACCCCATGAATTGCCGAGCAGGTAAAAATTATCTTTGTTCAGGCCTAATGCCTTACGCACCTGTTCCACCTCATCCACAAAGCGCGGTAGCGTCCAAAGGCTGCTGTCCTTAGGCTGGTCAGAGTAGTAGGAACCCAACTGGTCGTATTCAATCATCTCAAAGCCTTCTTTCGGGAAAAAGCTTTCAAAGCACTCCATATATTCATGCGTCATAGCAGGGCCGCCATGCAGCAACAATATTTTTATGCGGGGGTTTGTACCAAAGCGTTTGGTCCATACATTAAAAGTGCCTGCCGGCGTGGTAATGGGTACCATTTTAATGCCGGCCACCTGCACGCCGCTATCCTGCGGCGCAAAGTATTCGTCAACAGTAGTGGTTGGTTTTGTGTCTTTATCCGCAGGCGTTGTGCAGGAAATTATTGTAAGTATTGTGACAAGAAAAAGAAATGTCTTGTTCATAAAGCAGGCTTTAGTAGTGTAAATATAATTGTAAAGTTTTAACAGTGTTTAGAAAGATTCAGCGGCTAAAACAGGTGCTGGTAACGCATTTTTTAACCGGCCTTCAGGGATGGATGAATGGCCTGTTTGCCCGAAATGTTTTAATATTGGGTATGAAATTTTTAACGGCCACAACATTTTTGCTGGTAATATTTTGCTGTACTGTCAAAGCCCAATATGATGCGGTACCTGATAGTACGTTGCAACAGCTGTTGCAAACAACAAACAATGGCTTTTCAGCAACGAAGCTTGATATAGAAAGTGCACTGCTTTCGCGGCATTTGCCCGGGGAGCCATATTTTGACAGCCTTATAAAAAATATAACTGCCGAGGCAGAAGCCAGCCGTAACAGGCCGTTAATGTGCATGGCTTACAACACGCTGGCACGTGCATATCTTGAATACAGTTTTAGAGGTATGAATGGCGAAAAAGGCCAGCAGTATGCAGACAGGTGCCTGCAAATAGCAGATGAGGCAGGGCTGGACGAGTACAAAACAGCGGCATATATTGCTTATGCACGTTATTACCGGCGCCTGTCGCAAAACAATAAAGCGCTTGATTTTAATAACCAGGCGCTGGCACTTGCCACTTCAATAGGGGATGATAGCCTGCTTGCTGTTGCTTACAGCAGCATGGCCAGCACATGGAATAATTTATCTAATAAGCTTGCACGTTTCCAGGCGCTGCTTAATTCCAGGGACTTTGCGGAAAAATCAGGTTCACACACACTTATGCTAAACAGCAATTTAGATATTGGAGATTTTTACCTTGATATAAACGAGTTTGAGAAAGCTAAAGACATGTATTCAACAGCGATAGAAAACGGGCGGCGATGGGGCTATTGGCTCAGCGTCATCAACGGGCTGCGGTACATGGGCAAAACATTTATTTATCAAAAAAACGATGCACTTGTGCTATCGTATTTTAATAAAGCACTTGCATTAAGCGACAGCCTGCACATAACATTTTTTAAGGTAAATATAAATCTTGACATGCTTAATTATTACCTTAATACAAATGATGCGGCCAAAACGCTTGCTTACCTTAAAAGCACGCCTGCCATAATGGAATTTATTAATGGTTATGGTATACAAGACCAGCTTGACAAGCTTAACGGCTATGTATACCTTAGCAAAGGGCTTTATGACAGCGCTTTGTATGCTGTGCAAAAGGGAGCGGCCGCCTTTTATGGTAAAGAAGGGCTTGCGGAGAAATATGCATATACTATACTTTACGCATCTATTTACGACGGGCTAAAAAAGGCGCCCGAAGAAAAGAGCAAATTGCTGCTGGCGAAAAGCTATGCCGACAGCAGTGCGCAGCTAAACCTGCAAAAAGATGTTTGCGAACGTTTGTACCTTTTTTTTGACAGCACGGGCGATTATAAGAACGCGCTGTTATTTCACAAACAACTGAATATGTATAACGACAGCCTGGAAAAGCTGGGTAAACAGCAAGGTTTGTTAACGATTGAAATTGAAAACACCAACAAACGGCTGGTACGGCAAAAGCAACTGGAAGCAGAAGCCACGCGTACACGCAATAACCTTGAGTACATGGGTATTACCGCCGCCATTGCCACAGTGTTTATTTTGATGGTAATTTTTGGGGTGTTTAAAATGAGCCCGTCGCTGATAAAAGCAATTGGATTTTTTGCTTTTATTTTCTTGTTTGAATTTATTGTGCTGCTGCTTGATAACCAGATACACCACCTTACCGAAGGTGAACCATGGAAGGTACTGGGCATAAAAATAATCATCATTGCATTTTTACTGCCGCTGCACCATAAGCTGGAGGAGCGTGTAACACATTATCTTACATCAAAAGCGCACCACCTGCGGCATGGGCTGTATCTTAAGGGTAACAAGGCGAAAGATGATATAAGCAACAGGGGCAATTAGATTGGTTGATTGGTATGGGAAATGGTTGATTGGTTGATTAGCAGGAGAGCAGTTGATTAGTAAGACAGCGATACAACATTGCCCTGCATTTGAGCCACGGTGCTTTAACAGATGAAAATATTGCAGTGCGAATAATAAAATCTAATTCCATTTTTTACCTGCGGCCAATATGAAAATAATTACGTGGAACTGCAATATGGCTTTCAGGAAAAAAGCGGCGCACATTTTAGCCCATA
>JABDGS010000168.1 GCA_013285915.1 Bacteroidota bacterium
GCATCTGTATCAGTTATGTTTTTCTTTTTTCTCAGCAACCTCTATCTGTACCTGTCGTTCAGGGATAGATCCGTGCTTTATTATCTTTGCACACAGGTTGGCGGAATAATATACCTTACTGCATACCGTGAATTTTTTTCATATACTACGTTTGCCTGCCGTCTTTTCAACAACGGTGCGGCATTTGAGTACGACGTTAATAATGTTTTTGAACATACGGGTATTTTGCTGGCTATGTATGGCGTGGTACAGTTTACGCGTTCCTACCTGCCAACCAAAAAAAACCTGCCCCGCATGGACAGGCTTTTAAAGTGGGGCTTATATTTTTATATATGCTGTTCCCTCATACTTTTGCCGCTAAATATGGCAGGGGTATTACTTGAGCCATACACTTTGATACCAGATAATATTTACCTTTTTCTGCTTGTATCATTAATTCTTGCAACTGCCTGTGTTGCTTATAAAAGAAAATTGAGGGCTGCGGGTGTTTTCTTATTGGCATATTCGGTCACATTGTGTCTTATAATGGCAATCACGGTTTTTCATGTTGCCGTAACGTTTGACGAAAGCAGCAACTGGTTTGGCAATATGGCAATGATGGCTGAGGCATTTACTTTCTCCATTGCATTGGTTGCCCGTACCAAGACAATTCAAAATGAACTGCAGGCAAAAGACCTGGAAGCACAGCAACTTGGGTTTGAACTAAAAGAAATTGGCCTGAGACACAACATTATTGAACTGGAAAATCAAAAAATACTGAGCGATATACAACACGAAAAAGCCCGGAATGAGTTACTTCAGCAAAAATTGGAAGCTAACCAGCGCGAACTTGCATCTACTACATTATATATGGTGCAAAAAAATGAGCTGCTTGCAACACTTAAAACTGAGATTGCCGAGCTAAATAAGATATATCCCAACAGCAGGTACAAGGGCTTGGCGGGGGTAGAGTCTATACTGCAAAGCAATCTTTATCTTGATGAGGACTGGACAAGGTTTAAGCTGCATTTTGAACAGGTGCACCCGCATTTTTTTGAAGACCTCACGGTTAAGTACCCGGCACTTACCAATAATGAAATAAGACTGTATGCCTATTTTCATATCAAGCTTTCCACAAAGGAAATTGCGGCTTTGTTAAACATAGAACCTGCCAGCGTTAGGCGCGCCAAAACCCGCCTTTTCAAAAAAATGGGCCGCAGCGATCTGCTTACAGTTGACGGGGCCAGTGAAGAAGAATAAGTACAAAGTTTATTTACTTCAAATATTTCTACAAACTTTTTTATTGATAACCAAATACTTACAAATCTGTCTACAGTTTGTCTATGCCCGTTTTTTGGCTTCACCTGCAAAAATGGCTTGTTTTATTTATGATTTTTTTTTAACAACCCCTTAATACCACTAAATTGAAGAACAAAGAAAACGGCGTTGAATTAAAGCCTATAGAAATGGATAGCGGCGCATTGCGGCAAAAACTTGCAGAAAACAGGAAAAAACTGGAAGATATGGCCCTGCACATGGTGCAAAAAAATGAGGAATTAGGAAAATTGAAATTGGAAATTGAACAGTTAACCAGGTTATACCCGGAAAATAAACCGGGTGTTGAAAACTTAAAATGATACCCGACCCTTGAAAACACAAACGCAAAACTGTACGTTATGAAAATCTTTTACATCGCCTGCCCGTTTTTAACCCGTACTTTTAAAATGGCTGTATTGCTTTTTGCTGCATGTTTAATAGGGCAGCAGGGTTTTGCCCAAACGCCCCCGGGCAATGCATTAAATTTTGGCCCTGCGTCAACCGTTAACATAAACAATAAGCTTTCGGGCGATTTTACTATTGAGTTTTGGATAAATACCACCCAAACCGGCGCCAATTCAGGTTCAAACTGGTATAATGGCACCGGTATAATTGATGCAGATACAGCCGGCCTGGCAAACGACTTTGGTATATCGCTTAAAGGCAGCAAGATATGTTTTGGGGTTGGCAGCACCACCCTTGGCAGCGATGTGTCGATTACATCCTTGTCAAGCGTTAATACAGGGCATTGGGTACATGTTATTGCCTTAAGGCTTAAAAGCACAGGAGCTATAGCCCTGTACATTAACGGGGTTGTTGAGGTATCAGCCATTGCAGGCACAGATAACGTTACGGCCCCCAAAAATGTAACTTTAGGGGCCAACCACGATCTCGGCCATTACTTTACTGGCAGCCTTGATGAGATAAGGTTTTTTAATGACAGCAGGCAGGGGAGCACCCCCCAGGATTTTATAAACGTGGTTGACCCATCGTCATCAGACCTGGTATCGTATTACCGGTGCGACCAGGGTATAGCAGGGGGTTCCAATAGTATTAATACATTGACTGATCTTTCTTCAGCGAATAACACGGGTACGATGTCAGGTTTTGGCGAAGTTAGCAACACATCAAACTTCGTAAAAAGCTACGCAATGGTAATGCCCGCCAACGCCAGTAGCAGTAATATTACCAGCACCAGTTTTATAGCGTCGTGGGTTGCGCCCTCATTTGGTACCGTGGATAATTATTATCTTGATGTTTCAACCAGTTCAGATTTCTCATCTTTTGTTACCGGTTACAATGCCCTTTCTATTGACAAGGCAACCACATCATTTACAGTTACCGGCCTTATACCTTCAACACAATATTATTATCGTGTTTCGGCCAACGATCAGTCTGTAAACCACCAGGGCATATATACTGCAAACGTTGGTGCTAAAACGTTGTTTGCCACATATATATCATCTGTTACACCTATAACCTCAACAGCGCGGGTACCAGATACTATAAGGGGCTTTGGCTTTACGGGTGCCACCGCAGTTAAATTCGGGGGCATAGATGCAGCTTCTTACACCGTGGTAACAGATTTCACGATTGCCGCTTTGGTAGGCGATGGCGCAACAGGCTCAGTTTCCGTAACCTCGCCAACAGGTACTGCCACCTTTTCCGGCTACACTTACTTAAACCTTGCCCCGCCAGGTAACGCACTGCAATTTGACGGGGTAAACGATTACCTGGTTACCAGGCAAAACCCAATGACCAATAACATTATTGGGGAACCCAATCATACTATTGAATTTTGGATGAAAACCACCCAAACAGGTAATAATGCAGGCTCACAATGGTATAATGGCACCGGCCTGGTAGATGATGATAAACCCGGGCTTAGTACAGATTTCGGTATATCTCTTTTGGGCAGTAAAATTTGTTTTGGCGCCAGCAATGGTACCACCGAGGTTTCAGTTATTTCGTTGTCAAGCGTAAATACCGGGCGCTGGGTGCATGTAGCAGTAGATAATACCGGTACCGCCCTGCGTATATTTATAAATGGTGTGCTCGATAACCAGGTTACCACAAACATTGAACCTGTGGGTATTAATGGCGATACACTTACCATTGGCGCAAACCACGACCTTTCGCATTTTTATAATGGCGCACTGGATGAAGTAAAAATTTTTTCCACCGTCAATCGTAATATAACCGCAGATATGCTTGGCACGTCAACCGATGGCAGCGTAAAGCTTTATTATAACTTTGAGCAGTCGCTGCAGGCGGGTAACAATGTTGGTGTAAATTTCGTGTACGATGTTACCGGTAATAACAACTTTGCCACCATACGCAATTTTAATTTATCACAAGGCAATAGCACATCAAATTTTATTGAAAGTTACGCGCTTGTTGCGCCAACCGTTGCTGCCGCATCGGCCATAACAACAACCGGCTTTACCGCCAACTGGACAGCGCCCACGTATGGAACGGTAACCAACTATTTATTAGATGTATCAACCAATTCAGCCTTTACTTCATTTGTAAGCGGCTACAACGGCAAGGCTGTGGCGGGTACTGCCACATCGCTGGCCCTAACCGGGCTAACCGCAGGCACCATTTATTATTACCGTGTGCGGGCCGACAAAACATCGGTAACCGGCCAGGGCTGCCAACTGCCTGGGGTAACACGTGCACTTACAATAGAAACCCCTCCTGGCAATACTTTAAATTTTGATGGAGTTGATGATTATGTTACTATCGGCAATACTGTTGGTGGGGAGTATACCATAGAATTTTGGATGAAAACCACCCAAACGGGCAATGGTAACCCGGTTACCGACCAATGGTTTAATGGCACAGGTATAGTAGATGGTTATACTGCCGAAGTGCATAATGATTACGGTATATCATTGCTTGGCAGCAAGCTTGCTTTCGGTTCAGGTGCTTCATCCTTTAAAAACACAATAACATCTGTATCTGATGTAAATACAGGCCGTTGGGTACACGTTGCAGCTACAAGCACTTTGGTAAATGTAGCAGGCACACAGGTGTACCAGTTACAGTTATATATTAACGGTGTATTGCAAAACAGCGTGCAAACAACCAACAATCAAAATGCCAATCCTACCGTTACAATTGGGGCCAATAATAACCTTTCCCATTATTTTAAGGGCAGCATAGATGAGTTAAGGTTTTTTACTGCTTCAAAGTCAGCTTCAGCTATTAGCGCAGACATGGTTACAACTATACCGGTAACATCGGGCTCGCTGGTAAGTTACTACAACTTCGATGAAGGTTCAGCCGGCCAGGCTAATGCTGGTATAACTGGCTTATTTGATGGCACCGCTGTGGCCAACTATGGTACGCTGCATAATTTTGCTTTAACAGGCTCGTCATCAAATTGGGTTGAGAGTTACGCAATGGTAATACCTGTGCCTGCCG
>JABDGS010000169.1 GCA_013285915.1 Bacteroidota bacterium
ATGAAGGCTATCATCATTTAATATTTTATGAAATGGGTATCCCTTATCTGGCATTGCGTAATAACTAACCTGCACAGGTAAATTTTTACCTATTATATTCTGCCGCTGCCCGAAGGAGGTTGCGGCAATGCAGCAAAGCATTAAAATACAGGCAAGCCGAATCATCATATTAACCAAAGCAGTGTTTCTAAATTACTTAAGCTGTTGATAAAGCAGGCATAATTGCTGCGTGATGCCTGGCACAGAAATCACATTGCAGGTTTGTAAAGCAAGCTGATTTTGAAGCGAATGGATATTGTGATGAAAGGGCCTTTTAAATATACAACTTTACATGCTGCGCAATTACGCCAACAATTTAAACGGATGTAAAATATTGCAAAAACAAATATGTTTTATTCTTTAAAGGGCGGCCAGCTGAAATTTTTTTATGCCGCTTTGTTGCCAGGGGGCCTTATCAAGACTATTGATCAAAAAAAAGTTGCTAAAATTGTGAGACAAAAACACGATTTGTATATATATGTATATGCGAAGTGTGTGTATATTAGTTGGTTTGTATTATGCGGTTTAGAGCACACACTATATTTTTAAACAAATATTGCGTTTTTTATATTTAAAATATTGATAATCAGTATGTTATTATTTTTTTATTTCCTCCTTTTGGTATATTTTTTCCTCCTTTTTCCTCCCGCAAGCGTGCCTTTGGTACTTTTGCTGCGGGTGAGTATGGCTTGTAAAACGATTTAAGGCTATGCTATTTCGGTACCGGCCCTATTTGTAAATGCAGGCGCCGCTTGCTGCAAAACATTCATCAGTGGCGAGGAAAACCGCTTAACTTAAATTTAAGCCAATCTGAGATGAAATTTTGTCACTATCGGCTAAAACTATTTCCTTTGTGCCCCTTTAAGCCTGACAAACAATGTCACCGGCAGTTTTTTCTTCGGCAGGGGCTGGTTTCACTATCACCCTGTCATGAAAATGGAGAACCTGAAAAACACATAAAACAACTGTTCATTACTAAAAAAATCTATACGATTATGGCACAAGAATTAAAAGTTACCCCTCTTCATGACAGGGTGATAGTGAAACCAGCCCCTGCCGAAGAAAAAACTGCCGGTGGCATTATTATCCCCGATACAGCAAAAGAAAAACCTCAGCGTGGTACCGTTGTAGCTGCAGGCCCTGGTAAAAAAGACGAACCTGTTACTGTAAAAATTGGTGACACGGTTCTGTATGGTAAATATTCAGGCACTGAGATACAGGTAGAAGGTGGTGAGTACCTTATTATGAGGGAAAGCGATATACTGGCAATAGTTTAATACCCCCATCCCCTAAAGAGGGGAAGCAACTGGCGCGGACATTTTCAAATTTTCTCCGAAAGGAGTTCCAAGAACAAATTCACAAATTTTCAAATTAGAATTTTATGGCTAAGCAAATATTTTTTGATATTGAAGCAAGAAACCGCATGAAACGCGGTGTTGACACACTTGCAAACGCGGTTAAAGTTACACTGGGCCCTAAAGGCCGTAACGTGGTTATTGAGAAGAAATTTGGTGCACCTTCTGTTACAAAAGATGGTGTTACCGTTGCAAAAGAAATTGAACTGGAAGACCCTATTGAGAATATGGGTGCCCAGATGGTAAAGGAAGTTGCCAGCAAAACTGCTGATATTGCAGGTGATGGTACAACTACTGCTACCGTACTTGCACAGTCTATAATAAGCGAAGGCCTTAAAAACGTAGCCGCAGGTGCAAACCCAATGGATTTAAAACGCGGTATAGACAAAGCAGTTTCTGCTGTTGTTAAAAACCTGCAGAGCCAAAGCCAGACAGTTGGTGAAGACAGCCAGAAAATTGAGCAGGTTGCGTCAATTTCAGCCAATAACGATAATGAAATTGGTAAACTTATAGCAGAAGCTTTTGCCAAAGTTGGTAAAGAAGGTGTTATTACCGTTGAAGAAGCAAAAGGCACCGATACTACCATTGACGTGGTAGAAGGTATGCAGTTTGACCGCGGTTACCTTTCAGCCTATTTTGTTACAAACAGCGAAAAAATGGAAGTTGAACTGGATAACCCTTTCATTCTTATTTACGACAAGAAGATATCTGCAATGAAAGATATTCTTCATATCCTTGAAAAAGTGGCACAGGCTGGCCGCCCCTTGCTGATAATTTCAGAAGACCTTGAAGGCGAAGCCCTTGCTACATTAATAGTTAACAAGTTGCGCGGCACTTTAAAAGTAGCTGCTGTTAAAGCCCCTGGTTTTGGCGACCGCAGGAAAGAAATGCTGCAGGATATAGCTACGCTTACAAAAGGTACAGTTATAAGCGAAGAGCAGGGTTACAAACTTGAAAATGCTGATCTTACTTACCTTGGCCAGGCAACATCTGTAACAATTGATAAAGATAATACCACAATAGTTGGCGGTAAAGGCGATAAAGATGCAATTACCGGCCGCGTTAACCAGATAAAAGCGCAAATAGAAGTTACTACTTCTGACTACGACAGGGAAAAATTGCAGGAGCGCCTTGCTAAATTAAGCGGCGGTGTTGCTGTGTTATATATTGGCGCGGCCACAGAAATGGAAATGAAGGAAAAGAAAGACCGTGTTGATGACGCGTTGCATGCAACCCGCGCTGCTGTTGAAGAAGGTATTGTACCGGGTGGTGGCGTTGCGTATATACGTGCTATTGAATCGTTAGAAGGCCTTAAAGGCGAAAATAACGATGAAACAACCGGTATTGCAATTGTAAAACGTGCTATTGAAGAGCCCCTGCGCCAGATAGTTGTAAACAGCGGTATTGAAGGTAGCATAGTTGTGCAGAAGATTAAAGAAGGCAAAGCTGACTTTGGTTTTAATGCCCGCACAGAAGTATACGAAAACTTACTTTCTGCCGGTGTAATTGACCCTACTAAAGTTACCCGCATTGCACTTGAAAATGCTGCATCAATAGCAGGTATGTTATTAACAACAGAAGCGGTTGTTGCTGACAAGCCTGAACCTAAATCTGCTGCTCCTGCTATGCCACACGGTGGCGGTATGGGTATGGATTATTAATACAAACCGGCTTTATTACAAAGCCCCACAACATACACAAAAGGCTGTCTTTAAAAGGCGGCCTTTTGTTATTTAGCACTTATATAAAAAGGGCAGCTATTTTTTAATAATCCTCAGCGCGCCTAAAACAATAAGCAGTTGGGCGAGGCTAACTGTTGCGACATTTAGCGCGATGGTAAGCCGCGCAAAGTCGCCCAGGATAGTTTTATCGGTTTCAGGGGGAAAGGGCCAGTATTTTGAAGCGAGTAAAATTGAATCTGCCGCAAGAAGCAGCAGGGTCCCGGGGATAAAATTTCTGTATGCAAGCTTTTTTATCCGCTTTCCGCTAAACGTATGCATTGCACTTAATACCAGCGTACCAGTTATAATAGCAAAAAATACCGCGGCCACCGCAAAAGAGTCGTCCACTATGCCACTCCACATGTAATTAAGCAGCAAACACAGGTAGCCGGTTATAAACAAGCCTGCCAAAATAATAAACGGCAGCCTTTTAGTAGAAAATGGCTTTAGGTGTAAGAAGAAAACCATATACCATACACGGGCAAGAAAGAAAGAAATTAAACCCAATATAAAGTATGCGTCCTGTGCGTTATAAAATAACAACAGATCGCTTAAAAAGCTAAACAGCAATGCAAAGGTTATAAACAGCTTCGATTTTTTGTGGGTAGTATCATTTGATTCAACCGCCAGTAAAACATATAAAATTGGAACAAGCAGGGGCCGCGTAAAATTTCTGTAATCGCCTAATTTATTTACTATTAAAAAGCAGTCAATGGCTACAACAATTATAAAAATACTTGATATAAGGGGACGGTAAATTTTTTTCATATAGCCTGGGTTATTTCCGGGGGGTTAAACATTAAATATCATTTTCGCTGAATAACAACTGGGTAAGGCCTGCTATAATACTTTTGAAGCGAATCTTTCACCCTCGCCGTATCAGCCGCTGCAACTTTTATTTTTACATATAAATGGTATAGTGTGCTGGTATCATGCTTAATACTGTCAAGCAAACAGTTTTCTTTCCATTTTACCAGGCTGTCATAACGTCTATACGCGCGCATGCTGCTGCTGGTTGTCTCAAAAATAAATTTATATTCAGCAGTATCCGCTGCAGTGGTATTTAAAGTGGCCTGCCGGGCTGGTGATGCTGTTGAATCTGAGTGGCTTTGTACTGTTTTGGTTGAATCCGGGGCACCCCCAGGTTCCAGTGCCGTAACCGTATCTTTCTTTTGCTTGATATATTTGTATATACCCCAGCCAAGGCCACCGGCAACAAGAAGTATTATTAAAAAAGCAATCAATATTACTGCATTTCTTCCGGCCTGTCCTTTGCCTGCAGTTTCCGTTTCCGGCCGTGTTGAATATCCCGCATCTGCTGTTTGCACCGGCACTGTGCCGGCAGAAAACTCGTATTCCCCACTCCTGTTAAGCGAGATATTTCCCAGGCCGGCAAAAGCAAACGCCTTACCAATATTGGCATATTGTCTTACATCTTCAAAAACTGAACTTAAGTCTGATGCAATTAAAACTTTATTTTTACCAGTTTGGGCTGCCACATAGTCAATAAGCGCTTCACTTGTTTGCGCTCTTTTGTTAAACTCAAAATTAATAAACTGTTGTTGTATCAACT
>JABDGS010000170.1 GCA_013285915.1 Bacteroidota bacterium
GATACCCCTGGCATTATTGAGCCAAAATACAAACTGCACGAGCGTATGATGCAAAGTGTTAAAAGCGCACTTGAAGATGCAGATGTAGGCCTGCTGCTTGCGGACATAAGGGATGATAAGGATGAATTAAATGCGCTTTTTACTGGGTTACAGTTAAAGGTGCCCTGTATTGTAGTGCTTAATAAAACTGACGAGGTTAAAGCACCATTAATAGCCGAAAAAGAAGCTTTTTTTAAACAACAACCGTATTGTAAAAAATTGATCAGTATTTCTGCCCTGCAGCAAAAGAATATTGACACACTGTTGCAGGCCGTACTGGAGCTTTTACCCGAAGGTGAACCATATTACCCGGAAGATGACCTTACCGACCTTTCAACCAAATTTTTCACGTCTGAGATGATACGTGAAAAAATTTATGCATTGTTTGGCGATGAACTCCCCTATCACTCGGCCGTAATAATCAATGAGTTTAAAGAAAGCCCATCAATAATAAAAATACAGGCAGACATAATTGTGCAGCGGGAAGGGCAAAAGGCTATTATGATTGGAGAAGGCGGAAAAATGATAAAAAAGCTGGGCACCCTTGCACGCGAGGATATGGAGAAATTTTTGCAGCAAAAGGTTTTTTTACAGCTTTTTATAAAGGTAAAGCCTAAATGGCGGGACAACGAAATGCAGCTAAAAGAGTATGGTTATTATTGAAGAGGAAAATAATTGGCAGTATTAAAACGGCAAGATGGAAATATGATAAAAGGGCGCAGGCAATATTTTTTGTAAATTACGCAGTATAGTCAAACACATAAAGCCCTTTTATGAGAAAGATCATCTGCCTTATTTTGCTGATATATTGTACCAATTCAATTAATGCCCAAACAAGTTTTAATATAGACCTTAGCAGCCCGGGTGCAACCAACGGTTTTGGAATGATAAGAATTACAAACCCGTCTACCCTTGGAACTAAGGTGGGTGGTGGCGATATAAATTATGATGAAATAGCGGGCAGACCGTTTTTTAACGATAAATGGATGCCAGCCGTTTTGATACTTACTGGTAATATGTCTTTAAAGCTTGATAAGGTAAAACTCAATCTTTACACCGCTGAAATATTATATGTTGACAGTACGGGTAAAGAAATGAGCGCGGGCGCAGGCATTATAAAAAAGATATTTTTTTTAGACCCGAAGGATTCATCAAAAACAATTGCGGTGTTTCAAAAAATAACAGGTGTTGAAGATAAACCGCAGGGTGCTTTTATACAGTTATTGAACAGTGGTAAAATTGAGTTGTTGAAGCTAACCCAGGTTGTGTTACATGATGGTGGTTATGATGCGTTGCGCGGTAAAAACAATTACAGCTTTCAGTCTAAAATAACTTATTATATTTTAAACGATGGGGTTGTATCACCGCTTAAAGCAGCGAACAAGGATGATGTAACTGCATTGGTACCACCAAATGCAGCCGCTCAAACCTGGCTTGATGCAAATAAAAATAAACTAAAAAACGAAGCCGATATTGTTGGTTACCTCGCTTATTATAACACAAATAATTAATTAGTGTTTGTAACACCAACCAATGCGGCCCGGCATAAATATTATGAGTTTTACAGTAGCAATAGTAGGCAGACCAAACGTTGGCAAAAGCACCTTGTTTAACCGCCTGCTTGAACAAAGAAGAGCAATTGTTGATGACATCAGCGGTGTTACCCGCGACAGGCAGTATGGCATTGTTGACTGGAACGGTAAAAGTTTTAATATTATAGATACCGGTGGTTTTGTGCCGCACAGCAGTGATATTTTTGAAACCGAAATACGCAAGCAGGTGCGAATTGCCATTGATGAAGCTGACGCCATTATTTTTATGGTTGATGCAGCTATTGGTATTACCGACCTTGATGCAAGCATGGCCGCGGTGCTGCGAAAATCAACAAAGCCGGTATTGCTCGCCGTAAATAAAGTAGATAATAACCAGCGCCTGCTTGAAGGCGCGGAGTTTTATGGGATTGGTTTTGAGCAAATATTTTTTATCAGCAGTATGACGGGCAGTGGCTCAGGTGAGGTGCTGGATGCTATAACAGCGCTTATAACAGAGGATAAGTTGATGGCAGAAAAAGGCGAGGAACTGCCAAAATTTGCCATTATCGGTCAGCCAAACGTGGGCAAATCATCCCTGCTTAACGCTTTGGTTGGGCACGAGCGCACCATTGTAAGCGATATTGCAGGTACTACGAGAGATACCATTCACACACACTATAAGCTGTTTCAAAAAGAGTTTATATTAATTGATACAGCAGGCATTCGTAAAAAAAGCAAGGAAAAGGATGACCTTGAATTTTACAGTATTATACGCGCAATTCGTGCAATGGACGAAGCAGATGTTTGTTTGCTGGTGCTGGATGCCTCAAAAGGCATTACCGAGCAGGACGTAAATATATTTTCACTGGCAACAAGAAAAGGAAAAGGTATTGTTGTGCTGGTGAATAAGTGGGATTTAATTGAGGAGAAAGCCACTAACACCGCCCGCGATTATGAAAAAACTTTAAAGCTAAAACTTGCGCCATTTACCGACGTTCCGATACTGTTTATTTCAGCAAAAGAAAAAACACGCATATTTAAGGCTATCGAAATAGGACTTGAAGTGTATGACAACAAGCACCGTAAAGTGCCAACCAGCCAGTTGAACGAGGTAATGCTAAAAGCTGTTGAAGCATACCACGCACCGGTAGTGCGTGGGCATTCAGTTAAAATTAAATATATAACACAGCTGCCTACGCAAACACCATCATTTGCATTTTTTTCCAATTTTCCTGACGATATAAAAACCCCGTACAGAAACTATTTGGAGAACCAGCTTCGCGCAAAATTTAAATTTACTGGTGTGCCGGTGAGAATATATTTTAGAAAGAAATAAAGCAGGAACATAATTGTTTTGTGGCTGGAATGATTGTGATGCAAAAAGAGTATATATACCCCGCAGTTTTTTGTTTCCGTTGTTTACTTACGTAATCTTACCTGGCAGTATATGTTTTTGCCAATATTAATTCAGCCCGCTTTTGTTAGTTATAAATTGATAATATTCAATTTGTGCCCGTGCTTGTAACTTGCTTGTGCAATTGTTGATATGAGACCATCAATTATTTTTTTAATTGCTTTGTTCAGTGTCGCCCGCCTGCAAGCGCAGGAAGAAGAAGTTTACACAGTAAAGGCCCACCAACTGATCCCTTCAAAAGTTATTTACGCACTTCCCGGTTTTACTGTTGGTACGGCATTTTTGAGAGATGGTACAACAGCAAGGCAGCCATTAAACTATAATTATTTGACCGGTGAAATGCAGTTCATTAACAGGGGTGGTGATACCCTTGCGATTGCAGACCCCGGCACCATAAAATATATAGCAATTGACACAGCGGTATTCTATTATGAGAAAGGTTTCCTGAAGCAGGTTTTTATCGTTGATTCCTTTAAGCTTGCAGAACGACAGGTGTTAACACAATTACCAGGAAAAATTGCAGGTGGTTACGGCACTGGCAATGAAGGTGGTGATGGCGCACAGCAATTTGGCAATGTAACAACCGAAGCTTTTGGCACACAACATTTACGGGCCGATAAAGATATTAGCTTTAAAAAAGTTGTCACCTACTATTTAGGCGACCGGTTTAACTTGTTTTTGAGGGCTGACAAGAGCACATTCACGCACTTTTTTTCAAAGAAGAAAGCGTTGGTAGAACAATATATTAGAGAACACAACGTAAATTTTAAAAACAAGTTGGATTTACAAAAGCTTCTCCAGTTTTGTGTGATGTAGGCATCAAAAGCAAAAAAAATGGGTGGAATTTTATTCAGAACAGAATGCCAATTAAGGCCGCCCAATCAAAGCCTGCCCGTTGCAATTTCCTTTTTCCGTACCCAGGTTATTTTTGTATATTGCTTTATAAAAAAACAACCCATGTATAAACTGTTACCCTTTACAGCCTTGGTATTGTATACCACCTTTGTTTGCGCACAGCCCGGGGAAATTTATAAAGTACAGGTTGGGGAAATGTTGCCGGCAAAAGCTATTTATACGCTGCCCGAATTTACCAGTGGTACAGTTACTATGAGGAACGGTTCTGTTTCACGGGGGTTGTTTAATTTTAACTGCTTTACCGGCGCCATGCAGTTTATAAACACCAAAGGTGATACACTTGAAATTGCCGACCCCGGGCTGATAAAGACTATCCAGATTGATACTTTTACTTTTTATTATGACAAATTTTACTTGCAGCAAGTATTTAACGCAGGGGCTTACAAGATTGCTGTTAGGCAGGTTTTAGAGGAGCTACCCGATAAAATAACCGGCGGCCTGGGCTCAGGCGATATATCATCAGCCGACGCATCAGAATATTCATTTGTAACATTTTACGGCAAGCACCCCCTGCACGCCGACAGAAATATTTCCGTAAGAAAAGCTGTTAGATATTATATTGGTGACGGATATTACAATTTTATTAAAGCTGATAAAAAAGCATTCACGGACTTATTTTTCAGGAAAAGATTGGCGATAGAAGACTTTGTTAAGAAAAATAAGACTGATTTTACAAACAAAAACGACCTTGAAAAGCTTTTGCAATTTTGCCTGCAATAAATATTGTAACAAAAAAAGGTGATAACCTTTCGGTTACCACCT
>JABDGS010000171.1:0-1628 GCA_013285915.1 Bacteroidota bacterium
TCTTTGAATACCCTACTTTAAATTGTAATGCTTCAATTGCATTTACTAAGTACACTGCCGGTGCATTCCAGTTAATGGCAATTTCGTTGCTGGCATAAGCACCGTCATTATCATTGTATGCAGTTTCAGGTTCTGTAAATGTATATTTTGTTCTATCCTGCATCCCCGGATTGGGGCCGCCTGCAAGCAAACCGGGTACCGGTTCAGTAACGCCATCCGCAACTGATTGCCTGTGGTGCGGGTGCATGGTGCTAAAACTGCCAAGCCCTGTAACAAAACAATAACCTGTAGCATTGCGGCCAAGTAAATAATCAATATTGCTTAATGTGGCATTGATATATTTTTTATCGCCACTTATTAAATAAGCATTTATTAAAGCCACGCCCTGGTTTGCAGCAACAGCATTACTGCCCCAAATAAAATCTCTTTTGCCTTGCCCCATCACTGTTGCAAACGCTTTATTGCCACCGGCCGCAAGACTATCTGCAAAAGCCAGCAGCCGTTGCTTAACAGGCGCAACGTCAACCGGGGTGTTTGCGGGAATTTCTTTTTCATTCCTAAGCAATGTATAATAACCAAGTGCGTGTACACTGTTCCATGATGGTATGGTAAATGGCAAAGTAATGCCTTTATTCACTGTATCATAGTACTGGTGGCTTTTAGTAGTGATATACAGCTCACACGCGGCCCAAAACCATTCGTCGCTAAAGCTATTATCGCCATAACCGCCGGTGGTTATTTTAGGCTCGTACTGTTTGTTTATCGCATTTTGGTCGTATTGCAAATTGGGGTGCTGCAATGCCCATTGCCATGCATATTCCGCAGCACGCAAACAACTATCGCTTAGGCCCGGCAATAGTTTATTTAGCTTTTTGGTTATTCGCGCTGTTTGCGCCATAACTGCTGCAAAATCAAGAGTGGCAGCTGTGCCTTTTGCAACAACATAACGTGGCAATGTTGTTACACCCGGCATTACCATGCCGTCGAACGCTGCGTTGGTGCACTTGTTATAAACCCCGCCGTCGTTGGGGTCCTGCATGGTTAGCATCCAGCGTATATTGTACAATGCCTCATCAAGTATATCAGGCAGGTGGTTGCTGCTTTCGGGAATATTTGTATTAAGCGTGTCAAAATAGCTGCTGAAATCTTCATAAGCGGAAAGCAGCGTGCCAGTGCTTATGCCAGAGTTAACAATATACTTATTATAATCCCCCGCATCATACCAGCCGCCTGGTGTTGATATTACTGTGCCGGTTGGCCGTTTTTCCGTTGCTGCAGAAGCATGTACCAGCACTGCATTATCAGGGTGCCCTGCAGGCCTGTGCCATTTGCCGGCATATTTTTCATCAAGCGGCATGCTTACACGCTGGTAATAATACCCTTTTATTAATGCAACCCCTGTGGCATAAAACGGCTTATTGCTTATGGTAATATTGTATGAAGCACCTGTACTGGGAACATATATAATGAACTGGCCGGCCCTCTGTAATGCACTAAAATCGGCAATATTGGTTTTTGCCGATGAATACAATGATTGTTGTTGTTCACCCAACCTGCCTTTATATGCAGTATCTTTTTTAACAGCATCAATAACATAAAAATATTGAGCGCCCGCATTATTTATAACA
>JABDGS010000171.1:1638-4652 GCA_013285915.1 Bacteroidota bacterium
TAATAACCCACCTGATTAATGGCTATATTATTTTGCTGGGCGGTTGCGGATAAGTAAAATAGAGGCATTATAAGCAATGCCGGTATTTTGTTATACTTTCTCATAATACCTCTGGATGTTTATTTGGTGTTTACCACCAGCGATGCCTGCTGTAACCCATCGGCAGTGGCCGAAATATGTATTGCCCCCGCTTTATCTTTTGCGCGTACTACCAGCAAACATAAACCATTAAATGCTTTCCTGTGGTCTGCTTTAAACGATTCAAGGCTTGTTTCACTCCCGTTATCCACGCCGGCTATACTTCCTTCACCTGTTATGGTAAATTTTACATCATTGGCGGCATCAGGTACAAGGTTGCCGTTGGCATCTTCTATCCGAACAGTTACAAAACTAAGGTCGTCACCATCTGCTTTAATATTGCTTCTGTCTGCACTTAAAATTATTTTAGCTGCCGGCCCCGCTGTTTTTATCTCTTTGGTCAAAACAACTTTTCCATTTTTGCGTGATACAGCTTTTATACTGCCTGGCTGGTACTGCACACGCCACTGCACATGCAGGTCTTCGCCTTCTTTTTTCTTCACACCGGCTGATTTGCCGTTTACAAACAACTCCACCTCGTCAGCATTGTTGTAATAAGCCCATACATCAATGGTTTGTCCCGGTGTCCAGTTCCAGTGTGGGAACAAATGCAAAACCGGCTTATCAGTGCAAACGCTCTCGTATAAATAAAATGCATCTTTAGGAAAGCCGGCTAAATCTATAATACCAAAATACGAGCTTCTTGCTGGCCAGGGGTATGGTGTAGGCTCACCAATATAATCAAAGCCTGTCCAAACATACATGCCGCTTGCATAAGGATATTTTAAAAACTCTTTCATGGTTTCCTCATGCGTTGAGCCCCAGGGTACAGAGATATTATCGTATGCAGAAACTGTGAGATCTTTATTAGCGCCTTCAACCGGCAGGTCCCAGCGTTTTGGCCAGCGGCGTATACTGTCTGATGGCATATCATAATGCCCCCTTGTTTCAATGGCTGAAACCGTTTCTGTACCTATAAACCTTACGCCAGGGTATGTTTTTTGAAAATCTTTAAATTGCTCATGGTGATAATTATAACCAAACAGGTCAATCACCCCAGATCTCCATATTGCGTTTTGCGGGCTGGGTTCATTCAGCGCCGATGTGATAGGCCTTGTTGTGTCTAATGAGTGAATGATGCCACCTAATTCCCGCGCTATTACCGTACCTGATGAATCCTTGCCATCCCTGCCTGCCCATTGTTCGGGTATCTCATTGCCAATACTCCAGATAAATATAGACGGATGGTTTCTATCCCTTGTAATAAAATCTTCCATATCCCTTTTGTGCCATTCATCCCAATCAAGGTGATAATCAAATTTTGTTTTACTTTTCTTCCACATATCAAAAGCTTCATCCATTACAATAAAGCCCATTTTATCACACAGTTCAAGCAGTTCAGGCGCAGGTGGGTTGTGCGATGTGCGTATGCCGTTTATACCCATTTCTTTCAGTAGCTCCAATTGCCTTTGCAATGCCCGCTTATTAATGGCAGTACCAAGGCAGCCAAGATCGTGGTGGTCGCATACGCCCCAGATTTTTACATGCTTGCCGTTAAGAAAAAAGCCATTGTTTATATCGAAAGTAAAATAGCGTACGCCAAATGTGGTGGTGTACTCGTCTACTACCTTACCATTGCTGGTAAGCTGGGTAACGGCAGTGTACAGGCGCGGGTGCTCAATCGACCACAGCGCAGGCTTTGCAATAGTAAATGTTTGTTCAAGTTCATTTCTATCGTCACTACTTATGTGCATATTTGACGACGTCGTATTTACCAATTGCTGTGCATCATTATAAACAGACGTTTTAACTGTTATCTCTGCGCTGCCCGCAGTATTGTTGTTTACTTTTGTATTAATAACAACGGTTGCGTTTTGTTCATTAACTTTTGGCGTTTGCACATGTGTGCCCCAATGATCAACAAAGATGTCGTTGGTTTTAACAAGCCATACATACCTGTAAATGCCTGAGCCACTGTACCAGCGTGAGTTAGGTTGTTGAGAGTTATCAACTTTTACTGCAATAACATTTTTATCGGCGCCAAAATTCAAATACTGCGTTAACTCGTACCTGAAGGAGCTGTACCCATACGGGCGCTTGCCAAGGTAATGGCCGTTTATCCAAACTTCGCTGTTACGGTACACACCATCAAAATCGATAAATATTTTTTTATCCTTGTTAGCTTCAGGCAGGGTAAAAGTTTTTCGGTACCAGCCTGTGCCACCCCTTAATGAGCCACCGCCGTTGCCTGTTGGGCTGTGCTCGTCAAAAGGTAATTCAATGCTCCAGTCATGGGGCAGGTCAAGATTGCGCCAGGCAGCATCGTCGTAATTTGCTTCTTTTGCATTGGTATCATCGCCTAAGTAAAATTTCCACCCTTTTATAAACAACTCTGTTGTTCGCGATGAAGATTGTGCGCGAACGCCTGATGATAACGTAAATAAAATTGCAGGCAGTAGTAATAAGCTATAAAGCTTTTTGCAGAAGGAAGCCATCGTTGAAAGAATTTAGATAAATAAATTGAGTGTCAAACTTACACTAAAATTACTTTTGATTATCAACAACCAAAAAAGAAATTGAACGGGCCGGTGCTGTTATAGTAATGCCGCCCTGCACTGCTGCCTGGTAAGCTTTAATATTTCCAAAATCTGCAGGGCCACCAGAATCACCCGTAGGGCCCGCGCCATTTATATAAAGCTTGCGTGAAAATTCGCCATTATCGCTGCCGCCTGTTAGGGTATACCAATAATAATTAGTGCCTGGTTTGAAGTTTTTTATGGTGACTGATACCGTTTTATCACCTGTGCCGGTATTGGCCACAACTATTGCAGATTGCCCCGATGACCATGAAGAAGCATAAGCGTTTATATCACCGCTGCCTGTAACAGATGCGCTAACCATTCGGTCTCCAAAATATTTCTGCATAAAAGCCATGT
>JABDGS010000172.1:0-1425 GCA_013285915.1 Bacteroidota bacterium
CGGGTTTTCTTTTTGCCTTGATGAAGTGGAGCTGGTTGAACAACTTAAACAACTAATTGCAGCCCGCAACTGGACTAAGATCTATTGCCGCGAAAGCGCCCTGAAACAAGTTCTGGCAACAGCGGGTTTCGGTATTGAATACAGCAACGACCTTATAAACTGTGATGCATCAATTACCGGTTGCGAAGCGCTGATAGCACGCACCGGCAGCATTGTAATGAGCAGTGGCCAGCAAAGCGGCCGAACTACCAGCGTTTATGCGCCGGTACATATTTGCATAGCCTATGCCAGCCAGCTGAAATATGATGTAAAAGATGGCTTATTGCTGGTAAAGAAAAAATACGAGAAACTGCCATCCCTTATAACATTAGCTACCGGCCCAAGCCGTACTGCTGATATTGAGAAAACACTAGTAGTTGGTGTACATGGCCCTAAAGAAGTGTTTTGCTTTTTGGTAGATAAGGGGTAGGCCTAACCACAGAGTTAAGGGAGTTTTTTCACGGAGGATACGGAGTTTTTTGATATATAACTGGTAATAAGTATAAATAGAATTTATTGTGTGATAGGCAATTTTGTAAATTTATAAAATGAACCAGCCTTTTGACATATTGAAAGCTAACAAAGAGATGCTTTTTAGCAAATACCCGCTAAAAAGCCTGGCTTTGTTTGGCTCCTATAGCAGAGGTGATAATACCGTTGCAAGCGATGTTGATATAATGGTGGAGTTAGCCATTCCCGACGCGAGTGCTTTTATAAATCTTGGTTATGAATTGGAGGGTCTGTTCCAGAAGAAAGTAGATGTCATTTCAAAAAATGGTTTGAAAGAAAGGTATATGAAGGCTATAGAAAATGATTTACGGTATGTGTAGTATTCAGTAAATAATATGCTTGGATTTACTCCGGGGCTTCGGGCAAAGTTTTTAAGTTCAATATGATTTGCAACCTACAATGACAGAAATCTCTCCTCATAAAAAAATATATTTCCTTTCCGATTTTCACCTGGGTGCGCCTGATTATGAAAGCAGCCTGGTACGCGAAAAAAAAGTGGTGGCTTTTTTAGAAAGCATTCGCCATGATGCAACCATGATATTTATTGTGGGCGATATTTTTGATTTTTGGTACGAGTATAAAAAGGTGGTGCCCAAAGGCTTTGTGCGTTTATTAGGCAAGCTTGCTGAAATAACTGACAGCGGCATTGCTGTACATGTATTTATTGGCAACCACGATATGTGGATGAGCGGCTACTTTAGCCAGGAACTTAACATACCGGTATACTACGAGCCCAAAACATTTGAATGGGGCGGTAAAAAGTTTTTAATAGGGCATGGCGATGGGCTTGGCCCCGGCGACCACGGGTATAAATTTTTAAAAAAGATTTTTCGCAACAGGCTTTGCCAGTGGGCTTTTGGCCAAATAAACCCAACA
>JABDGS010000172.1:1435-4547 GCA_013285915.1 Bacteroidota bacterium
TAAAAACCGGCACTACCGACTAATTTTTTTTAGGCGAAAGGGCTGAGTGGCTCATCATCTATTGCCGCCAGGTGCTGGCCAAAGAACATTTTGACTTTTTTATTTTTGGCCACCGCCATTACCCTATTGATTACCCGCTGAGCAATACAAGCCGTTATATAAATCTTGGCGACTGGATACGTAACTTTACCTATGCAACGTTTGATGGTAAAGATGTTGCTTTAATAAAATGGGAAGGATAAAAACCGCATTGCTTATAACTGTGTTGCTGCTTTCATCCCTTGCAACGTTTGCAGTGCCTGATACCGCCATACAGTTAAAGCTTATAAAAACCATCCCCGGGAATTACGCCGATTTTTACGTTGATAATCTTAACAATATTTACCTGCTTAACCACAATAACCAGGTTAAAAAACTGGATGACAAATATGATAGTGCTGCCGTATTTAATGATGTTCGCCGGTATGGTGACATTTACCTGCTTGACGTGAGTAACCCGCTTAAGGTTATTGCTTACTACAAAGATTTTAATACTATTCTCGTTCTTGACCGCTTTTTAAATACACGTAATACTATTGATCTGCGCAAATCGGGCATATTACAGGCAAAGGCAGTGGCGCAGAGCTACGACAATAATTATTGGGTGTTTGATGAACTGGATAATAAAATAAAGAAGATTGATGATAATGGTAATGTTTTGCTTGAAAGCGCCGACTTCAGGATATTGTTTTCTGAACAGTATGATCCTGTACAGTTAATTGATAAAGATGGCCTGTTGTATTTGTACGACCCCAAAAACGGCTGGCTTGTATTTGATTATTATGGCGCGTTTAAACAGCGCATACAGGTAACGGGGTGGAAAGATGTACAGGTTACGGGTAAAAATGTGCAGGGGCGCGATAATATTTTTCTATATTTTGCCAACCCCAAAGCGCTGGATATACAGCAGGTAAAAACCAATATTGCCGGTGCCATAAAACTTCAAAAAACAGGCGATAAAATTATTGTTCTTACAAAAGAAGGCCTTTCAATTTACAGCCTTTAATACATTTGCCAAATGGAAGATTTTTTGCAAAGAGAATTTTTTAATAATACCATACAGGATTATCTTGAAGTACTGGCAACCGTTCTGATAGCCCTTTTTGTAAAGCGGTTTGTTTCGCGCTATTTTGCCGGCCTGCTGTACGGAGTTTTTTCAAGGGCTGGTAAAACCTTTCATAAAAAATCATTCCTGCAGCTTATTATTGGCCCGCTTGAAATGTTTTTGTTTCTTTTTATTATCGTATTCGCCTTTGACAAATTGACCATGCCTGCTTTTTTACATTTTCATGTATTCAGAACGGTTGATTTTAAAACAGTGCTGGAATCAATTGTAAACGGTGTATTAATTATAACTTTTATCCGGTTATGTGTGCGCACGGTAAAATTTATCGCTATAGTACTGCAAGACCGCGCGGAAACTGACAGCAGCAGCACAAACCAATTGATTATTTTTTTCCAGGATTTTTTTAAGGTGTTTCTCATCATTATTGGTGGCATATTAGTGCTGCATTTTTCGTTCTACTACAATATCGGTAACTTTTTAACGGGCGTTAGCCTTATCGTTGCCGCTATAGCATTAGCTACAAAAGAAAGTTTGGAAAACCTTATAGCATCGTTCATTATTTTTTTTGACAAGCCTTTTAGCATGGGCGATACGGTAAAAGTGCAGGGCTTTAACGGCGTGGTTGAAAAAATAGGTTTACGAAGCACGCGTTTACGCACTGACCATAAAACATATATTACCGTGCCCAACAAGCAAATGGTTGATACTATTCTTGATAATATTACGCAGCGTACCCAGCGCAGGGCTGATGTTAATTTAGAGATCGGGTTATCTGCAACCTCTGCGCAGCTAAAAGCCGCAACCGATGGTATTAAAGAAATATTACGGCAGGAAATGATTGAGAGCAGCACCGTTTTTTTAAGTGATACAGGAAAAAACGCCCACGTTATTACCATACAATACTTTACATCAATGGCGCAAACGCTGGCTGATTTTCAAGCTTTACAGCAAAATATTAACCTGGAAATAATTACCCTTTTAGAGAAAAACGATATTAGTCTTGCCGCAGCCAGCAGCGATGTGGTGGTAAGGCAGGGTGAAGTGTTGGGAAACGTGAATCGTCAATCGTGAATGGGCCGATGCTGCATCTTGGGCTCTCTCATTATTTTATTTAACAGGTTGGAGACGTAATAGTGCTTATTAAATTTTAAGGCACAAATCCGGGTGATTTTTCATGGAATATCCAACGCCTGTACACGGATAACTTTCGTGGAAAAAACTGGCGATAACGGCGAAACAAACTCGCTCACACATGTTTGCCGTTTCGCGATTGACGATTCACGTTCCTACATTGACAGCTTATAGGCTAGCGCCTGGCAAAGCATACCCACGATAAGACCGGTGTAAATTTCTTTATTACCATGTTCATTTAGCAGCAGGCGCGAAGTACAAACTATGCCTGTAACTATTAATGCAAGGTCAATATCCGGCCCCATATACGTGTGATAATAAAAACCTGTAAGTATTACAAACATCAAGGCGCCGCCCACGCCCATGGCATGCATGCTTATTTTAAAAAAGCTGTTAAATATAAGGCCGGCCACTGTAGCCAACCCTATACCGAGAAAGAAAAATTTTAATACTTCCGGCTGGTCTGTAAATTTTTGCAGGCTAAGCTTCCACATCCACCAATAAAATATCATTGTTATGGCGTATGGTATTATCCTTTCCTTTTGTGTACGAAGAAAAATACTGTCAATAAACCCTACCCGCCAGCATAAAAATGTTGAAAAAGCAGGGAAAAAAGCCGTCATCCAGAAAACGGTTATTTTTCTAAAAAAAAGGCCTGTGGGCGTCATGCCCGCAAAAGCATAAGGAAACTGTATAATAAGCCAAAGAAAAATATAAGTAGGGATAAATAAGGGATGAAATACGTAAGAAAAAATTTTAGCAATAACCCTTAATAAGGTCGGCTGTTTAATAGCAATGCTGTCTTCTGTCATAAATTCCTTTTAGTCTGCAACTTCGTCGCTACCGTAACTGATTCAAGAATTCTTTCAATACACA
>JABDGS010000173.1 GCA_013285915.1 Bacteroidota bacterium
GATGGAAAGTTTAAATAACAAAACAGCTGATGAGCTCGACGCTTTAGCGAATGGAATTATCGGAGCGATTTTTTTTCAAAGGGAGCTTTTTGGAAAAGATATTTTTAGTCGTTCGATTTTAGGTGGCAAAAATAGAGTGAAGTTAAATAGTGCTTTGTTTGAAGTTTGGGTATCTCAGGCGTATGTTCTTAGCGAACAGGAAAAGAAGCGATTAATATATCAAAGGGAAGCATTAATTAGTGATTACCGGCTGTTGTTAAACAATCCTGATTTCACGAGGGCGGTAGCAACGTCTACTTCAGGCAAAGCTGCTGTAAAACTAAGGTTTGAAGGGATAATAAATATTATTAATAAGTTTAAAAATGATAACAAGGATATTAGTTAAAAATTTTAAAGCCTTTGCAGAAGCGGAGGTTAACCTTAACGCATTAAATCTTTTTACAGGCCTTAATGGGATGGGGAAATCGACATTTATTCAATCCCTTCTGCTACTTAGGCAATCTTATGCCAATGGTTTTCGAGAAAGTCGGGGGCTTATACTGAAGGGTGGCGATAACGGGATTATCGATTTAGGTAAGGGTAAGGATGTATATAGTATACATGCAGATAGCGATTTTATTCAATTTGAGCTTGATGAAGATTATGACCCATTTTTAAATCTTACTTATGATTTTGTTGCAGAAAGTGATGTGTTACCAATAAATCAATCTCAGCGGCAATTTTATAAATCTAAAAATAATTGTGCCTTATTTGACAATAGATTCACTTATTTAAGAGCAGAAAGAATCGCTCCAGAACATAATTATAAGGCAAATGTTACGGCAGTTAAGCAGTTGAGATTCCTGGGATATCGTGGAGAAAATGTGCCATTATATATAGCCTTAAACAAATTGGAAACATTGAAATTGGATAGCGTTAAACATACAAATGCCAAGGCCAACAATCTGATTTCAAACATCGATGCCTGGCTTAATGACATAACTCCGGGAACACATGTCATCTCAACCTATTATAATGAATTAGACATTGTTAGAGTTGGCTATCAATTTGATGATGGAAGCGATGTTACACCTGAATTTAGTCCAGTGAATGTGGGCTTTGGTTTTACTTATTTGCTACCAGTAATTACTGCAATTCTTTCGGCTGAAAAGGGTGATTTATTGATAATTGAAAACCCAGAATCTCACCTTCATCCGCAAGGTCAAGCTAAAATGGGAGAGTTGTTGGCAAAAGCTTCAAACGATGGGGTTCAAATTATTGTTGAATCTCATTCTGATCATTTATTTAATGGTATTAGAGTGGCTATAAAGGAAAAATTTATTCGTAAGGATAATGTTTCCGTATTTTATTTTGAAAGAGACTCAAAAGACGGAAAGCATACCACTTCTATATCACAGCCAGAAATACAAAGCGATGGCCGAATTAGTCATAAACCTAAAGGTTTTTTTGATGAATACTCGAAACAACTGGATTCATTAATCAAATAAAAAGGTAATGATTTACATGTTTAATGAGCTATCCCTATGTAAAGTAACTTCAATCGAAATCGCGAGAGAAGTATTAAACTCCTTTGTTGAGTGTCAGTCACAAGCAAGACAAATGGGGTTTAGGGAGATTCGACTCCATGAAAGGGCGTTAAGCACTTTATATGAAATTGAATTGCATAAAAATTATCGGATTGATTCCTGGCTATCCGATAATTTGGTGAATACTGACCTAAAGGATTTTTTCCGAGAAATTATTACCTCCTCGCCTCTGCTTAATGAGCAGGAAATTAAGGATGTCGACATTTATAATCAATCAGCTTTTTATAAAAGTTACGAAGGCACCTTAAACGAAGTTTGGGGGTTAGGAGCAGCATACATCTATTTTACATTATGCGCCAGTATTCCCACACATCAAGAGTGGGGTAAGCCGGAGGTAATTGTTTCGCATTATTTTATTGATAGCGATTATAATGAGCTCACCAAGGATGTCTGCATTAAACATTTTTCAAATTCTTTAACTTTACTGGCTCATAAAAATTGGTGGATAGAATATCAAGCAGACCGATTAAAAGCGAGTAAAGAATTATGGGAAAAAAGAGAAATCTTTTTCCCCAATATTATACTCTGCGAAGAAGTTGAAAAACAGATTGAAAAATTAGGTGTTTCAAAGACGTTATTTCAAATATTTGATCGTTTAAGAGAATTAGACGAATACGTTAAAAATTGGACCGTTGGCAGTTTCAACACAGACGATCTAAACCAGAATACAAATCTTAGGGTATCGGGAGAATCAGTTTCTACGATAAATAAATTTGGAAGCCTTAGAAAATTTACGGTGCCCAGCCAAGGGAAGAAAATTTTTGATCTTCACATTAAAACAGGGGATCTCAGATTTCATTTTTATCCTGACAACGAAAAAAGAACGGTTTATGTAGGTTATATAGGCAAGCACTTACGTATTTCCTCTGAAGATTGATAACCCCGCCCGGCTAACCCCGATGTTCCTCGAGGGCATCTGGATTTAAAAATAAAAGCCCTTTTGTAAAGGGCATTCATAGGTATATCGCCAAATAACATATTCTCAGCAGATCCTTCGCTTCGCTCTGGATGACAGCTTTTCCGGGCATTTTCTCCATCTTCCCAATCCCTAAAATCTACCCAAGTCGTGGTTCAGACAGAGATAGCCACGGCGCATGCCTATACACAAAGCCATCATGCCCTCGCTATGACGATGCGGTTTCGTTATCTTTATAATCTTAAAATCCACCCAAATCGTGGTTCAGACAGCTAGCCGTCAACCACGCGGCAACTGTATGGTAAAAGTAGTACCCTCACCTTCCTTTGTTTCCACTTTTATCTCCCCGCCATGTGCCCTTATAATATCGTAGCTAAGGCTTAGCCCCAGGCCCGTACCCTGGCCTGCCGGCTTGGTGGTAAAAAACGGCTGAAAAATTTTATCAATAATGTTTTGCGGTATGCCATTGCCGTTATCTGTAATGGATATTTGTATTGCAGAAGCCAGCTTTTTTGTTTCTATTAAAACCATCGGGCTATACCCGGCCTCCGTTTTGGGGCTCTTGCTTTTTTCATTTACCACGTAAAAAGCATTGTTTAAAATATTAAGCACAACCCTGCTAACATCCTCCGGAACAATATTTATTTTACCGGCGCTTTCATCAAACATTGTTTTAAAATGCGCATTAAATTTTTTGTCTTTTGCCCTAAGGCCATGGTAGCTTAGCCTTATATATTCATCACACAAAGCATTAATATCTGTCGGCTCTTTTTTGTTTTCACTTTTGCGGCTGTGTTGCAGCATGCCCTTTACTATAGCATCGGCACGTTTGCCATGAAAGTTGATTTTCTCAAGGTTTTGTTTAATATCAGCCAGCAATTCGCCCTCAAGCTTTTCGTCCCTGGCACCTATGGCTTTTGCCCTTTCGCCAAGCAGTTCATCAATCAGCTCGTTGCTTACCTCGCTAAAATTATTTACAAAATTCAAAGGGTTTTGTATTTCGTGCGCAATGCCTGCCGTAAGCTCGCCTAACGACGCCATTTTTTCGCTTTGTATAAGTTGTGCCTGGGTTTGCTTTAATTCAGCCAGCGCATTTTCCGCCCTTTTCTTTTCATGCTGTATCTGTACAAAGTCTTCAATAGCTTTTTCGGCCTGCGCTTCAGCCTGCTCAATATCAAGGTACCTGCGGTATGCCAATTCAAATACACTTAAAAAGCGGCTGAATAAGGCTTTATCTTTTTCTTTTAGCGGCTTGTAGCTTGTAATACCTAATGCAACCGGCCCAAGTGAATACCAGTAATAATTAAGCGATAACGCGGTGTATAAAAACGGGTCAATAAAAACACTGGTTGTTCTTTGATAAGCTATCCATTCTTCAACCTCGTCCCCGCTCATACATAACTCAAAACTTTGGCCAATGCCCGCCTGCATTTTTTGTGCAAACTCGGCATGCTTCTCGTTATTGGTATAGTCGGTATCGGTAACAATGGCTTTATCGTGCTTTGTATAATACTCATAGTTCATGTACGTGCCATGGTCCTTATAAAAAATGGCGGTTTGCACGTTGCGTATATCTTTTACGTCCAATAGTTCCAGTTGCTGCGATATCCTTTTGCAAACATCCAGCATGTCTTCGGCCCTGTTCATGCTCATAGCAACAGCGCGCACCCTCTCCAGCGCGGCTTCGGTTTCCAGTTCACGGTTTTTCAGCGCTAATTCCGCGTTTTTTTCGGCAATTAGCCTTTTCAGGTCCTTTTTAAGCGCCCGCTCCAGTTGCTCATCGTTCATAATGTTACCAGGTTATTTGGTATTAAAAACAATAAAAAAAACAAATTATTTTTCATTTGGCTGTATTTGCAAGCCGTAATGCCATTCAAAATTCGGGAATGCCTGGCCACAACAAATGAAATAAATACTGAAGGTGTATATCTATGTCATAAGGGCTGTTTTATACGTTGCGCGTAAT
>JABDGS010000174.1:0-245 GCA_013285915.1 Bacteroidota bacterium
GCTACCCCGATTTTGAAACAACCAGCCGCCAAACAACCATAAACTACACCTTCAGGGATGATGAACTGATACCCGTTGTAAAAGACCTGTTTAATAAACTGTACAGAAAAGGCAAAAATATACGGTTATTGGGGGTGCGGCTTAGTGAACTTACCAACCATGCTGTGCAGGGCAGTTTGTTTGACGAAACCGAAAAAAAGAACAACCTTTACAAAGCGATTGACGATGTGAAAGTTAAGTATGGC
>JABDGS010000174.1:255-4448 GCA_013285915.1 Bacteroidota bacterium
GCAAAAGGGGCGTGCTATAAAAAAGGAAAAAGAATAATTTTTATCAGTCTACTTTTTTAGTAGGGAATTACTATCTTCGCAACCTAAAAACTAAAAAACTATATATATGAGTTTACGTTTAGGCGATACAGCGCCAAATTTCCAGGCAAAAACAACCGCAGGCGATATAGATTTTTATGAGTACCTCGGCGATGGCTGGGGCATACTGTTTTCACACCCCGCAGACTACACACCTGTTTGTACTACTGAACTTGGTAAAACTGCTGCTTTGCAGGAAGAATTTGCCAAACGCAATACAAAAGTATTGGCTGTAAGTGTTGACCCGCTGGATAAACATCTTGGCTGGGTAAACGATATTAACGAAACGCAAAATGTAACCGTTGGTTTCCCTATCATCGCAGATGAAGACAGGAATGTTGCAACGTTGTATGATATGATACATCCCAATGCATCAGCTACAGCAACCGTGCGTTCACTGTTTATCATCGGTAAGGATAAACTGGTGAAACTTATTATAACATATCCTGCAAGTACCGGCAGAAACTTTCATGAAGTTTTACGTGTGCTTGACAGCCTGCAGCTTACCGCCAACTACAGCGTGGCTACACCGGCTGACTGGAAGCCAGGCGAAGATGTAATTGTGGTACCTGCTATTAAAACAGAGGATGCCATTATTAAGTTTCCTAAAGGTGTTAAAGTAGTTAAGCCTTACTTACGCTATACACCGCAACCAAACATCGATTAGCTGCCGAAAGGACATTTGGTAAGGCTTTGGCCCCGCCTGTGGCGGGGCTTTTTATTTATTTCACGCAAAGGCGCAGAGACGCAAAGAGAAGAAAAGAAACGAGGATTTTGGATTATTTTAAGTATAAATTTATTATAATGTAGACCAGCTTTATAACACAACTCGCCGTCCCTTGTCACTCACTTCAACTGTTTACCATTGTTCCTCATTGCGTTTTTTCTTTGCGCCTTTTGCGTCTTTGCGTGCAACCTTCTTCCTTGTGACAAACTCACTCGGCCAGTGCGTAAGTGCGTTATAGCGGAAATCATTCGCTTCAAAGCCATGAACTATGAACTATGAGCCATGAACTTCTGCTTAAATTCCTTACTTTCATTCCATCAATAACAAAACTACTGTATGAAGAAACTTTTATGCATTGCTGCTGTTTTGTGCAGCCAATACCTGTATGCCCAAAAAACCATTTTGTATTGCGGCAAACTGGTTGACCCGAAAAACCTTGCAGTATTAACTAAGATGTCAATAATCGTTGATGGCAGTACTGTAAGCAGCGTTGAAAAAGGGTATGTAAAAGCTTCGGCGGGTGATAAAATTATTCACCTGGAAAAACAAACAGTAATGCCCGGCCTTATTGACTGCCATGTGCATTTGGAAACCTCAATAGGCCCGGATGATTTTGTAAATCAATTTAAGTTTAACCCGCAGGATATTGCGTTTCTTTCTATCGGCTATGCCGATAGCACTTTAATGGCTGGCTTTACAACTGTTAGAGATTTGGGTGGCAGCGGGGTAAACATATCATTACGCAACGCCATAAACAAAGGACTTGTGCCTGGCCCGCGTGTTTTTACAGCAGGTGTTGCCTTAGGCAGTACGGGTGGCCATGGTGACCCTACCAATGGCCTGCGCAGCGATTTGATGGGTAACCCCGGCCCTGTGGATGGCGTAGTTAACGGTGTGGACGACTGCATACGCGCAGTACGCATAAGGTATAAACAAGGAAGCGATGTAATAAAAATAATGTCAACAGGCGGTGTGTTAAGTCTTGAAAAAGACGGGCTTGGCGCGCAGCTAACGGATGATGAAATAAAAGCCATTGTAACTACTGCAAAAGATTATGGCCTGCGTGTGGCCTGCCATGCACACGGCCCTGAAGGTATAAAACGCGCTATACGTAACGGTGTAAACAGTATTGAACATGGCACCTTTATGGATGATGAATGTATTGCATTATTTAAGCAATACGGTACTTATTATGTACCAACTGTAATTGCCGGTAAATCAGTATCCGATTCAGCAAAAATGCCGGGCTTTTTTCCACCGGTTATTGCAGGTAAAGCGCTAATGGTAGGCCCCAAAATACAAAACACTTTCGCAAAGGCATATAAGGCAGGCGTTAAAATTGCATTTGGCACCGATGCCGGTGTGTATGCCCATGGCAAAAACTGGATGGAGTTTGTGTATATGACCGAAGCCGGCATGCCTATATTAGAAGCAATAAGAGCAGCCACTGTAAGTGCTTCTGATTTAATTGGCATAAGCGATAAAGTTGGAACTATAGAGGCAGGCAAATTTGCCGATATAATTGCCGTTGATGGCGACCCCCAAACTGATGCGCATGTTATGGGTAAGGTAAGCTTTGTAATGAAAGGGGGAGTGGTGTATAAACAACGTTAGTTTACAGTTTAAAGTTTAAAGTTTGCGAAGGTGAAGATGGAGAATAGATCACTTAACTGTTGAATAGTACGTGAGCAAAGATTGCTACAGTAAACAGGCTTATAAGCCCCCCTTTAAGGGATGGGGGCGTTTGCCGCTTCCTATCTTTCTTAACTGTTGCAGCAATGCCCGCAGGTCTTTAGGTACTTCTGCTTCAAATTTAAATTGTTCATCATTTAAAGTAAACTGCAACTGCCAGGAATGCAGTGCAAGCCGTGCCAGAATAGGCCTTTCAGCCTCCTCTTTTTTTGAGAGGTTGTATTTGCGTTTAAGGGAAGAAAGCAAAACGGGCGCACCATCGCCATATATATCATCACAAACAATGCTGTTGCCAATATGCTGCATGTGCACGCGTATCTGGTGTGTACGGCCGGTAAGAATGTGGAATTTTACCCATGAGAACGTGCTGAAACTTTCCAACACTTCATATTCAGTTATTGAAGGTTTGCCTTTTGCATGGGTTATCATGGTTCCGTTATGTGCAGGATGTTCAGCTATAGGCGAATCAATAGTGCCTTCTGCAGGCGATACAATGCCATGCACAAGTCCTAAATAATATTTTTCAACCTCGCGGCCTTCAAACAGTTTTGAAAGCTGTTTATGTGTATCCTCATCCTTTGCAAAAACTATTACGCCGCTGGTGCCTTTATCAAGCCTGTGCACAGTGTAAATGTTGCCATACTTCTCTTTTAAAAAATCTTTTAGTGATGGCTCACTTTGTATCCTGTCTGGTATGCTCAGCATGCCCGCAGGCTTATTGATAGCTATAAATTGGTCGTTCTCAAAAATAATGTTCATGTCAAAAGAGTGAAAAGTGAAGAGTAAGAAGTGAAAAGTGAAAAAGTTGAAGTGAAAAGTCAGAAGGCAAAAATGAAGCGGGAAATTGGAAAAATAAAAAATGAAAAATGGTTTGACGCGAAAATGAGTTATGTCACTCATTACTATATTTCACTTTTGCCTTTTTCCCTTATTCGCTGTCTTCATCAATATCTGCTTCAGCCAGCTTATTTTTTCTTACAAAACTTTGGTTCATGTATTTAAGCAACCGCACTTCTTTTTCATTTAAAAAACGCCATTTACCACGGTCTACATTTTTCTTGGTAAGGTTGGCAAACATAACCCTGTCAAGGTTCTTCACGTCATAACCTAAATGTTCAAAAATCCTTCTTACTATGCGGTTACGGCCACTGTGTATTTCAATACCTATAATACTTTTGTCTTTAGCATCAGCATACGCCAGTGTATCGGCGGCCACAACACCATCTTCAAGTGTTACGCCGCTTAATATGGCGTCAAAATCTTTTTTGGTAAGTGGTTTATCAAGCTTTACCTCGTATACTTTTTTAACCTCATAACTAGGGTGGGTAAGCTTTTGGGCAAGCTCGCCGTCATTAGTAATTAGCAAAACACCTGTGGTATTGCGGTCAAGCCTGCCAACTGAATATACTCTTTCTGCCGTAGCCTGCTTTATCAGATCAAACACTGTTTTTCTGCCTTCAGGATCTTTAGCAGTTGTAAGATAATCCTTGGGTTTATTTAAAAGTATATATACGGGGTTATGTTGTAAGTATAATGGTTTGTCATTAGCTTTTACTTTGTCAGCGGCAGATACTTTAAAACCAGGTTCGTAAATAATAGTACCATTAACGGTAACCTTGCCCTGCTTTACAAGCTCAGCAGCTTCGCGCCTTGCACACACACCAGCGTGCGCAACAAACTTATTTAAAGGCATTGA
>JABDGS010000175.1 GCA_013285915.1 Bacteroidota bacterium
TGCAGGTTTTGCGTGGTGAAAAAGACCTTGATAAGGCTTTTGATGCGCCAAGCGTTCTGGAGAAAATGGTAGATATAAAAAAAGAAATAGCCATAATAGTTGCGATGAACAGCAAGGGTGAGACGGCCATTTACCCACCCGCTGAAATGGTATTTGATAAAGCGTTGAACCTGCTTGATTACCAGCTTAGCCCCGCTGAAATGGCTGATAAGGCGTTATGGAAAGCCGAGGCTTTGGCTATACGTGTTGTAAAAGAACTAAACAGCCCGGGATTATTTGCGGTAGAGCTGTTTGTTGACAGAAAGGATGATGTATTTGTAAATGAAACGGCGCCGCGCGTGCACAACAGCGGCCACCATACCATTGAGGCTAATTACAGCAGCCAGTACGACATGCTTTGGCGCATAATTTTGGGTTACCCGCTTGGCTGCCCTGATGCGATATTGCCTGCAAGTATTGTAAATTTAATAGGTGCTGAAGGCTTTACCGGCGAAGCGGTATATGAAGGGCTTGACGAGGTTTTAAAAATGGATAATGTATTTGTACACCTGTACGGCAAGAAGCAAACAAAGCCCGGCAGAAAAATGGGGCATGTTACCATAATAAGCAAAGAAAGAAGCGATTTAACTTATAAGGCACATAAGATTAAGAATTTGTTGAAAGTAAAATGCTAGTTTGACGTTTAAAGTTTAAGGTTTAAAGTTTTTGCGGAGGATAAGGTAGGTATGAATTGCTTACATTTAACGCGAATACAAACTCAAGAACTATATGCCGACTATTGAAAGATTTGAAGACCTTGATATGTGGAAGAAAGCGAGAACACTTTCTTCAAAAATCTATAAACTGACTTTCGACAAGCCGATTAGTGATGACTTCAGGTTTAAGGATCAACTTAGAGGCTCAGTGGGCTCTATCATGGATAATATTGCCGAAGGGTTTGAAAGGGGCAGCAGATTGGAGTTTGTTAACGCCTTGGGTATAGCAAAAGGAGAAACTGGTGAGTTAAGATCGCAATTGTACCGGGGACTGGATGTTGGCTACATTTCGCAAGGAATATTTAATGAGTTGTATGAGATGGCTTCGGATGTTGCGAAAATGATAGCGTCTTTTATCGTTTACTTAAATCGGTCGATTGTAAAGGGACAAAAGTTTAAAGATAGAATATAGCTTAATTTCAATTTTCAATCTGAAGGTTTTTTGCGCTAAAGGGTGAAGAAAGGTGAATGTGTGTTTTTTCAACTTTCAACTTCAAATTTTAAACTTTAAACTTACTATGCAAGTTGGTATCATCATGGGCAGTGACAGCGATTTACCTGTAATGCAACAGGCGGCGGATGTGCTGAAAGAGCTTGGTATTACGTTTGAACTGACAGTTGTTTCAGCACACCGAACACCACTAAGAATGGTTGAGTATGCCTCTACAGCAAAAAGCAGGGGCATTAAGGTTATTATTGCCGGGGCTGGTGGTGCGGCGCATTTGCCGGGCATGGTGGCATCGGTAACACCATTGCCGGTTATTGGCGTACCTATTAAATCATCCAACAGTATTGACGGGTGGGATTCTGTGCTTTCCATCCTGCAGATGCCCAACGGCATACCCGTTGCAACGGTAGCGCTTAATGCCGCCAAAAATGCCGGTATTTTAGCAGCAACCATCATCGGTGCATTTGATGAGGCCACTGGTAAAAAAATAGAAGCATATAAAAAGAAACTTGAAACTGATGTACTTGCCAAGGTTGAAAAACTTAAAGCAGATGGTTGGCAAAACAGCTTTGACGAATAAGCCTTACTTACCTTTCTCAAGGTTTCTCTTGAGCCATACAATTGCTTTTTTTACATAATACTCTTTATCGTTTTCGAGGTTAGCCACCAGCTTATTTATTTCTGCGTGGTACTGCTGGTCTCTTGTGTACCATTCAACCATTACCAATGAAAGCCTGCGCTGCCAAAGATCTTTTGAGTGATTGAGTTTGTGTGCCAGCGCAAATATTTCTTTACTGTACTTTTTCACCAGCGGTTTTAAGCTTTGCATGCCAATGGCATCGCATATAGCCCAGTTGGTAATTTCAGCGGAAAAATGTTCAACCAGTGCTAATGCTTTCGCCGGGTCCTTACCGGCAATTTTGCCAAGCATCTTTGCTGCCAGTATTTTTTCCTCAACAGCACCTGCACTCCATAATGCATCCACAAGCTCAAAACCTCCTTGCCTGTATTGTTGCGCCAATAGATTTAATACAGGCATAGGCACACCGTAAGCGGTAGTAAGGTCAAGGTCGGGCACAAACCTTTTGTGCGACTCCAGTGTTTTTTGCAATGAAGCATCTCTCAATTTTTGCTGTATCTCCTCTAACAGGTTATTTGCCATGTTTACAGAATGCTGTTTTTAATATCATATTTATTACAGAGGTCAGCACATCTCTTTTTCAAATCAGCCTGGTACTGATGCGAAGTATAAAAGTTGTCGCCATATAATTTGTCGTACGCCGGTATTAATGCGGCATTATATCGCTGCAAAAATTTATAAAACAACGTTTTGCTGTCTGCCGGCCTATTACCAAATAGTGTTAACCCGCCCGTTAAAATAAACGAGGCATTATGCATTTTTGCTGCTGCGATTATATTATCAAGCTTTTCACCGTTATCGCTTATAAATGGCAGCAGCGGAATCGCGTTTATCCCTGCCGTAAATCCCTCTTCGCGCAACTCCTTTATTAGTTTCAGCCGTTGCAAAGGCGGTACGCAGCCCGGTTCAAGCATATTGGTTACCGCCTCATCAAGTGACGATACGGATGCGGCCAATATAACGCCTGATGGTAATTTGCCCTGTAGATCTGCAGGAAGAATAGCTGCCTTGCCAATTTCTTTCAACAATTCAATATCGCGCTTTATAAGCAGCATTTTAGTACTGATAAAAACAGGAAACCGGTATTTCAAAAGCAGCTTTAATGTGCCTTCTGTTAACCGGTATTGTTCCTCGTACTTTAAATACGCATCTGTTGAAGAACCTACTGCAACAAAACCATATTCGTTTTTCTTCGCTCTTAGTTGTAATTGCTTTTCCAGCACCTGCAATACATTGGCCTTTACCGCAAAGCCTTCATCCATATTCTCGCCATACTTACTGCCGCGTACATAACAATAGAGGCAATTGCAACTGCAGCCTTCGTATGCATTAACTGAATAATCATCCAAAAACCAGTTGTCCCGGTTTTTGTGTTTGTTTAAAACAGATTTTACATGCTTTTGGTGCATAGCCCGTTAAGATATGCAAAGAATATTAATGCAGCGTGAGTATAGCAAACTGTTGTTGTATGTCAAGAGAATTTTGTAATAAGATGTCAATTATCTCACTGCCATGTTTTGCATAAAAGCCTGACAGGTTTTCAACACGCTCCTGCAGGTTATTGTTGGGGAATAGTGCCGCTTTTAATTTTTGTATTTGCACAAGCTGCACTGCAAATTTCCGCTTTTCAGCGCTTTTCATTTTCTTTTCCAACTGCAGCAGGCGGTTTACTGTTTTTGTTTTTAAAGCTTCAACATGGCCTGACAGCGTGCCGTCAATTTTTATCGCCAATTGTTTTATATCAGCGTAATAATTTTCAATCCGCGTTAGCTGTCCATTCAATTCAAATTGATTGTCTGAATATTTGTCAACCACTATATCAAGCAGTTCCTGCTCAGCTTTAAAAATATCCTGTGTAGTAAAACCCGCGGAAGCTATTTTTTTCTTCCATTGCTCATCCATCACAAGAAACGAATTGCGCAGCACAAGTACAGGGTAGGGGATGTTTACAGCTTCAAAAACCTTCTTCAACTCAAGCCAATAAGCCAGTTCGCCGCCACCGCCAATAAATGCGATGTTTGGCAATACCGTTTCCTGGTAAGCGCCGCGCAATATAACATTGGCACTAAACCTTTGCGGATGTTCATTTAATTCAGCCAATACCTCTTCTTCGCTCCAATCAAGTTGCAACGATTTTACAACGTACTTATCATTCTCTTTTTCGATACGCTCGCGTTTATCAGCCAGCAGGTAAAATAAATTTAGTTCCCTGCCACCAGCCTGCACTTTATAGCTTTTACTTAATTCAGCGATAGTTGCTGCAACTGCTTTATGCGAAAAGCCTTCTTTTAATTCTTTCTCAACCACATGATTGAAAGCGCGTTTTAAATTGGCATTATCCGGTATCAATATTACTAAGCCATAGTTACCAAAAAGCGCATTAACCAGTTCAAGCGTTGCCTGTTGTATAGTAACGCCCTCACGGTAGCATTGGCGAAATAATTCAACCAGCTCGCTCCCATATTTCTCAACGCCAACCTGTCCATTTATTTCGTGGATAAGTGCGATAAAATTTTTATCAACCTTCATCCTGCCTACAGCGCCGGTTTGTTTTGTTTGCCAGGTATATTGCCGCCCGTTT
>JABDGS010000176.1 GCA_013285915.1 Bacteroidota bacterium
AAAGGCGGTATTGTAAGTGCAATACTTTTTGCGTTGTTCTGTTTTTGGGCGGTAAGTTTTGTAAATAAACCCATGCCGGCAAACGCCGCTGCGTTGCAGGATACGGCAGACGCCATAAAAGGTTTTGTAATTTCAAGCGCATTAATTGGTTGTATAATTGGTGGCGCTTCCGCGGGGTTTATCTCAAAATCGCTGGGCAGAAAAAGAGGGTTGATCATTGCAGCTGTTGCTTTCTTCCTGTCTGCCATAGGTGCATGGAAACCCGAAGCGTTTAATATTTTTGGTACCCTGGATGTTTACTCTTTTGTAGTGTACCGCCTTATTGGCGGCATTGGTGTTGGTATTGCATCAATGATATCACCCATGTACATTGCTGAAATTGCACCCGCCAAAATAAGGGGCAGGCTTGTTTCGTTTAACCAGTTTGCTATAATATTCGGTATGCTGGTTATATACTTTGTAAATTATTTTATTGCAAAACAGGGTGATGAGCAATGGCTGATAAAAGAAGGCTGGCGCTGGATGTTTTTTTCAGGCGTTATACCAGCCGGAATATTCTTTATTCTTTTGTTTTTTGTGCCCGAAACACCACGCTATCTCGCCATGACGGGCAAGGACGACAAGGCATTACAGGTGCTTAAAAAGTTATCAGGCAGCGGTTCTGCGGAGCAAATATTAGCCGATATTAAAGGCACTACACACGAGGTTAATGCACCATGGCTGTCATACGGATTTCTTGTGATCTTTATCGGCATTATGCTTTCAGTATTCCAGCAGTTTGTAGGTATTAATGTTGTATTGTACTACGCAGGCAATATATTCAGGAACATGGGTTACTCTACTGATTCATCTTTATTGCAAACAATTATTGTGGGCATTGTAAACCTTGTGTTTACCGTTGTTGCTATATTAACTGTTGACAGGTTTGGCCGCAAGCCTTTAATGATAATAGGTTCGGTGGGTATGGCAGTAAGTATGATAGCACTTGGGCTGGCATTTTATTTTAAACAGGTTGGTATTGGCGCACTAATATTTATGCTTTTGTATACCGCAGCATTTGCTATGAGCTGGGGGCCCGTTTGCTGGGTGTTGCTTGCTGAAATATTCCCCAACAGTATTCGTGGGGCGCTGTCAATTGCAGTAGCAGCGCAGTGGATAGCCAACTGGCTTGTATCGCTTACATTCCCTATGCTGAATGATAATGTGGCATTGACAGATAAATTTAATCACGGTTTCGCTTATTGGATATACGGCGTTATGGGCATCATCTCTGCATTTTTTATGTGGAAGTTTGTGCCTGAAACAAAAGGGAAAACGCTTGAAGAAATTGAAAGTTTGTGGAAGAAGAAAACAACTAAAGTGCATACTGAAACAGTACTGTAATACGCATGCTAAAAACACAGTTATAATGCCCAATTTTTTATTAGCCCGTAAATAAAATAAAAATGAATATGAAAATTAAAACATACGGTTCAATATTTTCAATAGCCGTTGCTTTACTCGCGGCAAATGGAAGTTATAGCCAGGCGGTAAAATATCTGTCTCAACCATTAATAACGGCCATTTATACCGCAGACCCTTCCGCGCATATTTTTGGTGGCAAAATTTATATTTATCCTTCGCATGATTATGATGCCGGTGTGCCTGAAAATGATAACGGCGACCATTTTGCCATGCGCGATTACCACATCTTCTCCCTGGACAGTATTGGTGCAAAACCTGTTGATCACGGTGTTGCGATTGACCTGAAAGATATACCGTGGGCCGGCAGGCAGCTTTGGGCGCCCGATGCTGCATATAAAAACGGTACGTATTACCTGTATTTTCCTGTAAAAGATAAGCAGGATGTTTTTCGTATAGGTGTAGCCACAAGTAAATCGCCCGCAGGGCCTTTTAAAGCAGAAGCAGAGCCGATTGCAGGCAGTTACAGTATTGATCCCGCTGTGTTTACTGATGACGATGGCGCAAGCTATATGTATTTTGGTGGTATATGGGGCGGCCAACTACAGCGCTGGGCAAATGGAAAATATGATGCCAACGGATCAAAAACTGATCTGCAGAAAGACGATGCACCTGCTATAAGTTGCAGGGTTGTAAAACTTAGTAAAGACATGAAGCATTTTGACGGGGCGGTGAAAGACGCCTTGGTAGTTGATGATAACGGCAAGCCTCTGTTGGGTAAGGACCATGACACACGCTTTTTTGAAGGCTCGTGGATGCATAAATTCAATGGCAAATATTATTTTACCTACTCAACAGGAGATACACATTTTCTTGCTTATGCCGTTGGTACAAGCCCGTTTGGGCCGTTTACATACAAGGGGCATTTTATGCTGCCTGTGCAGGGATGGACAACGCACCATTCAATTATTGAGATAAAAGGTAAATGGTATATTTTTTATCACGATACGCAATTATCCGGCAAAACGCATTTGCGTAATGTAAAGGTTACTGAGCTGCACCATAACGCGGATGGAAGTATTGAGATGATAGACCCGTTTGGTGGTAAATAACACACTTTAGAACCCCCGTTATATTTAAGCAATATGCTATGTACGCAATTGCTGATAACTAAACACCGTTTCGGCGGTGTTTAATTATTTTTACCTGACAAAGATTAACGAAATATGCTGATGGAAGAAACAATGCGTTGGTTTGGGCCGAATGACCCGGTTAGCCTTTGGGATATACGCCAGGCAGGCTGCACAGGCGTTGTAACTGCATTGCACCATATACCCGTTAGCGATGTCTGGACAATTGAAGAAATTAATAAAAGAAAAGAATTAATTGGTGCTGCAGAAATGACATGGACTATTATTGAAAGCCTGCCAGTACATGAGGACATAAAAAAGCAAACAGGCAATTATAAACAATACATTGAAAACTATAAAGAAAGCCTGCGCAATGTTGCCGAATGTGGCCTGAAGGTGGTCACCTATAATTTTATGCCTGTGCTTGATTGGGTGCGTACCGATATAAGCTACGCCATGCCAGATGGCAGCAAAGCCCTGCGTTTTGAGAAAAATGCTTTCATTGCTTTTGATCTTTTTATGCTGCAAAGGCCAGGGATTGAGAGTGACTATACCGAAGCCGAAATAAATAACGCGCGGCAACATTTTGAAACAATGACTGAAACCGCTAAGCAAAAACTTTTTAATAATGCATTATTGGGCCTTCCAGGCAGCGATGAAGCATTTACGCCGCAGCAAGTGTTGAAGGCGCTTGATACCTACAAAGGCATTGACGCTGATAGACTGAAGCAACACCTGTTTTATTTTTTGCAGCAGGTGGTGCCGGTTGCTGAGGAATGCGGGTTGAAGATGGCTATTCACCCGGACGACCCGCCTTACAGCGTTTTAGGTTTGCCGAGGGTTGTGAGCACGGAGAAGGATTTAACTGATCTGATAAATGCCGCACCATCACCGGCGAACGGGCTTTGCTATTGCACAGGCTCATTAGGCGTGCGGGCTGATAATGATCTGCAGGGGATTGTAAAACGTTTAGGAGATTTCATACATTTTGTTCATCTTCGAAGCACGAAGCGGGATGAGGCTGGAAACTTTTTTGAAGCAGCACATTTGGCAGGCGATGTTGATATGTATACAGTTGTAAAAGAGCTTGTGCTGCTGATGAAAAGAAGAAATGTTTCATTGCCCATGAGACCTGACCATGGCCACCAGATGCTGGATGATCTTAACAAAAAAACATACCCCGGTTATAGTGCAATTGGCAGGCTGAAAGCGCTTGCGGAATTAAGAGGGCTTGAGTTGGCGATAAGCAGGAGGATGGGGAAATGAAGAGTGAGAAGTGAAAAGTGAGAAGTCAAAAATGAAAAGTGAAAAGTGAAACGCGAGCCTGTAGGGACACGCCATGGCGTGCCCGCTGTAATGGCGCAGCCATCTGTATTGCCTTTGTGCTTTTGGGGGGTTTTGCCTTTGTGCTCTTTGCGGTTAAATTGTTTATAATATGGTGCCTGTCAAACAGGGGCTGTTATATAGCCTGGCAAAAAAATATTCTAACACAGCATACATACAAAGCTGGCTGAAAACACGATTGTAATGCAACAAAAGAAAACCGGGTACAGGTGGGTTATTGTTTCACTGCTTTTTTTTGCTACAACCATTAACTATATTGACAGGCAGATAATAAGCCTGCTGAAAGATTACTTAGGCAAAGATTTTAACTGGACTGAAACTGATTACAGCCATCTTGTTACTTTTTTTACTGCTGCTTATGCTATAGGCAATATACTGTCGGGGATAATTATTGACAGGATAGGAACAAAAAAAGGTTATGGCTTTTCCATTGTTTTTTGGAGCCTTGCGGCAATAGCGCATGGCTTTGTTACCAGCACAACAGGCTTTGCTTTTGTGCGGGTTTTATTGGGTGCAGGGGAGAGTGGCAATTTTCCTTCAGCTAT
>JABDGS010000177.1 GCA_013285915.1 Bacteroidota bacterium
TGAGGCGCTGGTTTTGCAAACAAAAGCCGGCAGTGCAAACAAAACAGCAGTAATGGGCATGGTTAATAATGCGTCAAAAGAAGATTATATAAAAACACTGACCATTGCGCTAATGAGCACGCCGGAATACCAGTTGTGTTAAGGCAAATTGCTGATTTCGGGATGTAGTGATTTTGAGATTTGGTAAACAGCTGCCATTAAATCCCAAGATCCCGCAATCTCAACATCAGCAATCAAAAACCAATCTCAACATCAGAAATAAAAATACTATGCTAATAAAACGCCGTGAGTTTTTACAAGTTGGTTCGCTGGCAACAGCAACCTTAATGATGCCAAAATTTTTAAAAGCATTTGAGCGGCAGCCTTACGCCTTTGTACCACAGGGCAATAAAGTGGTTGTTATACTGCAGTTAAGCGGCGGCAACGATGGGTTAAATACGGTAATACCCGTACGCAACGATATTTATTACCAGTCGCGGCCAAAACTCGGCATACAAAAAACCACTGCCGTATCATTAAACGACGAAACGGCGCTGCACCCTGCCTTAACAGGTTTTAAAGATCTGTATGATGACGGCAGTCTGGGCATATTAAACAGTGTTGGTTACCCCAACCCCGACAGAAGCCATTTTCGCAGTATGGATATTTGGCAAACCGGCAGCGCAAGCACTGAAGTGCTGCAAACCGGTTGGGTTGGCCGCTACCTTGATGCACAATGTAATGGCTGTGGCAGGCCAACGCAGGCAATGGAAATGGATGACATACTAAGCCTTGCACTTAAAGGTGAAAATGAAAAAGGCATTGCAGTTAAAGACCCCAGGCGTTTATACAACACCAGCCACGAGAAGTATTTTAAAGATATTTCTGCATCGCACGTAAACACCCGCAACCACGATGATGAAGTGGCTGATTATTTGTATAAAACAATGGCTGAAACTTTAAGCAGTGCAGATTATATTTTTACGCAAAGCAAGCTAAGGCCAACAACTGCGGCTTATCCCACCAGTGAACTTGGCAACAATTTAAAAACCATTGCATCGCTTATTTTTTCTGACATTAATACAAAGGTCTATTACGTTAGCCTTGGCAGCTTTGATACCCATGTAAACCAGGATGCACAACAGCAAAGGCTTTTTACCGAATTGAATGATGCCGTAACAGCCTTTGTAAAAGACCTTAAGGCCAACAATCGTTTTGACGATGTATTGTTGTTTACGTTCAGCGAGTTTGGCAGAAGGGTGGCACAAAACGCAAGCGGCGGCACCGACCATGGTACCGCCAACAATATGTTTTTTGTAAGCGGTGGCTTAAAGGAAAAAGGATTGATAAATACCTTGCCCGACCTGGCAGACCTTGATGAAGGCGACTTAAAATATAAAGTCGATTTTAAAGATGTATATGCAACAGTATTAAATAAATGGCTGACCGCGGATGATAAGCACATACTGGGCAAAAAACATGAGTATTTATCATTTATTGGATAAATAAACTATAAGATACTTATTTTAGTTGCACAGTAGTAACATGGCGCAACACAAACTTTCAGTAGTACAGGTTATTGACCAACTAAGTATTGGCGGTGCTGAAAATGTGTTGGTTACCTTAAGCAACGTGTTAAGCAGGCATGGCCACCCTGTAACAGTTGTAACTACAGTGGCACAAGGCCCCCTGGCGGCTTTGCTTGATAAAGAGGTAACCATCATCAATATTGCCAGGAAAAGTAAGTGGGGCTTAACATCAATGTACAGGTTGTACAGCATCATCAAAAAATACGATGTTATTCATGTGCATTCATCATACAACCTGCGGTATCTTTTTCTTGCTGCAAAATTGTTCTTCCTGCATAAGCCCATTTTTTTTCATGAGCATTTTGGCGATATTGAAATAGATAGAACAGTTAAGTGGCACCACCGTTTGATTTATCCAAAAACATTTATGATATGTGTGTCGCGTAAAATTTATGAGTGGGCAGCAGTTAATTTGAAGATGAACAAAAACCGGCTGTTCATCCTGCATAACATCGTTTTAAAAAAGCAGGATTTGCCGCCACGAAAAAAAAAGAATGATGTTATTGAATTATTGCTGGTATCAAATATAAGGCCCACAAAAAATATTGAATTTGCCATTGAAATTCTATACCGGCTTAAGCAACAAAAGCCTTGCAGCTTAACAATAGTTGGGCAAAAGCTTGATGAGGCATATTATAACGCTCTAACCGCACTCATTAGCAAATATGGCCTTACGGCCAATGTAACAATGCTGCACAATGTACAGGATATTCAGCCCGTGCTGCACAAGTACGATTTGGCTATTCATACTGCAAAATCTGAATCAGGCCCGCTGGTACTTATTGAATACCTCGCTCAAAACCTGCCTTTCGTTACTTATAACACCGGCGAAACCGTTTTTCAAATACAGGATGCGCTGCCGGAATGCATTGCCCGATCATTTAACGCGGATGAATGGCTTGCGCGTATTGAAAATATATTAACTGCACCTGCGGATAACCTAACACAAAAATTGGCAACCTTGTATATTGATAAATTTTCCGCTGAGGCATACTACAGCAAATGCCTTGATATTTACCAAAAAGGTATTTCTTTATAAAGCTACGCCGTTGTAACATCCAGGTTTTCATGCATCATTCTTTGCAGCTTTTTACTCAATATAAATAACAGAATAGATGCTGCTACGGCCATACAAACAAACACCATAAAAAAGTCAAAAAGGTTGTTTACATGAAACCCGAGAAAGGTTTTAAACTCGTAAGGTATATGCAATTTTTTAAGACTTTCTATTGTTGCGGCATCTGGTTTTACCTCACCGGTAAGAATGGGCCCAAGTTTAATACCGGCATCTCCGGCATTTTTTATTTCAAGCGCACCGGGGGGGTATAAAGTGCTCATAACGCCGGCAAGCTTATTACCAAAGCCATTGGCAGTAAACCATATACCCATCAATAATGACGAATATTTAATAGGCGATAATTTATTTACGAGTGACATACCAATTGGCGACAAGCAAAGTTCGCCCATAGTATGCAGCGCGTACATCCCAACCAGCCATATCATGCTGACTTTAACGCCGGCAGATACGTTGTTAACCCCAGATGCTATCCATAGGTAACCCATGCCCAGCATAAACAAACCAATGCCTGCTTTTGTGATGGATGAAGGCTGTTTTTTACCCAATGTTAGCCAGAGCCATGCAAAAAAAGCAGCAAACGATACCACAAATGCTGAGTTAAGGGATTGAAACCAGCTTGTAGGTATTTCATCTTTTCCAATAGTAGTTATCCCTGCTGCGTATAAATATATATTAAGCGCCACAAGTGCCCCACCAAACAATAGTAGCAACCCGCTAACAGTAAGCCTTAGCTGTTTATCAAAAGCTGAGGAAAGGTTTTTTTGAGCCTTTTTGTATAGCCGTACAATAAAAAACAACAGCAATGCGGATAGTACGCTTATAATCCATGTGGGTATATGCAGCCATAACGAACTTCTGTCTGTTTGTTCAGAAGCAAAAAAAGTAAGTGATGCGCCTGCCTGCTCAAACGCCGCCCAAAAAAATATTACAAAAAAGCAAATGGTAAATATCACCACAACTTTGTCTTTCTCAACTTTGGAGAGGCTTTTGTCTAAAAAAATAATGGTGGGCACTGCTATAAAACAGATAGAAAGCAGGTAAAAGAGGAAGTTATATTTTGAATCGAAAAACAAAAGGCTGGTAAAAATAACACCCAGTAAAACAAGGCCAATTACTGTGAGAGGGATAGACATAGCCGCTCTCGGAGTATTCTGCGGTATGGTGCCAAGCTGTTTGCCTTCAGGGCTAACAACGTATTTATGTTGAAACAACAATTGCACAATCACGCTTATCACCATGCCAATACCACCCACCAAAAATGCCCAGCGAAAATCAGCGGGATTATTTGTATCGCCTACCAGCCCGCAAATAAGCGGCCCAATGGCCCCGCCAGTGTTTATACCCATATAAAAAATAGTATACGCAGCGTCTTTACGGGTATCAAACTTTGGGTATAGCTGGCCAACAAGAGAGGAGATATTTGGTTTAAAAAAGCCGTTGCCAGTTATCATTAATCCAAGCCCGGTAAAAAATAAGAACACAGCCACGTGCGGAGAAGAATTGTATAAACTGCCGCAGCAAAATAGCACACCTTCGCCGATAGCCATTACAATACCTCCGGTTATAATAGAGCGCCGGTTGCCCCAAAGGCGGTCTGCAACAAAACCACCCAATAATGGCGAGAGGTACA
>JABDGS010000178.1:56-2851 GCA_013285915.1 Bacteroidota bacterium
TGGCAAGGAAATATCACCCTGACGTTAACCCCAATGACAAAGAGGCACACAAAAAGTTCCAGGAAATAAATGAGGCGAATGAGGTATTGAGCGACCCGGAAAAGCGAAAAAAATATGATGCCTACGGTGAAAACTGGCAGCATGCCGAGCAGTACGAACAGGCGCGGCAGGCACAATCGCAGCAACCGTTTGGCGGTGGTTACACTTATTCAGGTGGTGATGAAGACGACAGGTTTTCTGATTTCTTTTCGTCACTTTTTGGCGATGCAGGTGGCAGAAGGGGCCGTAGCAGTAACACAGCTTTTCGCGGGCAGGACTATAATGCTGAACTGCACCTGAATCTTATGGACGCTTATACTACCCACCAGCAAACGTTGGCGGTTAACGGCAAAAATATTCGCATAACCATACCGGCCGGTGTTGAAGATGGGCAGGTTATAAAGCTTAAAGGCCACGGTGCGCCCGGGGTAAATAATAGCCCTGCAGGCGATCTTTATATAACCTTCGTTATAAATAACAACACGCAATTTAAGCGTGTTGGCAACGACCTTTATTCAAATGCTGAAATTGATCTTTATACAGCCGTATTGGGTGGTGAAGCAACTGTTGACACTTTAAGCGGAAAAGTAAAGCTGAAAATAAATGCAGGTACACAAAACGGAACAAAAACAAGGTTAAAGGGCAAAGGCTTCCCCGTATATAAGAATGAAGGCCAGTTTGGTGACTTATATGTTACTTACAATGTAAAAATACCTACCCACCTAACAGAGAAGCAAAAAGAATTGTTTATCCAACTGTCAAAACTCTAATGCTATGCAAACCGCACAATTAATAGCCACTGAAATATTTTGTACGCATTATCAGGCAGAAGTTAGCTTTGTACGTACCCTGCACCAAAGCGGGCTTATTGAATTAGTTGTTGTTGACGAAACAGAATTTATACCCGAAGATGAATTGCAGAAGTTAGAAAAGCTGGTTCGTCTCCACTACGACCTGCATATAAATGTTGAAGGTATAGAAACGATCAACCACCTTTTGAGCAAGATTGAAATTATGCAGCAGGAAATGCTGGGGCTGCGAAACAGGCTGAGCATTTATGAGGGAGAGTAGTTTCGTGAGAGACGATTGAAACCACTCAACCAATCAACTGCTTTTTACTCATCAACCACTCAACTGCTTTCTTACTAATTAACTCCCCTACTTACCACTCACTAATTTTGCAATAAAAAAGGCGGTTGCTGCTGCTGCAGCACCAATAAACATTACTTTAACGCCCCCACCCCACGCATTTACGCCGGTTAACCTGCTTTTAAAATAACCAAATATAAACAAGCATATAAGCGTAATAGCAACCGACAGTTTCAGGCCTTCAATGGCATCGTTTACAAAAAAGTACGGGCTTAATGGTATTAGCCCGCCAACTATGTATGAAGCGCCGATATTGAATGCACTTTTGCGCGCGCGTTTGGGGTCTGGTTTTGCGAGGCCGAGTTCAAACCGCATCATAAAATTTACCCAGCGGTCCTTGTCTTTCATAATTTCGGTAACTGCCTTTTCCTGCAACTCTTCACTTAACCCCCATTCTGCAAACACCTGCTTTGTTTCTGCTTTTTCTATATCGGGCAACTTATCCACTTCATAATATTCCCTTTTCAGTTCGCTGTCGTAATGGTCGCTTTCAGTTTTACCGGCAAGGTAACCACCAAGCCCCATGGCTATACTTCCCGCTGCTATTTCAGCAATACCAGCGAGAATGATAATTTTGGTTGGGTCAATACTTACATTTTTTACAGCGCTTACCATACCAGCTGCAAGGGCAAACGGCACCGTAAGGCCGTCACTCATTCCAATAACAATATCTTTTAATACATCCGAACTCTCTAAATGCGGCTCATGGTGCGGTTGCTCGTTCATAATAAACAGTTAATTGGGAGGAGTATAAAAGTAGCTATTTATTAGCATCAGCTATATGATTAAACTCAAACAGTGTAAAACTTCCATAACTGTACAAAGGCTGCGGCACAATTTTTCATTCAAGCACTTTCAAGCTCCTTGCAATAATATCAACACATTCATGTATTTGTTCAGCAGTAATGCACAATGGCGGCGCAAAGCGTATTTTGTCTCCATGCGTTGGCTTTGCCAGCAGCCCGTTATCTTTCAACGCCAGGCACAATTCCCAGGCTGCATCGGGGTTGGCGTGTTCAATTACAATGGCATTCAAAAGCCCTTTGCCACGTATGATTTTGATAAAAGGCGATTGTAGCCTGAACAATTCATGGCGCAAAAAATGCCCAAGCGCTTCCGCATTCTCCGCCATCTGCTCATCCTTCAATACCTGTAATGCCTCAATAGTAACAGCACAGGCAAGCGGGTTACCACCGTAGGTTGAGCCATGCTCTCCCGGCTTTATTGTAAGCATCACTTCATCATCAGCCAAAACAACTGATACAGGCATGGTGCCGCCACTTAATGCTTTACCGAGTATCAGCACATCAGGCCGAACATCTTCATGGTCGCATGCAAGCATTTTGCCGGTACGTGCCAGGCCGGTTTGTATTTCATCTGCAATCATCAGCACGTTATATTCTGTGCATAATTGCCTAACCCCTGAAAGATAACCTTCATCCGGAACTACCACGCCTGCTTCTCCTTGTATTGGTTCAAATAAAAAGCCCGCAACATTTTTATCCTGCAATGCCTCTTCAAGAGCGGCCAGATCGTTATAGGCAATTCGTTCAAATCCCGGCGTTATGGGGCCAAAACCGGTGTATGATGATGGGTCGCTGCTGAAT
>JABDGS010000178.1:2862-4270 GCA_013285915.1 Bacteroidota bacterium
AACAATTGTAGTTGTTCTGCCATGAAAATTATCTTCACACACAATTAGTTTACCCATTCCCTCAGCAATACCTTTTCTATCGTAACCCCAGCGGCGCGCAAGCTTTATAGCTGTTTCAACAGCCTCGGCGCCCGTGTTCATCGGCAGTACTTTATCATATCCAAAATACCCCGTAATATATTCAGCAAACTCACCCATTTTATTATTAAAAAACGCCCTTGATGTAAGCGTTAGCTTCTGCGCCTGCTCAATCATTTTACTAACAATGCGTGGGTGGCAATGCCCTTGGTTTAATGCGGAATACCCGCTTAAAAAATCATAATAACGTTTGCCATCAACATCCCAAACAAAAACGCCTTTTCCTTTTTCCAGTACAACGGGCAGGGGGTGATAATTATGGGCGCCATGCTTATCTTCAAGCTCAAGATAGTACGCGCTTTTTTCAGACAAAGTTTGCGTTAACATATAAAAATTTTAGCGGTAAACAGTATTTATGAAAAGTTGTATTTGCCCGTAGCTATAAACAGCATGCGGCAATAATAAAATAGCGTGCTTAAAGCACAACAACAATGTGGTATGTAAAATGATATTACCCCAGGGGATGGTCTAAGAAATCAAGATTTAACCGGAGAAAGTACATGCGCTTGATGTTTGCTGCTGCAAGATAATATTTTTTGGCCGCCCATCAATATTAATTGCACAATCACTGCTTGTTTTATATCAATTTTACCCTGTTTAATGCGTTCCCCTGTGTGTTTTTATACCTCCTTCTTTTTAATAAATCTTCGTGTTCCTCTTCTCACTTTGCCTGCCCGGCCGGATGGACGGGTGTTTCTCTTCCCACTTTGCTTCCCGGCCAAATGGATGGTGCCCTAGGTCTGCTAATTCGCTATATATGTCTTTCTATATTCCTACAGCGGCTATGTGTTAAACCCATCCTCATCATCCCTAAAATCCTGCAAAATCCCCGTTCAGACAGCCAAACGCCGCACAATTGTAGCCATTTTGTAGCCAATCCACGCCACTTTAAAAATCATAATACATTCATTATCTGCTTGTTGTGCTTTAAAAGGTGTCATATTATTATTTTTTAAATATCAGCGCTATAAATCATTAAATTGAATGCTTTTACTGCCTCCCATAAACTTAACTGTATTGGCCATTAACAATGAACCATCAGCCATGAACCCTCCCTTTTTAAATTTTAAACTTTCTTGTTTCATTCGCTTCAATAACTTCTTTCATCCCTTCAGGGGATGGGGCGAAACTTGCCTTTCTTCCACCTTCTGCCCCCACTACTATATATAAAAACTGCTGTTTTGTCCGCTGTTTTTTGCAACTATTTTTATTCACAGCCCGGTTGGCTCGCGCGTACAATCAAGAAGGTTTATCAACAGAGGAATGCAAA
>JABDGS010000179.1 GCA_013285915.1 Bacteroidota bacterium
GCCATAAAACACGGCATAAGCAAGCAGGTTGACGGCGGATTGATACATATTACGTCTGTGGCCAATGATGATTACCATGAACTTACCATACAAAATACGGGACACCTTGCCAGCAGTTGCAACCCTGATGGCTTTGGGCTTGAAAGCACCCAAAGCAGGTTAAAACTTTTGTATGGCGATAAGGCGGGTTTTGCCATAAAAAATATTGATGATAATATGGTTGAGGTTAAAGTGCTAATACCGCTTAGCGCCAACTAACGTACCTAAAGCTTTTTTAAACACCACGTAGTCATACAGCGAAGGTTTTGTACATTGGTTGTTTTAATGGGCTCATATAACTCACCACCGAGATTAGCGGTATAATCAAGTAACATTTGTTCATTTACTAAAAAGCGCTGGCTGCCATCCGGCAGCAAATATCTCCCATCACCCAAAGGGTTAACCAATTGTTCTATACCAATGTCAGATGCAAGGCGTGCAAATAGAAACCCGCCTGTTTTTAGTACCCGCCACAACCCCTGCACCATAGCGTCAAAATGTTCCTGCTCGCGCGTGGCACGGTCGCCATGGCCGCGCATCAGTTGCAGGTAATCAATTATTAAAAGCCCAACACCATGTTTGTTAACCATGCGGCGTGCCCGGCTGCGCAGCTCGAATATGTTTAATGCCGGTGTATCGTCAATATACATGTGCGTTTTTTCAAGGGGCAGCACACCATCTTTCATAAACTTATCATACTCCGCTTCCGTTAGTTTACCACGCATAATATTTTCAAGCGGCACACCGCTTTCTGCCGATACCACGCGCTGCATAAGTTGTGGTGCACTCATCTCAAGACTAAAAAAGCCCACTGCCAAAGGCTTTGCGCTGTTTAAGCATGCGTTGCGGGCAAGGTTTAATGCAAAGGCCGTTTTACCAACACCGGGGCGTGCTGCAAGAATAATAAGGTCGGTAGGTTGCCAGCCATGCGTAATATTATCAATACATGCAAAGCCACTGGTAACCCCCGTGAACGATTGCGGGTTGGCCCGCAGAAAATCAACACGCGACACAACATCGCTAAGAATATTTATTGCATTTGCATAATCGTGCTTTACATAGTTGTTGGTAATGGCATATACTTTTGCCTCTGTTTCATCAAGCAGGTCAAACACGTCGGCACCCTCATCATAAGCGTCAACAGTAATTTCGTTACCAATGCGAATAAGCTCGCGCTGAATAAATTTTTGTAAAATAATACGCGCATGGTCCTGCACATTGGCGCCCGAAACCACAGCATTGGTAAGCTTTGTAACGCTATAAGGGCCGCCGATCATTTCAAGCTCTTTTGTTTTTATAAGCTGGTTGCAAACGGTAAGCATGTCGATGGGCTGGCACACGCGGTTTAATGCGGCAAATGCTTTAAATATTCGCTGGTGTGCATCAGAATAAAAAGCTTCAGGGCAAAGTATCTCACTAACAACATCAAACGCCTTTGTATCAAGCAGGCAAAGGCCAAGCACTGCTTCTTCAAGCACCATGCTTTGTGGCGGAACCTTGCCTATAACAGTTGTTACCGGCTGCGGTTGCCTGTTATTGTGGTTTTGTAAACGGTTATTTTTTTGTGTATGCTGCATGGATATTTTTTTTGTTTAGGATGAATGAGAAATTATTTTTTGAAATTGATGGTTGCGATTTTTAAAATGCTGATAATACCCGCATCGTCATGCTGTCCGCCGCGGCGGATCAGTAACTTAACTTGAACGATGAAATTTATGCTCTGCCGTAATCTATTTCTAAAGCACCATCAAGATATCTTAATCATCTTCCTGCAAAGCCTGGCCTTAAATAAGTTGCTGATATGCATCAGCATGACGACGCGGTGCCATTTTCTTCATCCTCACCATCCCATCAATCCTGCAAAATCCCCGTTCAGACAATCTCCTCTCGTTGCTGGTATTACATTTTTTCCCTTTAAAAAAAATGTAATACCATGCAACGCAACAGCATGCAAATGCTGTTAGTGTTTAAGGGCTGCCATCATTTTTCCATTCAAGCAATGTGTTAAAGGCACTGCGTTTTTGCTGTAACAGTGCAGGCCATTTGTGCATAGCAGTAAGCAGGTTTTTTATTTCAGGTGCATTGTGTTTAAAGCTGCCTGCAATAACCGTAAACTGATCAGCCGTAAAGGGTTCATGCATTTTTGCAACGTTGGGTGTGTGGGTGTTTATCCACTGCTTAAACTCAGTAAAACCCTGCTTAAGTTCATGCGTTGGTAAAGGCTTCGCTATGGTCTCGTGCGCGTTTTCCTTCGCTTTACTATAGTTTACTGTAATTTCTTTTTCTTTAGTTTTCTTTTCTTTACTTTCCTTTACTTTACTTTGTTCAAAATCTTCGGAGACTCTCTGTAGACTCTCCGTAGATTTCTCTAAAATCTCTGTAGATTTCCCGGTTTTCTCTGTAGATTTTTTTTGTGTATCGGCAACGGTCTTCTCAATTCCTCCATCCACATCTTTATCCTTTAATTCCAATTTTCTTTTACGCTGCCTTACCCTTCTTTCATCCACTTCTTTAAAAACTTCCTGCACCACCTGCGTGGTAAGTTTACCATTCTTATTAATTACCAGGGCAAGGTCGTCAGATATGTAGGTAATAAACGCATGCAGATCTTCCGGTGAAAATTCAATCTCAGCGCATATAGCCATTATACGGCTTCGGTTGCTTATGTCAAGCTTGCATTTCTCGGCGCTCGCAATCATATCAGCCAAAGCCCAAAACTTTGCTTCACCAGCCCAGCCATAGCGTTGACGCAACATTTTAAATTTCCAGTGATTGTAACTGTTCGCATCGCGACGATAATATGCAATATTGTTTTTCATAATAAAATATTTTGTTGCCCGGCTTAAGATTATCTATTTAGCGCTTGTTGTGTCACTCACTTCGACTGTAGTATCTTAGTTCAGCATGCACAATTATTTTTCGGAGCAGTATTTTGTAATTATAACTACACACTTTTAACTGCATGGCAAGACATTTTAATAATTGTTAAGCACCTGCAGCACCTCATCAACCGAAATGCCGGGTATGTGTTTTGTAAGCATAACAGCCTCAGGGTTTTTGCCCCAGGCTCCCTGGTTTACAAACAAATAATTTTTTACCGCCAGCGCATAAGCCAGGTGCGATATACCCGTTACCACGCTTATAACGCCATGCCTGCTGCGCTGCATAATATTGCATACGGTTGTAAAGGCTGCATCAAAAACCGGTGTAACATTAGGGCCTGTAATAAACTGCGCATCGTCAAACTGTTTTGCACCAAACAGGCAAAATGTTTTACCAGGCATGCTATCAACCAATTGTTGCCATTTATACTGCTGCCATTTTTGTTCTACCGGTAACGATCTGCTGAACGGCGCAATAACATAATCAAACACCGGCACATCTTCAACGGCAAACTGCAGTGTGGGCCTTGGTATATCTGCAGGTACGGGCAACCCAAGCGATGCGTAGTGGGCCTGTATCATGTGCAGGTTATGTTTATCAGCATAGTTAAATGCACCCTGCAGGTTAAATGTTATATCAGCTGCATTACAAGATTGCGTTGTAACCGTTAAACCATTAACAGGCGCTATAAGCGCAGCAACACTACTAATGCCTTGCTTTATATGCATGGTTACCGGTTGCTTGGTTGCAAGCGCAGTAATAGCCGGTATGGTGCCAATAAAATCACCAATTAAGTCAATATCATTTTGCACCGGCATGGGTTTAGCGGTTGGCTGTTTATTGGTATTATCGTACTGCGTATATAAATACACCAGCATGCCTGATACGCAGCTTTGGCACCACAGGTCAGCCACGTAATTAGGTGCAAAATATTTGCGTATAATAGCAAGCATAGTGCTGCGTGTAGCACCGTCAAGATGTTTTACATACTGTGCTTTTACCCATGTATCGTAATGATGGCGGTTTGCTTCAATAAATTGTATGTCTTGTGTTGAAATCATGTTTGTTTATTTAAGTCCGGAAGACCGAAAGTCCGGATGTCCGGAAGTTAGAATGACTCGTCCCCGCCGTTGGTGTTTTCACCAACCGCGTACTGGTATCTTGTAACGTCTTGCGAAATTTTCGGCATCTCTATTATTCATCTTTTTCTTTCTTTTCTCTTGAAAGAAAAGAAAGAAACAAAGAAAAGTTCAAGGGCGGGCCAAAACGCTACGCAGAACCGCCCGT
>JABDGS010000180.1 GCA_013285915.1 Bacteroidota bacterium
CCATCGCATCCCGAACTGCTTGACTGGCTGGCTGTGGATTTTATGGAGCATGGTTGGGATGTTAAGCGCCTGGTTAAGCAAATTGTGATGAGCGCCACCTACCGCCAAAACGCCAAAACGAATGATGATAAGATAAAGAAGGACCCTGAGAACGTTTATTTGTCTCACGGGCCACGTTACCGCCTGCCTGCCGAATTTGTGCGCGATCTTGTGTTATCAAGCAGCGGGTTACTGGTGCGTACTATCGGCGGCCCAAGCGTAAAACCCTACCAGCCAAAAGGCTTGTGGGAAGCAGCAACATCCGGCCGCGGTGTGCTGGCAACCTATAAACAAGACCATGGCGATAGCCTGTACCGCAGGGGTATTTACACCTTTATAAAACTAACTACTACGCCGCCCAGCATGGGTATTTTTGATGCCAGCAACCGCGACCAATGCGAGGTTAGGCGCAGTAAAACCAATACGCCGTTGCAGGCATTGGTGATGCTGAATGACCCAACGGTTTTGGAAGCATCCCGCGTACTTGCACAGCGGCTGATGACTGAGCAAACAGGTGCACAGGATAAATTAAATAAGGCATTCAGGCTGATAATTTGCAGAAAAGCAAGCGATAAAGAGCAAAGCATACTGCAGCAGTACTATGACGATCAACTACAGCTTTTTAAACAAAAACAGCTAAATGCGGCAACAACACTTAGTGCGGGCGAGTACAAACAGGTACCAAACCCGGATGCAAATGCCACCGCAGCGCTGATGAAAACCATTGAAATGATTTATAACCTTGAAGAGGCCATAGAGAAAACGTAGAACAGAACCACGATAGTAACGATTTTATAGGATTGTGATGATGTAAAAGAACTAATGAAATTTGTGAAACATTCAAACACTCAAACATTCGAACTCATTATATGAAAGAAGTATTTGAACACGGCCTGAATTTTAACCGCAGGCGCTTTTTATCAAAACTAAGCCTCGGCATTGGCAGTGTAGCGCTTGGCAGCCTGCTTATACCCGACCTGTTTGGTAAGGGCGAGGATGATGTGGCAACCGCGGGCCTGGCGCACTTTGCACCAAAAGCAAAGCGCATTATTTACCTGTTTCAAAACGGGGCACCTTCACAGCTTGACCTGTTTGATTATAAACCACTTCTTCAGCAAATGCAGGGTAAAGACCTGCCGGCCAGCATACGTATGGGCCAGCGCCTTACCGGCATGACGGCTACACAGGAGCATTTCCCGCTTGCAGGCACAGTGTTTAAATTTGGCGAATATGGCCAGGCAAGGGCGCACATAAGCGAGTTATTGCCCCATACTGCCAGCGTTGCAGACGACATTTGCATTATAAAAAGCCTGTTTACCGAAGCCATTAACCACGACCCTGCGCTTACCTTCTTCCAAACGGGCGCCCAGGTGGGCAACCGCGCCAGCATGGGTTCATGGTTAAGCTATGGGCTGGGCAGCGAGAATAAAAACCTTCCTGCGTTTTGCGTGCTGCTCAGCAAGGGCAAAGGCAACGGCCAGGGAGTGTACTCAAAGCTTTGGAGCAACGGCTTTTTAGATAGTATTTACCAGGGCGTACAGTTTAGCAGTGGTGAAAATCCTGTGCTGTACCTGAACAACCCCAATGGGATTGACAAGGCCGACCGCCGCCGGATGCTTGATAAGATAAGCGAGATGAACGATCTTTCTTACAAAGAATTTGGTGACCCCGAAATAAAAACCAAGATACAGCAGTACGAAATGGCTTACCGCATGCAAACCGCTGTGCCCGAAATAACTGATACCAGCAAAGAGCCCGAAAGCATTGTAAAAATGTATGGCCCTGATTGCCTGGTACCCGGCACTTTTGCCGCCAACTGCCTTTTAGCGCGCAAGCTTAGCGAAAATGGTGTGCGCTTTGTACAGTTATACCACCAGGGTTGGGACAGCCATGGCAACCTGCCAGGCGAAATAAAAGGCCAATGTAAGGATGTTGACCAGGCAAGCGCCGCACTTATTACAGACCTTAAACAACGCGGCCTGCTGGATGAAACCCTTATAATTTGGGGTGGCGAATTCGGCCGTACCAATTACTGCCAGGGCACGCTTACGAAGGACAACTATGGTCGCGACCACCACCCGCGCTGCTTTACCGTTTGGATGGCTGGTGGAGGCGTAAAACCCGGCGTATATGGAGAAACCGACGAGTTTGGCTATAACATAATACAAAACCCGGTGCACGTACACGATTTTCATGCAACTATTTTAGCATTAATGGGCCTTGACCACGAAAAACTTACCTATCGTTTCCAGGGCCGCCGCTATCGTCTAACTGATGTTGCCGGCAAAGTGGTAAAAGACCTTATTGCATAATCTTACCTCGTCCCTAACATAGTGAGAGATTTGCCCAAAGAAGCTGTCATCTCGGGCGCAACGAAGAATCTCTGCCCGGCATCAGCACACCTGTTCGCCATAGCATTGCAACCCAAAAGGTTCCCGCCATCGTCAGCCCTATCGCGAATGACAGCTTTGCGGAGGAAAAAAGGAGGATAAAGGAGGAATGCTAAAAGTCATAATCATTACATAATATGCTCATAATTAATTATTTATAAAATTTTTAGCATACTTTTTTGCAAAATTCGTTTTATAATTCAATTCTATAAACCAGTCTGTAAACCCAGCTTTTTTGTTGGTTTTTCCAATATGTCAATGATCTAATACTATATATACAAAACGTCGTTTTGTCCGCAACAATTTTGAAAAAAATGAAAAAAATTTTTGAAGGACGAACTGGTTAGTGAGCGGTTCCTATGCAGTAGCAATTATAGATGAGATTTTAAAATAGCTGGTCAATTTGCCTTTGTTATTACCGGCGGCAACCCGCACTCATGCGAGTGAACAACTTTCCATGCACCATTTGTCTTCCTGAATAAAAAGGTAACCGTGTATTGGGGCATCTTCCAAACATCGCCGTTTTTAAAAACTGCATCAATTGTCCCGCTCCAGCATAATACAACCGCGTTGTCACATAACACGTTAAATACTTGGTGGGTGGTAGTAAGTTTTTGTTGCAGTAAAGCATTATAATATTCTTCGCTCAGCAGCTTAAAATCAATGTAACCTCTTATTACGCCATCGCCGCTTATTGCCACAAATTCAGGCACATCTGCATAGCAAGCTAAAAACGGGCTTACGTCTGCGGCTTCTGAGTGATGAATAAGCTCTTCAGCTATTAGCTTCACTTCATTTAAAATGCGCCCGTGGTCAGTAGTCATAATATAAAATTTTCTTTATCTTGTAAAGGTAAATTACCAATTAATTTACTGCAGCATGGGTCGCATTGCATATTTAATAAAATAGGTGCCGGTCACAGCTAAGCCCGCGCTACGGCAGCGTTTAGCTCCCTTTAATTCCTCTTATCAAAATTTAACAAAACCCTTCTTTCTTTTAATTCCGCTTTAAGCACACATTTAAAAAGCACAGGTAGCTTTGGGGTATTAAATTACATAACGATGTTTGCCCCCGCACAAGCCATACAGGCTAAAAAAACTTACTGGACTGCCAAACGAATTATATTCACCATGCTTATTATTTATGCATTTGCCATCGCAATTTCGTTGCCGGTTTTGCTAATGAAATGGTTTGCTTAGATCATCTTTACTGCAGCCTTGCTTTACTACAGTTACCCGCAGGCGCGGTATGTAAAATTTTCCCGCATTAGGATAACATTTTCAGATTATTCTTGGTAAATACCCTGATTTTTATATTTTTGCAACCCTTGAATTGAAAATGCGGCAACGCATATAATCAATTCGGGCCTATAGCTCAGCTGGTTAGAGCATCCCGATAACATCGGGAGGGTTCTTGGTTCAGCAGTGCGGTAGAGGGCCTATAGCTCAGCTGGTTAGAGCACCTGACTCATAATCAGGGGGTCCTTGGTTCAAACCCGAGTGGGCCCACCCCCAAACCGCCTCAAAAAAAATGAGGCGGTTTTTTATTATGTTTTACGTATACATTTTATACCCGCCATCAGCAGGCAGATATTACATTGGCTATTCTTCCGATATAAATACCCGTTTATACAAACACAA
>JABDGS010000181.1 GCA_013285915.1 Bacteroidota bacterium
GCAGATCAATACGGGGTGAGCCCGGATAATGCCCTTTAGTGAAATTAATTGCAGGTTATGCAGGGTCTTGAGGTGTGGGGCGGTAAATGTGACGCGGGTGCTGTTATGCAAAACCAAAAAGCAAAAGTAAATTTCTAAACTGTAGTAAACAATCACCCATTGCGGGGGATTTGGAGGTTATCATGTTAAAAAGCTATTTAAAAACTGCTGTACGATTTTTATTAAAAAACAAAACATTCAGCTTTATCAACATTTTTGGCCTTGCTATGGGCACGCTTTGCTGCCTGTATATATTGCTCTATGTGCAGGACCAATATAGTTATGATCAGCAGCACAAAGATGTACAGGACATTTACCGTATTACCACTTACCTTGATTTAAGTGGCGATAAGCATAATAACTCAACTGCCTCGCCGCCCATCGCGCCAACATTAAAACACGACTTTCCGGAAGTGGAGCAGTTTGCCCGCGTTGTGCCCATGTTGGGCGTTGGCAAAAGCCTTATCAAATACAAGGATAAAAGCTTTTATGAGAAAGATGAGGTGTATGCTGATTCTACCGTTTTCGATATTTTCAATTTTCACTTTGTTGAAGGCAGCCCCGATGCGCTTAACCAGCCATACACCGTGGTAATGATGAAGCCGCTTGCTGAAAAGATATTTGGCCATGAAAGCCCTGTTGGCAAGCTGATTACCATTGACAACAGTTACGGCAGCCACGATTTTAAAGTTACCGGCGTGGTTGATGAGAGCCTTGGCAAAAGCCACATACAAACATCAATGTTTGTAACCATGCGCAGCGGCGGGTTTGGGCAATACACCATTGATAATACCAGCTGGGCAGGCAACAACTATGCCTACTCATATATAAAGCTAAAGCCCGGCACAGATGCCGCACAGCTTGAAAAAAAGATACCTGCATTTTTAACCAAATACGGGCAGGAACAATTGAAGCGCCTTGGCATTACAAAAAAGCTAACACTGCAGCCTGTAACTAAAATACACACCACGCCCGGCCTTGAAGTGGAGCTGAGCAAAACAGTAAGCCCTTCATTTTTATATATATTAATACTTATAGCAGTACTTATACAGGTAATTGCCTGTATAAATTTTATGAACCTGTCAACAGCCCGTGGCTCAAAAAGAGCAAGGGAAGTTGGTATAAGAAAAGTAATAGGTGCTGAAAGAAAAGACCTTATAAAACAATTTTTAGGCGAATCGTTTTTATTGTCCCTTATCGGTGTATTAATTGCATTGCCGTTGTTAATTGTGGCATTACCTTATCTTAATCAAATTACACATGCTGATATTCAGTTAACTTTTTTCAGCAATTTTAAAGTATGGGTAATGCTCGGTGGCCTGGTACTGGTTACGGGGTTTGTAGCAGGCAGCTACCCCGCGTTTTATTTGTCTGCTTTTATGGCAATAAAGGTTATTAAGGGCAATTTTAGCAACCATGTTTCAGCAGCAGGCATACGGCGTGCCCTGGTTGTTTTTCAGTTTGTGCTGTCAATCATTCTTATCACCGGTATTGTTGTTATATACAGCCAGTTAAATTATATAAAAAATAAAGACCTTGGCTTTAATCAAAATCAAAAACTTGTTTTTAGCTTTTATACAGAGAGCACACAACAAAAAATGGAGGCACTTGCCCAAAACCTGCAACAGTTGCCGGAAATAAAATATGTTACCCGCAGCGATAACTATTTGGGCAATTTTATACCGCACGACCATGGCGTGTACACCGCAGGCGGCAACATGGCTACTGCCATTGATGCTCAAAATATAGCCTGCGACGAATTTTTCGCAAAAGCCCACGGGATAAATATTATAAGCGGCAGAGATTTCAGGCAGTTTGATTCTGGCCGGGCATTAATTAACGAAACGCTTGCAAAACGCCTTGGTCTTACGCCGCAAACAGCGCCGGGCACGAAGCTTTACTCACAATATTTGCCGGACCCCGCTTTTTACGTTGAGGTGGCCGGGGTAATGAAAGATTTTAACTACAACTCGCTGCACGGCGAAGTAAAGCCGTTTATGCTGCTTTATCGTAAAGACTACTTTAACACTATGGTTGTTGCAGTTAACAGCAGCGATTATAAAACAACGCTGGCCAAAATAGAAGGCGTATGGCGCAAACATCTTGCAGGTGTGCCTTTTGAATATTCATTTTTAGATGCAGAAGTGCAAAAACAATATGAAACAGAGATAACACTTAGCAACATTATCAACTCCTTTACATTAATGGCTATTATTATTTCGTGCCTCGGCTTGTTTGGTCTTGCTGCTTTTAGTGCGGAGCAGCGCAGTAAAGAAATTGGCATTCGCAAAGTATTGGGGGCAAGCGTTACAGGCATTACCCGTTTACTAAGTAAAGACTTTTTAAAATTAGTGATAATAGCCTTTGTTATAGCAACCCCCATTGCATGGTTTGCTATGGATAAATGGCTGCAGGATTTTGCTTATAAAGTACCGTTAAGCTGGTGGATGTTTGCAATAGCTGGTTTATTAGCATTGTTTATTGCGCTTGTAACAGTAAGTTTCCAGGCCATAAAAGCAGCTGTGGCAAACCCGGTAAAAAGTTTGAAGACGGAATGATATTTACGTGAGACGGGAAACGACAGGCGTGAAACGTGAAATGATTTCGGATGATGCAGTTGTAAAGCACAAACTATCAAACCGGTTGCCTTGAACGAACATAAAACTCAAAACACAAAACGTACTATATGTTTAAGAATTATTTCAAAATTGCAGTACGGCAGTTACGCAAACAAAAAATGTATTCTGTTGTAAAAATTGGTGGTTTTGCACTTAGCATAGCTGCATGCCTGTTAATAACACTTTTTATAAGGGATGAGCTTGGCTATGATAAATCGTACCCCGATGCCGGCCGCATTTACAGGGTTGTAGGCAATGCAATTGAAAATGGCGCTACCGTAAAATGGGTAAGCTTCCCTGCACCCATGGCAGGGGCAATGAAAAAAGATTTCCCTGAGGTGGAGAAGGCTGGCCGTTTAATGCCAAATTCACTCTTTCCCGGCGCAGGCAGCAATGAGATGAGGACCTCAGACAAGATTGAAAATTCCTTTGAAGAAGGCTTTACTTACGCAGACCAGGGTTTAATTGATATTCTTAAAATACCTGCAGTATACGGGGACATTAGCCAGGCACTGAAACAGCCTAACACGATAATTATTTCAAAAAGTAAAGCTGACAAATATTTTCCCGGCCAAAACCCGGTGGGCAAAACCATATATTTTAATAACAATACCAACCAGCCGCGTACAATAACTGCAGTAGTACAGGATATTCCTGCAAACTCACATCTTAATAAATTCAATTTTATACTAACGCTTAGCGGCATTGAATGGTGGAAGAATGAGCAGAATGATTGGGATGGCAACAACTATGTTGATTATGTTTTAATAAAACCCGGTACAAATATCACCGCTTTTGAAAAGAAGCTGACAACAGACCTTGTGCATAATTACTACCTGCCAACCATGCTGAAAGATGGCGATAAAAATGCGGAAAAAGAGCTGGCATCTTTTAAAGTTCAGCTACAGCCGGTAAGCGATATTAACCTTTACTCGTACGATATACAGGATGGCCTTTCCCATGGCGACATCAGGTTTGTATGGCTGTTTGCAGCCATTGCCTGTTTTATTTTGGTCATAGCCTGTATCAATTTCATTAATTTATCAACAGCAAAGTCTGCCAATCGCGCAAAAGAAGTTGGGTTAAGAAAAGTAGTTGGTTCACACCGCAGTGGCCTTGTTCAGCAATTTCTTACTGAATCGGTTTTGTTTAGCCTGTTGTCATTTGTTGCGGGCTTATTGCTTGCATGGATTTTGCTTCCTTATTTCAATACACTTGCTTCAAAATCATTAAACATACCATGGCACGCATGGTGGCTGGCGCCGGTAATGCTGGGTGCCGCATTAATTGTTGGTGTACTGGCAGGTTTATATCCATCCTTCTATCTTTCTGCTTTTAAACCGGTAAGGGTTTTAAAAGGCGATATAAGCAGGGGCAGTAAAAATGCCACATTACGTAATGG
>JABDGS010000182.1 GCA_013285915.1 Bacteroidota bacterium
TACCACTATTGGCTATGAGAAAGAAAATAACCCTTTTGTTAACTGACAAATAATAAAAGATTAATGAACCTTATGCAGGCAAAGCTGTTTTATTGTTAACCTTTGATGAATAAAAAACAAACACCATGGCAACTTATAACGACCTTGAGCTGGACCATTACTATTTAGTACAGGAAACCGAAACAGCAGAAATTATGCTTGTGCAACCAGTAATGGCAACCAGCCAATGCTTACTGATACTGCAAATTGACGAAGTTGAAATGACCTTTTGGAGAAAGAAGGTTACGCCTGTTTTTGAAATTGTTGAAGAACTAAACGAGGAACAGGTGGCTGAATATGAGAGTTTGTTTGAAGATGACAACGATTATGAGGATTGGGAAACTGAAGAAACTGACTATGAATTAGAGGGCGATGAAGAGTTTGAGGAAGAAGAGGATGAGAAATTGAACAATAAAGAGGAATAATTGTAAAACTGACAAAACATAGTGTTAATAAAGGCAAAACCGCACCACGGGTTTGCTTTTATTTTAAACTTTTTAAATAAAATCTCATCAATATGGTGGGGTTTTTTATTTTTGATGATATTAAACCACCCTGCATGCATTTGGATGATAGTGAGTTATTACGTGATTTCAGGCAGCCTGCAACCAAGGAAAAGGCATACACGGCAATCATAAAAAAATACCAGGAAAAATTATACTGGCATATAAGAAGGATGGTGGTTGACCATGATGACGCCAATGACGTGTTGCAAAATATGCTTATTAAAGTATGGAATGCCCTGGAAAATTTTAGGGAAGACAGCCAGCTTTATACATGGCTTTACCGCATTGCAACCAATGAGTCGCTCACATTTATGGAGCAGCGAAAAAAACGCAGTTCAGTAAGCTTTGGGGATGTTGAGGACAATTTGAGCAATACGATTGTAGCTGATAAGGATTTTGACCCTAATAAGCTGGAATGGAAATTACAGCTTGCCATACAGCAATTGCCTGATAAGCAGAAGGTTGTGTTTAACCTTAGGTACTATGATGAGATGCCCTACGAAGAAATGAGCCGGGTATTGGAGACGAGTGAAGGTGCTTTAAAAGCCAGCTATCACCATGCAGTAAAAAAAAATAGAAGAGTTTATTAAAAATAATTAAACCTGTTGCTTTTAACAATGTCTAAGTACGGGTTATTACATGGAAACTAAAGCAAACATATTAAATGAGTTAGAGCAAATTAGCCAGGCCGTTGCAACCATTGGTAACCGCAATGTTTACAGTGTGCCCGATGGTTATTTTAATAATTTGCCTGCTGAAATGCTTGTAAAAGTGCAGATGCTTAACGCACAGGCTAAACCCATGCCTTACAGTGTGCCCGATGGTTATTTTGATAGCCTTGCGGGCAGCATTATGGATAAAATAAGGCTAAAAAAAACTACGCAAACCGTTGTTGAAAATGACGATAATTTAAACGAAGATATCATACCACGTTTTGTTCCAACGCCTTACGCGGTACCAGCCGGTTATTTTGAAAGCCTTGCCGGTAATGTAATGGCAAAGATTAATGTGCAGCAAATACAACACGCAGGCAATGAAGTTTTTGAAGAACTGGAAGCGCTTGCACCGCTGCTTAACAGCATAAGCAAACAAATGCCTTACAGTGTGCCCGCCGGTTATTTTGAGCAGTTTACGGTAAAAGTTAACGAAGAGGTTAAACCTACTGCCAAAGTTATTTCAATAAACAGCAGCCGAAGCAGGTTTATTACCTATTTTGCTGCTGCTTGTGTTGCTGTATTATTGGGCATTGGCGCATACTTTTTTGTTCCCCGCCAACCTGCTAACACCACCGCTACGGGGCAGCAACCTCAGTTGGATGTACAAAGAGAACTGGCCAGTTTAAGCGATGCTGATATAAACGAATATTTAAATAATCAGCCTTCAACCGGTACTGAAGCCCTTCCTTCATCACTTGAAGACCAGGCACCTGAAATACAACCCGTAATTGACAATACAAGCACCGAGGAGATTCAACAATATTTGAAAGAAAACAGCGGACCGGACGAAAAACGTGGCAAAGACATTTAATTTTGATTAAATATGAAAAATTTTTACTTCGTTATATTTTTTTTATTTTCATGTACTTACATTTGTATTGGTCAGCCACCCGGTTCAGGGCAAAGATTAGAAGCTATTAAGGTTGCTTTTATAACAAGAGAATTAAATCTTAATCCCACAGAAGCGCAGCGGTTTTGGCCTGTTTACAACAGTTACTCAAATGAAGTAAAAATTGCAAGAACTACATATCCAAGCGATGAAATTGCATTTGAAGAAGCCCTTGTAAACATCAGGAAAAAATATAAACCTACTTTCAAAAGTATTCTTGTTATTGAGGACCGGGTGAACAGGGTTTTTATAATTGAAAGGGAATACCGCGAAATGTTACGAAAAGAGCTGGTAAAAAGACAGCAGAATAAAAGGTTTTAATCATACAGCATACTAAATAATTTACTTTTTATAACGATATTTAACTCGGTGTTTTTCATAGGTTAGCAACGGCCAGCCCTTTCCAGGGCGGGCCTATTTTTTTTACAAGCATGTCTTTCAATTTACAAAGTGTTATGTAATGCTGACAAAAATTGCATCTGCACAATATATGCAGTAAGCATGCTGCGTTACCTTGTAAAACACATGATGAAAAAATATATCTCAGTGTTTATTGTATGCGCTTTTGCTGGAGCTGCCCTGCACGCTCAGCATTCCATCACCTTTGCAGTTGAAAACCTGAAAAGAGATTCGGTACCCGTGCCGGTTTATTCATATACTTCTATCCTGAAAGATCTTATGACCTCAGATGCAGGACTTTCAGAATACGAAGCCGAACAAAGAAAAGTAAATTTCCCCTACAATATTATCGCCAAAAGCAATATTACTGACAGCCTTGCCAATGGCGGCTACCATGCTTTTATTTCAGGCATGTATTATGCGTATGCCCACCACCGGCCATTTACAATTTCGCCTGACATGATCTGGCTGCTTATTACGCAGGGGTTCGCCAGGCACATAGCAAACCATGCCGAAGAATTGAGAGGCATGTTTGTGCATTTTAGCGGCAGGCAAACACTTGTGGTAAACAGCAATGAGATTGACATTAATAATCCCGAAAGCCACTGGGACAAAGTGTTTAGTGATTTTAAAAAACAGATAGCCGAAAACACCGGGCAGCAGTTAATGGACGTGTTAACACCCGATTTTTCAACTACAACGCAGGCAGATAAAATTGCCGCTGATATAACTATAATGGAAGCCATGAAAGTTTATTTTGACTTTGCTTATACGCACCATGTGCGGCATACCGGAAATTACTATTGAAGGGCAGCCTGCAGACTGGCAAAAAATAATAAGCAAAGCCAATGCGCTGCGAAAGTACAATTTGGGATGGTGGATAGACGAAATTGAGCCACTTTTAAAGCAGTTTCTAAATGCATCGCAAGGACATATAAATAAAGTGTTTTGGCAAAACATGTTTAAGTATCACTCGCAGAAAAAATATGGCTCCCCCAAAATTATCGATGGATGGATAATAAAATTTTTCCCCTACAACAAACAGGGTAAAAGAAATAATCTAACACAACTTGCCGGCTTTGACAGCCTGCCTAACGAGATAGTTACAACCGATGTGGATTATTTTGAAAACAGTGACAAAGGAAACAGGAAATTAGTATTAGAGCTTTGGGCTGGTTTTATGGGTGTTAAACAAAACAACACCACACTAGGCCTTACCCCGAAAATTGGCTGGATGATAAGAATCAAAGACACTGCCAGCCTTGCTATTAAAGAAAAACTGTACATTGACACTGCTGATGAACTTGGCATACGGGTGAGGACAATTCCGCAGGCTATTTTAGATCTGCCACAAATACGGAAGCTTGAAATATATTTTACTGACAGCATTAAAATTCCCGACGCAATTGCCCAAATACGTATTGGAAAATTTGAGATGCACGGAAAGATTGATGACTATGAAATTGCAAGAGTCTGCAGGTTGCTGC
>JABDGS010000183.1:0-3248 GCA_013285915.1 Bacteroidota bacterium
CTTCCAAACATTCTGTCTAAGTAATCTTCTTTAAATTCTATATATGTTGGGCTGCCGTTGGGCGTTATGTTTGCTGTTGCGCATTTAAACAACTCCTCAATAAGTGAGCTCATCTCTTTTTGCGTTAGTGGCTGTCCTGCCTTTATCGCCTGCTGGCGCGACATGCAGCGCACAAGCTTCTCCCTCTTGCTAAATTTTACATCACTGCTAAAATGCTTAAACTGTTCAATCAGTAATTCAATGGAATGTTTTTCATTGCCAGTTAAAATATCCGCGGGCGTACCTTGTATAACAAATGTGTTTTTGCCAAAAGGCTCAACACGGTACCCAATTACCTGCAATTCAGGCAACAGGTCAGCTAGTAATACTGCATCGGCGGCGGCACGTTCAAGCGTTGCCGGAAACAGGCTTTGCTGTGTTGCAATGGGCTTGCCGTGTACTGCCGCATTATAGCGGTCATACAAAATACGCTCATGTGCAAGCTGCTGGTGCACCAGCAAAAAGCCGCTTTCAGTAGGTGCAATTATATAGGTGTTATGCAGTTGAATACAGGTTGTTTCCGCTTTCCACGCGGCGGTTTGCAGTTGTATGGTTGCAGTTAACGGTTGCCAGTTGTCAGTTACTGGTTGTAAATTATTTGTCTCGGGCTGCTCGTATTCAAGCTTGCTTGTATCTGAATTTAGGTCCGGGTTTTCCTCGCTACCTGTAATAGGCTTTGTAAAAAACTCCTTCCAGTGCTTTAGTTCACTCTTTTCATTTGGCTCAATAAAATGCGCCTGGTTTTTTTGCGTGAATGTTTTGTATAGATTGCCGCCGGTTATGTTTTCTTTTCTTTCGTCGGTTAAGGGCTTGCTAACAGCATCTAACTGCTGTATTTCTGCGTTAAGCGTAAAGTCAAGTGAAGGTGCAATGCTAAATTGCGCCAGCGCATGTTTTACTGCGGCCTGCACAAACGCGTATACAATTTTTTCATCTTCAAATTTTATCTCCTGCTTGGTAGGGTGCACATTAATATCTACCTGCATGGGGTCAAGATCAATAAACAGCACGTACAGCGGAAAACTGTCTTTGGCAATTATACCATCAAAAGCATTCGTCACTGCATGGTTAAGATAGGCGCTGCGTATAAAGCGGTTGTTTACAAAAAAATATTGCTCACCCCGTGTTTTACGCGCCGCTTCGGGCTTGCCTATAAATCCGTAAATATTAAGATAGTCAGTGTCTTCTTTTACCGCCACAAGCTTTGGCGAGTATGGGTGGCCAAGTATTTGTAAAATGCGCTGTTTAAGCGTGCCGCTTTCTAAATGAAATACTTCCTGGCCATTGCTGGTAAGTGAAAAAAATACGCCGGGAAAAGCCATTGCAATACGTATAAACTCATCAATAATATGCCTTAGTTCCGCAGTATTGCTTTTTAAAAAATTTCTGCGCGCGGGCACATTAAAAAAAAAACATTTTTCATGCAAATGTTTGTGCCAACCGGGCAGGCACAGGGCTCCTGTTTTATAACGGTGCTGTTCTCAATTTCAATATAAGTGCCCAGTTCGTCTTCGGCGCGGCGCGTTTTTACTTCTACCTGTGCAACCGCCGCGATTGATGCCAAAGCCTCACCGCGAAAGCCCATGGTGCGTACTTTAAACAGGTCGTCAATATTTTTTATTTTGCTGGTAGCATGGCGTTCAAAACTCATCCGTGCATCTGTTTCACTCATGCCCTTGCCGTTATCAATAACCTGTATAAGGCTTTTTCCTGCATCTGTAACAATAAGCTTAATATTATCAGCGCCTGCATCAACGGCGTTCTCCATCAGCTCCTTTACCGCACTGGCCGGACGTTGTATAACTTCACCCGCTGCAATTTGGTTGGCAATATTATCAGGCAATAATTGAATTATATCCACAATAACTTTCCTTTCACTTTAAAAAGATGTAAAAATAAAGCTTCCTGCATTGAAACGCAGTTTAATAGCGGCGCTTGTGTAGCCAGCACTGCTTTTAATGGCGTCGTCAATTGCGTCGCACTTTTCATCTATAGTACAAATGGCATCCGTTTATTTCTTTCTATCCCTCATCCTTTACATCATTCAATTCGTCTGCTATCCTTCTTTTGTGCTTCTATGTTCCCTTTGTGCCTGTGTGGTTACCTGCCTCTCTTTTTCTTCTTACCGTTTTGCAACCATATATCTATTCTCGGCGTCTTCCAGTTATAGGGCTTGCTTAATATATCCATATCACCATCGCCATCAAGGTCGGCTATCCGCGCCTCATGAAATTCATATCCCTTCATAAAAACTGTTTTCTCAAAACCGCCTTTACCATCGCCATAAAAAATAAACGCCTCAGCATTGGGGTTATCGGCAACAGCCTTGCTTTCTGTCCATTTAGCCATTTCCGCTACAAATATGTCAAGATTACCATCGCCGTTAATATCTGCCACCTGCAGGCTGTGGCCATGTATCAAATTTCTGCCCACCAGGTCGTGCCCGATCCATGCTTTTTCATCTTCAGGCTCACCGGTACATTCATACCATTTTGCGGGGCCGCTGCCATCACCCGGGCTAACTACAATTTGCAGCGTTTTGCCGGGCTTAAACTTACCTGCAGCTACGCGTCCCGCTGCTTCGGCAAAATGTATGGCTTTAAAACTGCCTGCCGCTTCATCGTATTTAAACCAGCAATTGCCCGCAATAATATCTTCAAATCCATCCCCATCCACATCGCCTCTTGTCATGCCTTCTACATAAGAGCCATGCTTTTCATCAGATGCATCCGCCTGGAAAATACTTTTGTACACCCACGGTGATTGCTTTGGGTTTACAGGAATATCTGCTAAGTACAAACGCTTATCTGTCTGGTTCCAAAAAATAAGCTGGGCGCTGTTATCATGTTTAAAATGTCCTATGGTTTGGTCGTGGTGTTGCGTGCTGCCGTCGTTTTTAATTATGTGCCTTTGCCATGTATTGTCTAGATTGGGGTAGGGGTTTTCCCACCACCAAACCTGGTTATTTTGCCAGTCGCCGCCAAAAACAAGGTCAAGGTCGCCATCGCCATCAATATCATAAGCCACGCCGCCCGCTTCAACGGTAAACATGCTGTCTTCAATAATATGCCTTACCCAGCCTTTACGTGTACGCTGGTACCAAACCGCTGCCGGGGCAACTTTGCGGCAGGTGAGTACAAAATCATTCAGGCCGTCGTTATTAAGGTCGGCAACAAGTGCGCCTGTTTGTTCCACGCTTGCCCATGGCA
>JABDGS010000183.1:3258-3621 GCA_013285915.1 Bacteroidota bacterium
TGGCATAGGTATATCACCCGTTTCTGTGGAAAGGTGTTTCCACGTAACTGACTGGCTTTTGCCTGCACTGCAAAAAGCCACGCAGAAACACATCAGCATAATTTTTATACAAGGGCCCATAAACATTTTTTTTGAGTGACCATGTAAAAGTATCCTGTTTCCCCGTACCCGCGGTGCAAGTTTCAGAATCACTGTGCAAGGGAGGAATAACGGAGGATAAAGGGAGGAAAAAGTATCCCTTTTTTAAAATGTAAAGCACTAATTATCAATACATTAAGTTTAAAATGGTCAAAAAATGCAATTAAATTCATTTGCAGGGGCTATTGATTTACACCCCCACCTTTCCATCGTCTATGAAGTTTT
>JABDGS010000183.1:3631-4033 GCA_013285915.1 Bacteroidota bacterium
AAACTCCGGGTTGTAAACTTCTGCTTCTTTCGCTTCGATAACTGAAAACAAGAAACTTGAAACTTTCCTCTCCCTATAGTATATATAAAAAACACTGTTTTGTCTCACAATTCCGGCATATTTATTTTTAGTAAATGGTTAGCATAAAACATGCTGCCAGTTAAGTAAACTATATTACTTTCATATAACTGCAATTTCACCTTATGCGCCCGTTATTAACAATCCCCTGTTTTATTTTACTCTTTATGCAGGCATTGCAGGCACAGCATCGTGATACAATCACCACCACAGGCACAATAACCATTAATAATGTGGCATTTACCTGGGTTAAGGCAAAACCCGCAGATGACAGCCTGCAGCAGGAAATTTTTGAACTGTATCATGATCATAAAAAAATGCTTA
>JABDGS010000184.1 GCA_013285915.1 Bacteroidota bacterium
AGTCTTACCGGTAATGACAATAAATTTACATATATGAAAATCCTTCGTGCTGCCTCTATGCTAACCCTTATGTTTCTTTTAGTTGCCATGCGGAGCATGGCCCAGGAAACATGGCCAAAAACCATTACTGCCGATGATGGCACTATTATAAAAATCTATCAGCCACAGCCTGAATCATTCGACGGTAACGTTTTAAAGGCAAGATCAGTTATCTCCATTCAAAGCAACACCAATGAAGAACCGGTATTTGGTACTTTTTGGGGTGTATCAACCGTGCAAACAGACCGTGTTAACAGGTTTGTTAGTGTTATTTCCATGCGTGTGCCAAATGTGCGTTTTGGCAGTGATGTTGATGCCGATAAAATAGGCAACATAAAAACCACGCTCGAAGCGCAATTGCCACAGGTAATGGGGGAATTGTCGTTGGATGCAATTACTGCCGCGCTTGATACGGACGTTGAACAAAAAAAACTAAGCAAAGGGCTTAACAATAACGCCCCGCAAATATTTTATACAAACAAGCCTTCTATTTTGGTTACCATTGACGGAGAGCCGAAACTACAACGAAATAAAGACTGGAACCTTGATGTAGTGGTTAACTCGCCATTTACCATCGTAAGAAATAATGATGGCAATTTTTACCTGTATGGTGAAAAACATTGGTATATGGCGCCAAGTGCTACGGGCCCTTATAGCGATGCCCAGTATAATGTACCTGCAAACCTGCAGCCAGTGGCAGATGCAGTTAATAATAACGAGAGCAGTGAGCCTGGGTATTCGGCTGATTCTGTAGCGGTGCAGGGGGATGTAGTATCTGATATTATTGTAACTACCAAACCCGCAGAATTGCTGCAAACAGACGGTACGCCAGCTTTTGCTGCATTGGAGGGTACACAACTACAGTTTATTACCAATACGGATAACGATATATTTATGTACCAGCCAGAGCAGCAATATTATGTGCTGTTGTCAGGCAGGTGGTACAAATCACCTTCATTACAAGGGCCGTGGACTTACGTTGCCAACAACAGCCTGCCGCCAGATTTTGCTAAGATACCAGAAGGCTCACAAAAGGATGATGTACTGTCAAGCGTTGCGGGCACAGAGGCAGCAAGGGAGGCTGTGATGGATGCCCAAATACCACAAACTGCAAAGGTTGACAGGCGCAGCGCGCAGGCTGATGTTGCTTACGATGGGCAGCCGCAGTTTGATGATATTGCAGGCACAGACATGCAATATGCTATAAACACGCAAAGCCCGGTTATACGGTATCGCGGAACATATTATGCGGTTGACAAAGGTGTATGGTTTGAATCCTACAGCCCGGCAGGGCCATGGAGGGTATGTATTGAAAGGCCGGCTGAGGTGGATCTTATTCCGCCTACCTGCCCTGTATACAACGTAAAATATGTATACATATACGATGCTACGCCCGATTGGGTATATACCGGCTACACACCCGGCTATTTGAACACATTTATTTTTGGCGGAGCTGTAGTATATGGCACCGGTTTTTATTACAACCCCTGGTTTAGCAATTTTTACTACCCAAGGCCTTACACATGGGGTTTTGGAGTTAACTATAACCCGTGGGTTGGCGGCTATGCCTTAGGCTGGCATTATGGGCATGGCTGGTTTAATGTGGGCATTGGTGTTAGTGCCTGGCGTGGCTGGCGCGGCGGCTGGTGGGGCCCATCAGTTTACCAACCGCCTTACAGGTGGGGTGGCGACTTTAGGCGTGGCGGTTATTACCGTACAGGCCTTGTTGCCAACCGCAATATTGTTGTACACAACAATACAAATATTTATAATTACAGGCGTAATGTTGTTACAGTTAATAGGGTGGCAAATACAAGGCGGGGCTTTGTAAACAACCGCCCAATTAATAATAATAATAATAACAATACCAGGTTTAACAACAACAATAATAATAATGCTGATAACAGGCGCGTGCAGCCAAATACAAACGTTTATAGCGACAGGCAGGGCAATGTGTATGAGAGAAACCAGCAGGGTCAGTGGCAGCAAAGGCAAAGCCGCCAGTGGAAACCTGTTGATAACAACAATACACAGGTGCCAAACCTTGAAAGGCAAAACCAGCTTCGTACAAGGGGGCAGGTGCGCACACAAACTTACCAGTCAACAATAAGCAATGCAGCGCCGCAGGCACAACGCCCGCAGGTGCAGCGCGCCCCGCAGCAGCAACGGCCGCAGGCGCCGCAACAGCGCCCGCAAGTGCAGCCACAACGCCCGGCACAAAACACCCCGGCGCAAAGACGGCACAATTAACGGGCCTGGCAGCATTATATATTGCTGTTTAAAGCCAATAAATTATATTGCAGCATCACGCATATTGCGTGATGCTTTTTAGTTTACCTGATGTTATAATTGCCATGAAAAATAAATTTATACTCGCCGGTTTGTTTGTTCCTGCGCTGCTATTTGCAGTAATTGCATCAGGTTACATTACTCCGTCAAAAAAGAACCGGGAAAAACAAAATAGCTCGGATACAAATATTATAGCTGCAGGTGCTACACCACAATTAGTATCGCGCCAGTTTACTTTTACAGAAGGGCCGGCGGTTGATAGAAAAGGAAATATATTTTTTACCGACCAGCCCAATAATAAGATTTGGGAATATAGCACAGATGGTAAGCTTTCTGTTTTTATGGATAAAACAGGAAGAAGCAACGGGATGTATTTTGATGCAAAAGGCAACCTGGTTAGTTGTGCTGATGAACACGACCAGTTATGGAGCATAAGCCCGTCAAAAAAAGTAACAGTGCTTATAGATAATTATCAAGGCCATATATTGAACGGTCCGAATGATCTGTGGATCGCTCCCAATGGAGGAATGTATATTACAGACCCCTACTTTCAGCGTGATTACTGGGAACGCAAAGGCCCTGACGCCGGCATACATGGTGAGAAACTATATTACCTGCCACCGGGTAAAAAGCAACTGCAAATGGCCGACACAAGCGTTAAAAAACCAAATGGCGTTGTTGGCACAACTGATGGCAAACATTTGTATGTAGCCGATATGGGAGTTTGGAAAACATACCGTTACGATATTAATGCAGATGGCTCGCTTACCAACAAACAATTATTTGCTAATGAAGCAAGCGACGGAATGACGATTGATGAGCGCGGCAACATTTACCTTACCAATAACGGTGTGCAGGTATACAACCCCGATGGGAAAAAAATAAAGCATATTGATATACCTGAAAAATGGACGGCCAATATTTGTTTTGGCGGAAAAGACAAAAAGCTGCTTTTTATAACGGCATCAGAGGGTATTTATACTTTACCAATGGTGGTGAAGGGAGTAGAGTAGGAGCTGAAAAATGTATATCTAAGCGGTAAGTAAATCATCAAACGCGATTGTGATGGTACAGTTTGGACCAAACGTATATTCAGTTAAATTATTTACCTGCTGATAGTAATTGTCTTTCAAAACAAAATATTCAATCTCTCTCCTGTCAAGGTTGGCTATGAGGTAATACTTAACCCCATAAGATTGATACAATTTAAATTTGGTATTTCTGTCTTTTAATATGCTGGATGGTGAAAGCGTTTCAAGTATCAACACGGGTGGCTTCGTTGGGTATTTTCCTTCAATAGTGCCACAGGCTATCATTACATCGGGGCGTACAACAGTATCATCCGTAATTTTCCAATCGCATTCAAATAATATTTTGCAGTTGCAATGATTATTATTTTTATCGAAAGCATTGCGGATCATTTGCACAAAAATAGCAGGCTGCGTTATATTGGTTTGCTTCAACTGCTCATCGGTGCCATTAAACATAATATCGCTTATCCTGAAACCTATGGTTTTGTTAGCCTGTTCAAATAATTCTTTGGCCAGGTCGTTTATCTCATATAAATTTTTTCCCATACCACTAAATTGCGAGCCCTGGCCTGGAAATACAAATGCATGTTTACCCATACAAAAAGGTTAAGAGGGCAAAAATAACAGTGTTTAAGAAAGATTATGGCCTTAATTTTTTAAATTTGTAAAC
>JABDGS010000185.1 GCA_013285915.1 Bacteroidota bacterium
CAGCTGAGATGCAGCGCCATATTCCGGCGTCATAACATACATGCTGATGTCGCAATGGTCAAGAATAGATGCATCGCTTTGGCCAACGCCGGCACTTTCAAGGATGATGAGGTCGAACGCGGCCTCTTTGCAAATATCAATAGCATCCTGCACCGCACCGCTTAATGAAGCGTCTTCAGCACGCGTGGCCATGGAACGCATGTAGGCGCGCGGGTGAGAAATGGCGTTCATGCGAATACGGTCACCCAACAAAGCACCACCGGTTTTTTTGCGGGATGGGTCAACAGAAATAACGGCAATGGTTTTATCGGTAAAGTTGTTAAGATAGCGGCGAACAATTTCATCGGTAACAGAGGATTTGCCAGCACCACCTGTGCCGGTGATGCCGAGGACAGGGCAGCCATGCCGACTTCCGGCCCCCTCTAAATCTCCCCCCTTAGGGGAGGCTTTCGATGCGGCTTGACCTTGCTTGCTATGATTTGTATTACCGTTGAGTTTGTGATGGCTTAGGTTGGCTAAGATTTTACTTTTTACGGATTCGATATTGCCAATGACCTCATCGTTTGTAAAGCGGATTACGTTAAACCCGTGTTGTTGCAATATTTCAGTCCTTTCAGCATCACTTAGCTGTATGTCAGGCAATTGGTGGTGCAAGCCATCAATCTCAATAACCAGGTGGTTATCTAATGAAATGAAGTCAGCTATAAATTTATCAACAATGTGCTGCCGCCTGAATTTTACGCCACCAAGCTGTTTATCGCGCAATTGCTGCCATAATGCAGTTTCTGCCATGGTGGGGCTTTTGCGGTGCTGTTCAGCAAAATCTTTTAAAAGCCGGTAATGGTATTTATCGCTTGTTTGAAAGTAACTGTGCTCAGCCGGTTTTAGAAGAGATAATAAATGTGTATAATCACCGCCTGATTCAGCAAGGGTGATGGCAGTAGAGATAGCAATAATGTTTTTTGATTTTCCCAACGCGAAAACAGGATTTTCATCATGTCGAGAAGAACTTACGTTGTTACCAGCACCTCCCCTAAGGGGGGAGGCTGGGAGGGGGCCAAGGCTGTCGATGAGATTTTGTATCATCCCTTCCAAGCCCATCTTTCTGCCGTCATCCGGGCTATATATCCGTGTGATGCCATAGCGATGCAGTTCTTCAATTTCCTGGGGCAGGATGGTGCCGCCGCCACCGCCGAAAATTTTTATATGGCCACAGCCGTTTTCATCAAGCAGGTCTTTCATGTATTTAAAAAACTCTACATGGCCGCCCTGGTAACTGGTAATGGCAATGCCTTGCGCATCTTCTTCGATGGCTGTTTCCACAATTTCGTGCACGCTGCGGTTGTGGCCAAGATGAATAATTTCGGCGCCCTTGCTTTGCAAAATGCGGCGCATAATATTTATGGCGGCATCATGGCCATCAAAAAGGCTGGCAGCGGTAACAATTCTAACTTTATTCACGGTATTGGGCATAGCAGGCATATAGGCGCAAAAATAAGCATTTACCGGTGAAGTTAACAGGTGTTAGTTTTATTGCGGGTTGTGTTAAGCTAATAAGTGCTGCGCCGGTACAATTACATACCAAATTAGAATATCTTCATGCTGGCTAAATTTTATAATTATTACCGATACTGCTTAATAACAAACATAACCCCTCATGCATAAATACTGTAAAATATTTGCAACCCTTGCCTTGGCTACAATCATCAATACAACCGTTTCAGCACAGGTAAAAGCAATCCACTTTGGGAAGCTGGTTGATGGCCGCGGCAAAGTAATTACAAACGCTGTTGTTATAACAAAAGCAGGGCGTATTATAGCGGTGGGCGAAGAAAAGGATGTTACTGTTCCCGCAGGTGCCGAGATAATAAATTTACAGCATTACACTGCTATACCGGGGTTGATAGATGCGCACACGCACATTACTTATTACTGGGACAAAACGCCGGGCAGCAACCCGTGGACGCAATACGGCACCCTCGGCCAGGCAGTAACGGTTGTACTGGCGCAGGAAAACGCAAGGCGCGCACTTGAAACCGGTGTTACTACAGTGAGGGACTTGGGATGTAACGATTATATGGATATTGCCATGCGCGACCTTATAAACCGTGGCGCCCTGGTTGGCCCGCGCATATTTGCGGCCGGCTGGGGCCTGCATATCACCAACACTACCTACACATACGGCTTAACTTCGCGGCCTGACGGTGGTACAGCCGATGGTATTGCCGAAGTGCAGCGCGTTGCCCGGCAAAATATTGCCGCAGGCGCCGACTGGATAAAAATGTATGCTTCAACCGGAAGTGATAAAGATGTTACAGGTTTTCAAACCTACACCTATGAAGAAATGAAAGCGGCTGCTGATGTGGCCCACATGGCGGGTAAACGTATTGCTATACATACTTACGGGCCGGGCGCTGTTAATGACGCGATAAGGGCAGGCGCTAATACTATTGAACATACCACAGATGTTGATGATTCTACCATTGTAAACATGGCAAAGTCGGGTATTACGTATGTGCCAACGGTTGACCACAACCGATATTACATTGCGCATAAAGATGAGTACGGATACGATTCAACAGCCGTGGCTGGTATGAATAATTATATAACACGAAATTTTGAAACACTAAAAAAAGCGATAAAAGCCAAGGTAAGAATAGCCATGGGTTCAGATGCCGTATTCAGTGGCTTTGGCGAGAATACTTATGAACTTGAGTGGTTTATAAAAGCGGGAATGACGCCTGAGGAGGCACTAAAAACTGCTACGGTAAATGGTGCCGAAATGCTGGGCAAGGAAAAAGAGTTGGGCACGATTGGTGTTGGCTATTTTGCTGATATTGTAGCGGTAGACGGCGACCCGCTTAAAGATATAAACGTGGTTATCCATAATGTAAAATGGGTAATGAAAGACGGCAAGGTTGTGGTTGATAAAACGAAGTAGAAGGGTGTGAATAGATGCATTAAAGGCGTTTAGCCTTTATCATCCTATCCTTCCCTTGTAAATCCTTCTTTAATTCAACATCGTTAAATCCCTTACTAGCAAGCAGCGCACAAACTTCATCCCCAAGGCTTTCATTTATCTCAAAAAACAATAACCCATTTTCTTTCAGGTGCAGCAGCGCAAAATCTGCGATCTTTCTGTAAAAAAGCAGGGCATCTTCGTCAGGAACGAACAAGGCCGTGTGTGGCTCAAACGCAAGAACATTGTCGTGCATGGCCGCTGCCTCACTTTTTTTTATGTAAGGCGGGTTGCTTACAATAATATCAAACATACGCAACTGGTTCCAGGCCATTTCATCCAATATATCATGCAAATGAAAATCAATCTCAGTTCTTTGAAATAATGCGTTCTTCTCAGCAACTTCCAGCGCACCCTGCGATACATCAACAGCGTGAACATTCCAATCGGCAAATCGCTTCTTCAAAGCAATAGCTATGCACCCACTACCCGTGCCAATGTCAAGAAGAGTCACCGGTTGCAAGTTACCGGTTGCAGGTGATTGTGTTTTATTTCTATCAGTAATATCCGCTACAATCTCCTTTTCATTAACTGGAAACTGGAAACCGGAAACTGGAAACGAAACAATCCACTCCGTTAATTCCTCCGTTTCCGGTCTTGGTATCAGCACATGCTCATCAACATAAAACTTCATGCCTGCAAACCATGCCTCATGCAAAACATATTGCACAGGTGTATGCCTTAATAACTGTTGGGTGTAACCATCAAGTAAAAGCTGCTGCTGGTTTGATAATATCACATGCTTATGGACTATGCGGTCAACGCCACGCCAACCCGTTATATGTTCTATAACAAGGTCGGCAATGTTTGCCGCTTCCCTGTCATCATACAATTCGCATAGCTGTAACTGCAGTTGCTTATAGGCTTCCTGTACCGTCATACTGCAATGTTAGTATCTTTGGCGTTTATGACCAATGATGAATTATACATGCGCCGTTGCCTGCAA
>JABDGS010000186.1 GCA_013285915.1 Bacteroidota bacterium
CTTTAAACGTTTGTTTGTTCATAAGTTTAGTTTTAATAGAACAACTACTTTTTTAAAACATTAGCTGTAAGCACAGGCAGCAATGTTTGTTAGCAGCAGGTAAAACGTATTGCATTTATTATGTTTTACACTCTTCAGTGTTAGGCAATATAATACCAGGCATACAGCCATGTTATGTATGCAATGCCGCTTTAAGCCTGTAATAAAAGTCTTTATATGCATTATGGGGGCATGGCACACATACGCCGGTATTTATGCCCAATATGAATTGGTGATGGCATAAGATTTTTTTACGATAATTCAATAGTTAGCTTTACAGGGGTACGTATAATGTGAAGTTATATTGCTGTGTTTTTTAATTAGGTTTTCATATTTCAAAAAAAATATCTGCAACCGCCTGTAATAATATATTCCGTGTTCCTGCTAATTGTTACCCTTTTTATAAATTTTTTTTTTGAAGAAAAATAACATCAACGTAAAAGAAGTGTATTGCAGCGTGCATAACAAAAAACAAACGACAACTATTTTTTAGCTTTTTGTTATTATACATAAAGGAGCTTATGCTATGGTGTTACACACACGCCGTGGTGATTATAATAGTTCCGCAAATTCAAAATGCCAATAAGCTTTGTTCTTTAAAGGCAGCCCGCCATCTCTGCAAACAACGCAAAATCTGGTCAGGCCCTTTTCTAAAAATAAATTCCACAAAACAGGGTAACAAACAAGGGGCTGGTGGAATCTGATAACAGCTGCCTGAAGAAATGATGAAGCGAAAATGTGCCAGCACTTCGCAAGAACAAGTGGGTAATTACATCCTGGGAAAAGCTTTATTAAATTTTTTACGATTACGCTAAGATGCCTGTGGTTGCCGGTTGGCATGCCGATTAGCAAAGCGTAAACTGCTGTTTTATAAGCCCATTTCTGTTTATACCAAAAAATGCCTGTTATGAAAAAGATAGTTGCCGTATTAATCACAACACTGCCCTTGTGGCTTTCAGTTTCAGCTACTACTACCCCTGTAGCCGATATCAGTACCCACGATGCAATAAATAGCTGCGCGTATACCGGCTCTATAACAGTTTCAAATGTGCATAATGCGGGCACGAATTTTTTTCTTGATGCGTTTAATATTAATGTGTATGATGCCAATGACGGCAACTTTAGCCACTCGCTGGCATCTAGCAGTGTTGGCAACGGTGGCTCAGTAACTTTTAATATGCAATTCCCGGGCTCGTACCGGGTTGTAGTTGATTTTGCGGGTGTCTTTGACCACGGAAGGACAGTATATTCCTGTTCATTTTCAAATCAATATACCTGCCCAGCCCCGCAGGTTTCAGGTATTCGGAATGCCACATCCCCAGCTTGCCACGATGGGGCTATTTTTATGAATAATGGTGATGTGTTCTCTAATATCGCCCCCGGCACTTACACCTTTACTGCCAACGCCGCATGCGGCTGCGGCGGTATAAGTTATACTGTAAATGCAACTGTTGGTTCTATCTATCAATGTACCCCGCCCGTAGTTACTGGTGTTACCAATACCAGCTCGCCTTATTGTAGCGATGGTGTTGTTTATATGAGCAACGGAGATGTATTTAACGGGCTGGCCCCCGGCACGCAAACTATAAGCGGCAATTTTTTGTGCTATTGCGGCAACGTTGCCTACAGTGTATCTGCAACTGTTGGCGCCACAGATACCTGCAAGCCGCCTACGGTTGCAAGCGTTACCGGCCCAAGCACGCCGTTAATCAACAACGGAGTTGTTGTTATGAGTAATGGAGATGTGTTTAGCGGGCTGCCTGCAGGCTACCAGGCCATAAGTGGCAACTATAGCTGCGGGTGTGGCAGTTTGCCTTATACAGTATTTCCAACATTAACAGCAGGCGCCTGCAATTTTGACTTTTCAGCCAAAACAACTGATCCTATCTTTAATTGTGCTAACGGCAGCGTGCTTATTACATCTACCAATGCGCCAGGCAGCCAATACTACACGGCAAGTGTGTTTGATAGCAGCAACAGCCTTATAACCAGCGGCACCTTTAACCCCGGTGATATACCCTACAAAATAAGCCTGCCGCAAAGCGGCGCCTATTCAGTTAAAGTTGATGCTTATGCAAGCAACGGCGCCACCTGCCCTGCGGTACACGGTATTACCATCGGCCCCGCCATTACAAATTTTTTCCGGGCATCTTATGCCCAAACAGATATAAGCGCATACAGTTGCAGCGATGGCAGCATAACTATCACCACCAATAACGACAATGATATTGTATACCAATCATTCTGGGCGGTACCTTATCAATATAATTTCACTTATGCTTTGTACGATTCCTCTTCAAATGTTATTGCTACCGCGCTGGATGTTGCCCAGCACACTTTTACCGGCCTGGCGCCGGGCAGCTATACGGCAACAACAACCGGCATCCGGTATGATGCACAGTCGTGCCCTTCTTCAGTGTCCCAGCTATTCATCATTAATAAGCCGCCTCTTTTTACGCTTACAACAAGTTCAACAGGGCTAACATATAAATATAAAAACGATGGTACCATAACCGCTTCCATTGATAACTATGGCGGCGATTGCAATGCGCATATTGATTTGTTCGATACAACAAACACACTGGTTAACCAATGGAGTGCTGCTGCCGGCAGCCCGGGCCCCACCACGTTTGCTAATTTAAAAACGGGTGTGTACCGTGTAGAAGCCCATGGGGGGACCTACGCAGATACCGCATTTGTAACTGTTGCAGATGGTGGGTGTGATTTTAGCGCAGCAAATTTTGTTATCGCACAGGCGCCTGCGCTTGATGCCTGTAATGGTTTACAGCTAAAGTATAATACAGGCAATAGCAGCAACTATACTTTTGGTTACCGAAAAACCGCCTCACCGTTTAATGCGGGTTTGCTGGCCTACAATGCCGTTGAAGATGTGTATGAAGCCAGCAGCAACCTGCCCACCGGCAATTATATTATTACGGGGCATTACGGGGTATGTGCAGATTCAACAGTGTTTAATTATATAGCCCATACCTTACCGGTTGTATCCCTTGCAGGCCCCACTTGCCTGGGCAGCGGGCTATTAAAGCTAACTACCAATGGCACAGGTATACAAAGCATTGCATGGAAACTTAATGATTCAACCGTTCAAACCAGCACATCAGGCTTCGGCCCTAATGGCTTAACGGTCGCGGGTGGCAATGGGCCGGGCACCGATGCCAGCCAGGTATATGGCGCGCACGATGTGTTTACTGATGCACAAGGCAACTTATACGTGGCAGAATTATATAATGCCAGGATCACCAAATGGGCGCCGGGCGCAACTGAAGGTCTTACAGTGGCAAGCAGCCCTTCACCTTCTGGTATTTTTGTTGATGGCGGCGGCAACCTGTATGTTGCAGTATCTGTGGCGCCAACAGTTGCAGATACACTGTAGGCAACGTTGCCGCAATAGCACAAAAAATTGCCGCTTATAGTTTGCGTGCCGGGGGCTACGGCGGGGGTAGTTGTTGCAGGCGGCAATGGCGTGGGCGATGCATTAAACCAGCTGTCAACATCTAATGATGTGGTTGTGGACAGTGCTGGTAATGTTTTTGTTACTGACATGTTTAATAACCGTGTGGTTAAATGGGCGCCGGGTGCAACCGAAGGTGTGGTTGTAGCTGGCGGCAACGGTGCGGGCGATGCGCTAAACCAATTTAACTGGCCTGCCTGGATAGCTATGGACAAGGCAGGCAATTTATATGTAACTGATTATAACAACGCAAGAGTAATGAGGTGGGCACCAGGAGCCACGGAGGGCGCGGTTGTTGCAGGCGGCAACGGCACAGGTGGCGCAGCAAACCAGCTAATATCCCCAACAGGTATTTATGTAGATGCGGCAGATAATATTTTTGTGGGTGATATTTTTAATAACCGCGTGCAACTATGGAAGCCGGGGGCAACAGAAGGGGTT
>JABDGS010000187.1 GCA_013285915.1 Bacteroidota bacterium
TGCATACACACAATCAAGCCCTTATGTACTGGTTGCAGCTATATTGCTCATCTCGGTTTTTACCGGCATTTTTTATAAAAGGTTTAAGTGGGAGATGAACGAGCAGCGGTATAAAGAATTACTGGCTAAAGAAAAAATGAACCAGCAATAAGCAACGAACAACCACATTTAACAGTCATAATACTAAACAAATAACAGAATGAGAAAAGTTTTCGTAGTTGTAATAGTAGCAGCAGCCTTATTAGTAGCTTGTCTTAAAAGTGTAACCAATACGCCAACAAACTTAGATTGTACACCTGTTCCCCCGGGTACCGAGGACGCAACTATTAAATCTTTTTGCGGGGCAGATACCATAAAATACACCAAGGACACCAGTTACATTTATTATCATATTGTTGATTCAGGCACGGGTTCTGTGGCCGCAACAACCATATTTTTCACTTATACCGCAAAATTGTTAAACGGAACGGTGGTAAGCCAGTCTACAACGCCAATAGGCAGCCCCATTGTTAACCTCATCCTGGGGTTTGGCGATCTGGCGAGGTTTTATAAGAAAGGCGCACGCATAATTATGGTCATCCCATCTTCGCTTGCCTATGGTTGCGAGGGGGTAGTGCAAAATTCAACCTACGTAATTCAGCCAAATTCAATTTTGTACTACGACGTTACTATAACGGATGTTCAATAATTTTATCTTTTTTTAAGGAAAATACCGGGAAAATAGTGGCTCCCGGTATTTTTTTGCCTTTATATTTTAATTACCATTCCCCTATCTTTGCCGCTCACTAAAATTGAGTAAACCCTCACAGATATGCAACTTAAAGGCCTGGTACGTTTTTTTGCGATTGCGCTTATTTTGATTTGCCTGTATCAACTATCATTTACATGGATTGTGCGCAGCCATGAAAGTAGCCTGAACGATCAGTCAAAAAGATGGGTTAGCGCCCACTATATGGACCCAAAACTGAAATACCCTAATGATACGGCATTACAGACTGAGTACAAAGACAGCCTGGACAATTTACAAAAAGCACACCTGTTAAGGATTGAGGATAGCACAAACGACAGCAACATTGGCCCGTTTGGGCTTGTAACATACAGGCAGGCAAAAGAAAACGAACTGCAGCTTGGCCTTGACCTGCAGGGGGGTATGAGCGTGACGCTGGAAGTAGGTTTGGACGAGCTTATACGCAGCCTTGCCAACCACACAAAAGACTTTTCGTTTAACAGGTCGCTAAGCAATGCGGTTAAGCAAAAAGCTACCAGCGGTGCAGACCTGATCACATTATTCGGGCAGGAATACAAGAAAAATGGCGCAGGTGTGCCATTAGCCCCTTACTTTGTTGCAAAAAGCAATGGAAGGATCAAGTCTACCGATTCTGACGATGCTGTACTCTCCTATCTTAAAGAGCAATCAACTACTGCTTTTCAAAACACATACAACATCTTAAGAAAAAGGATTGACCGTTTTGGTATAAGCTCAGCCACAATTAACAAGGATGAGTCCAAAAGCATTATCACTGTTGAACTGCCTGGTGAACAGGATGCTGAAAGGGTTAGGCATAATATGCAGGCTACGGCAAACCTGCAGTTTTTTGAGGTATACAATATTTCTGAAATAGCTGATAATTTGACAGCAGCAGATGCAGCACTCACCAGCTACCTGGCGGGTGTAAAACCTGCGAAAGATACCACTGCCAACGCAGGCGCAGATACTTCACTCAATACAAAAAAAGATACTGCACACGCAAAAGATACCAACAAAATAGCTGCCGCTAAAGTTGATTCAAATGCAATAAAGAAAAATCAAAACCCGCTGCTCAGGCTCATGCCGCCATTACAGGGGCAAAGAACAAAAACCGGTGGTGTTTCTTACCCCTCGGCAATTGCGTATGTATTAACAAAAGATACCGCACAGTTGAATGAGTACCTGGCCATGGACCTTGTAAAAAATAAGTTTCCCGGCAACCTGGTATTTATGTACGGTGCAACTGAATCAAGGGACGATGCCAAAACAAAAAATATCCTGGCCCTGTATGCTATCAGGACCCTTGAAAATGGAACAGCTAAATTAGACGGCAGCCATATTACCAGGGCCAACCAGAGTTTTGATGAGAAAGGCGCTGTAGCGATACAAATGGAAATGGATGCCGTAGGCACTAATATTTGGGCGGATATGACAAGGGCTAATATTAATAAGCCCATTGCAATAGCGCTTGATAACTTTGTTTACAGCGCACCAAATGTTAACGGTGAAATACCAAATGGTTCATCGGAGATAATGGGAAGTTTTACAACCCTGCAGGCACAGGACCTTGCCAATACGCTTGAATCAGGTAAGTTGCCTGCACCAGCACGCATTTCAGCCATGCAAACCATAGGGCCAACTCTTGGTACTGCAACCATACGTGCAGGTGCTTTATCGTTCATTATTTCATTTGTGGTAATATTTGTATTAATGCTTATATACTACAATACGGCAGGCTGGGTAGCAAACATTGCCCTGATACTAAACCTGTTGTTTACCGTAGGTATATTAAGCGCATGGGGTTTTAAATTAACGGCCCCTGGTATTGCCGGTTTGGTACTTACTATTGGTATGGCCGTTGATACCAACGTAATTATTTTTGAAAGGATTAAAGAAGAGTTAAGCAAAGGCAAAGGATATTTAACCGCTGTATCGGATGGGTATAAACGCTCTTACTCACCTGTACTTGATGCCCACGTTACAACATTCTTAACGGCCGCCATATTGTTTATTTTTGGTCTTGGCCCTGTATTAGGTTTCGCCAGCACCCAAATGCTGGGTATCGCCCTAAGCTTGTTTTGTGGTATACTTGTATCAAGGCTTATTACTGATATTTATACAAGCAAACAGCGCCATTTTGAATATTTTACTACAATTTCAAGCAGAATTTTCAAGCATTCATATTTTAAGTTTATCGAATACAGGAAAGTAGCTTATGGAATTTCAGCTGTAGTGCTTGTTCTTGGTGTTGGTTCGTTTATACACGGCTTTGATGAAGGTGTTGAGTTTAAAGGTGGCCGCAGTTACACTATTGATTTTGGCAGAAAGGTAAATACTGATAGTATTACTAATTCACTTAAAACAGTGTTTAGCGAGTATCCTACGGTTAAAACTGTTGGCAATGGTAACGAGCTAAACATTACAACATCTTATAAAATAGACTCAACACAGGCGAATACAGACTCAATTGTTGAAACAACCCTGTATAATGGTCTTAAAAAGTTTTCGTTTATTCCTCAAAATGTTTCTTACAACACTTTCAACAAAGCATATAAGCAGGATTCGCAAACTGTTGAGCCTTCAATATCAACTGAACTTAAAGCGGGTGCCATTAAAGCGGGTATCATTGCTATCATTATAATATGCCTGTACATATTTATACGCTTCCGCGACTGGCGTTATTCAATCGGTACAATCGTATCATTGTTCCACGACGTATTTGTTATAATGGCTGTGTTCAGCTTCTGCAGGAGCATCGTTCCGTTCCCGCTTCAAATTGACCAGTACTTTATTGCTGCGGTATTAACGGTAATAGGCTTCTCAATGAACGATACGGTGATAGTGTACGACCGTATACGTGAAGATGTTAAGCTAATGAGGGGTGAAACCAAAGAAGCAATTATTAACCGTGCTATCAATCAAACACTTAGCCGTACGGTGATGACATCATTAACCGTATTCCTTACCATCCTGATCCTGTTTATTTTTGGGGGTGAGGTTACAAGGGGCTTTGCGTTTGCAATGCTTGTGGGTGTTATTACCGGTACCTACTCGTCAATTTTTGTAGCTGCTCCAATATTGGTTGATTTTGCTAAAAACAAACCACTAAGCGGTTCAATTGAACCTGTTGCAGCAAAAACAGTCCCTGCAAAAAAATAAAGCACTTCATTTAATATAAAAAGCCCCGCCACCA
>JABDGS010000188.1:0-2678 GCA_013285915.1 Bacteroidota bacterium
CAGATGCTCGTAAGTGGGTACAAACCCGTAGCCAAAATACGCACCGTTAAGAAAATTAAGCCATACAGGATACACACCAAGCGTTCTTTCGGTAAGCCTGCCCGTTGATGCCTGGTGATAAAATTCAGGGGCAATGCTTGGTTCCCATGCACGTAATATTTTTTTAAATGGCAGTTTTTTGCCCCTGTAATAATATAAAAAACCAGGCGTTGTTGCAACCACATCGCTGCGGGAAACAAAGCCCATTTGGGGATCAAAGTTTTTTGTAACTACCGATTCAGTCCACCATATTCTGTAATTGTTGTTTGAATAATAATACTGAGCGAAACCAGCCATACCTTTTTTGCCCCCATTTGTATTAGTTGACTGTATTACCATTGCATTAATGGATTGGTCGTCAGTTAGCCGGAAGAAGCCATCAATAGTGCTAACAATGTTATTGCCCCCGGGGGCGTTTTTTATGGTTACAAGAGCACCTATGCGGTTCTGCAAACCAAAATTCTCCGATACCCTTCCAACAAAAAAATTGGTTGCGGGGCTGCCATCAACTCCACGTTGCCGCATTAAAATGCCGCCATAATTTAATTTGTCTGACCGGCTTACAAACCTTGCACCCACATCAATAGGTATTGGGTTGCCATTGGTATCAAGCCCTATGCTGCGGCTGAAAAAAGGCTGTATGTGCATAGCACCGCCTGTACCGTCAGGCGATTGGTTGAGGCCAACACCAAATAACGATGCATTCTCTAAAAAAAACTGCCGCCGTTCAGGAAAAAAAACATTAAACCGCGTAACATTATTTACTTCACGGTCTGCATCTGCCTGTGCAAAATCTGTATTGGTGGTAAGGTCTAATACCGAATTTGAATTGATGGCCCATTTAAGGTCGCCACCAACTTTAACGTTCGTTTCGCTGGCTTTTACATCGGGCCCGAAATTCGTGTAATGATCATAAGATGTGAGAAAATAAGGTTGTATGCGTACGTTGGGCTTGGGCGGCGGTGGTTGCAGGTTGGTCAGCAGGCCTGCATAGTCCATTCGGGCTGCAGTTACAGAACGCGGGTACTCGGAAAACGCAGTTATTTCGTTAGTAAGCCGCCTGATGCGGTACATATTAAAACCCCAGCTTTGCAATGAATCGCCGGTGCGCCTATAGCGCAGCGTTTGCCATGGTATAGCAATTTCAGCATACCATCCGGAGTCGGTACGTGTGGTACGTACTTTCCATAAACCATCCCAGTCAATGTCATAATACAGGTCGTCAAATGCAAGCAGGTCCCGCTGTACACCATAGGCGTTTGTTGAAATAGCCATGGCATTACGTTTATCGTTAAAGCCATCAAACGTAAGTGTAACAAGGTCGTGCTGCATGGCGCTAAAATCCCGCTTGAAATCGGTAGCGCGTATCGCTTTCCTGCCAAGTGAATCACGGCAAAAAATGCCAAAATACAGGTATTGCCTGTTATACAGCGCTTTTACTTGTGTTTCCTGGCTGGGTGGTTTGCCCTGGTAAGGTTCAACCTGTGTAAATCGTGGTGATGGTTTTGCCAAAGCCCACTCTGCCTCATTCAAAACGCCGTCAACTTTAATAAAAGAGGTGATTTGTATTGCATTGATTTGCTTTTTTATTGAATCCGGCTTAAAAAAAGCAATATCCTGGGATGAAGCAGTAAAACAAATAAGCAGCAAACAAAGGGGTAATGGAAGCTTGCAAATCATGCGGTAAAATACAAACTAATAAATAACTCAAATACATCATTTTTATAAATGGCAAGGTATGGGTTACGGCCAGTAAACGGAGTATTAAGAAATTTAGCAATGCTTTATTAATAAATTACTTACCTTTGCCATGTTAATATTCCTTCTCTCGACCGACTAGATAATCTTCACGCCCGATAGTTCATCAAGTCATAACGATGACGAGAATATAAAAAGCCTGTTTTTTTGCAGTTTAATCAACAAAAAGCCAGCATTTTATTTATAATAAATATTTTATTTTGACATTTAAAGAATTAAATCTTTCTGAACCTATTTTACGTGCACTTACAGCAGAAGGATATACTACGCCCACACCTATACAGGAACAAGCTATACCTGTGGTATTACAAAAAAGGGATCTGTTGGGTTGTGCACAAACTGGCACCGGTAAAACTGCCGCCTTTGCCTTACCAATGTTACAGTTATTACATGCCGAGCCATGGCAAAACAAGGGTTACAGGCATATAAGGGCCCTGGTGCTTACACCAACGCGTGAGCTGGCATCGCAAATTCATGATAGCTATAATGCTTACGGTAAATACACCGGCTTAAAAGCCGATGTTATTTTTGGCGGCGTATCTCAACACACACAAACACTTGGCCTTAGAAACGGAACTGACATACTTATTGCCACACCCGGCCGGTTATTAGACCTTATGAACCAGGGGCATATATATCTGGACCACCTGCAATTTTTTGTTTTGGATGAAGCAGACCGTATGCTTGATATGGGTTTTATTAACGACATAAGGAAAATTATACGTGAGTTACCCCAGGAAAAGCAAACCTTATTTTTCTCTGCAACCATGCCGCCTGAAATCGCCAAGCTTGCAGGCAGCCTGTTACGTAATCCCATAAAAGTTGAAGTAACACCTGTTTCTTCAACGGTTGAAAAAATTGAACAGTCCGTATTTTTTGTT
>JABDGS010000188.1:2688-3866 GCA_013285915.1 Bacteroidota bacterium
AACAAGCCCGATAAAGGCGATTTGCTTGTGCATCTTTTAAGGACCGGCAATATAACACGTGCCCTTATTTTTACAAGAACGAAACATGGCGCTGATAAAATTGCCAAACACCTTAACCATGCCAATATAAATGCCGGTGTTATACATGGCAATAAATCGCAGGAGCAAAGGCAGCGTGCTTTGCAAAATTTTAAAAGTGGCCGCCTGAGAATATTGGTTGCTACAGATATTGCCGCACGCGGAATTGATATTGATGACGTAACACACGTTATTAATTATGACCTGCCCAATGTACCTGAAACCTATGTACACCGTATTGGACGTACAGGCAGAGCTGGCAATGCCGGTATTGCCCTTTCATTCTGCGACAGGGAAGAAAGGTTGTTTTTAAAAGATATTAATAAACTCACCGCCCAAACTATACCCGCAGTTACGGGGCACCCGTTTGAAATGAAGGTGCAGGAACAGGCGCCAACGTTCAGGCCACGCAACAAACCAGGCTATGGTCAACATAGAAGGGGACATGCTGTAAGGGCATAAAAGAATATATGTAGTATGAAAAGCAGCTCAAAATTTACTGAGTTGCTTTTTTGTTTGAACAACATCGTGCTCTATTCGGTAACTACAGTTTGAAAAATATTTTATGCTTGTATAAAAAGTAGCACAAATACCATTCAAGGCCAAATACGCATGCCGCTGCAAAAATGTGCTGCAACAAATCAGGCGTATTAATCCAGCCTGATACACCGTTGGCCACAAACGTTATATAGCCCGTAAACCACCTGTCACCCACAATCTCAAAAAACAGGTAAATAAAAAGTGAGTTCATTCCAACAACAGTAAAGAACAGCAGGTTTTTGCGATGGCCTTTTACATCAACCCACCAGTAAGCCAACGCAAGAAAAAGCAGCACCCACCCCAGCGACGCTATGGTGAAGGATGTAGTGGCAATGCGTTTAATAATAGGAGTTATATGCAGCATATCAAGGCCATAACCTATAACTAAACAACCAGCGCCCAACAATAAAAGTGGTTGTAATTTGCTTTTAGTGCTCAATAGTAATTTGCCTGCCAAAGCGCCGGCAATGGTGTGCACGGCAGTAGGAATGCAGTTTATGGCCACCCAGCCGCCGTTATTTATTTTACGCAGCAATATCCAGTCAATATAATTGCCAAAA
>JABDGS010000189.1 GCA_013285915.1 Bacteroidota bacterium
AACTCGCGTTAATTTTATTGCAAATTCCCCAGCACATGAAAAAAGTTTGCCTGCTTATTTTATTCATCATTGCCATAAAAATATCATTTTCTCAAACCTATTCACCTAACTGGCAATCGCTTGATGCACGCCCGGTGCCTGCTTGGTTTAGCGATGCAAAGTTTGGCATATTTATACATTGGGGCGTATATTCGGTACCCGCATGGGGACCAACTGCAAAAGATGGCGCCGGCGTATACGACCGTTACGCGGAGTGGTATTGGTACAAGTTAATGGACACCAGTACCCACGGCAGAAAGGTGCATGATATGTTTAAAAAATTTCACGATAAAACCTATGGCCCCAATTTTAAATACCAGGATTTTGTAAACAGCTTTACTGCAAACATGTTTAACCCAACCGAATGGGCCGATATTATCAAGTCATCGGGCGCAAAATATGTAGTGCTTACATCAAAACATCATGAAGGGTTTACGTTATGGCCCAGCAAACAATCGTGGAACTGGAATGCTGTAGATGCGGGCCCGCACCGCGACCTCGCAGGCGACCTTAGCGATGCTGTAAAAAAAGCCGGCCTGCACATGGGCTTCTACTATTCACTATACGAGTGGTTTAACCCAACATATAAAAGCGACTTTAATAACTATGTAGATGCACATATGATGCCCCAAATGAAAGACCTTGTTACAAGGTATAACCCTGATATTGTGTGGACAGATGGTGAATGGGAACATACATCCGCCGAATGGAAAAGTGAGCAATTTTTAAGCTGGCTGTACAATGAATCGCCGGTAAAAAATAATGTGGTAGTAAACGACCGCTGGGGCAGCGATACACGCAGCAAACATGGCGGTATTTACACCACCGAGTACGACCTTGAAGGCGATAACAATTTAAAAGATAAAGTTATAACCCATCCATGGGAAGAGTGCAGGGGTATTGGCGAATCATTTGGGTATAACCGGAATGAAGATTTGGCTGATTACCAAACATCAGAAGAACTGGTAAAAGTTTTGATTGAAAAAGTATCGCGTGGTGGTAACCTGTTGCTTGATATTGGCCCTACGGCTGATGGAAGAATACCTGTTATTATGCAACAGCGCCTAAAAGATATGGGCGATTGGCTGGCAATAAACGGCGATGCCATTTACGGGACCAAACAATGGGCCGAAGCGCCAAATGTAAAACAACCGGGTGTTTATTATACTGCCAAAGGGAATGACCTGTATGTGCTGTACACACAATTTCCAACACAACCACTCATGGTTGAAGGTGTTAAAAAAGCAACCTCAGTAAATCTTTTGGGTTTTAGTGGCAGTGTTAAAGCAACATTTAAAAATAATGCGCTTATTATTCAACCACCCTTGGTACCCATTACAAACAACAATTTAAAATTTGCGTGGGTGTTTAAACTGGCTGGCGCTTTATAAAATAATTATGGCCCCGCAAAGGGCCACTATATTGCTACTATTTCTTTTTATCAGGCGGCGCCTTATCTGTACTGGGTTTTAATCGCCCGGCTTCTTTTAACTGCTGGTGCAGCATCCATTCTATCTGCCCGTTAACACTGCGAAACTCGTCATTAGCCCATTTTTCAAGGGCCTTATATGTGGCTTCATCAATGCGTAAAACAAAACTCTTCTTCAAAACAAATAATTTATACAGTCAAAGATAACATGGTATACCGCCTGTGTTCGTGTCTCACGAACACTTTTACTATACCCTATATGCGTTTGTGAGTCTGAAGCGCTTGGATACTAACACGGGCGAAAAAATTCACGCAAATCAAAAAATACTATGCCAACGTGGTTGTGCTGAAAACCATGCCGGTAAAATAAAAAGCCTATTGATATAACGTGCCCGTATTTAATACCGGTGTTGCAGCTTTCTCACCACAAAGCACTACCATAAGATTGCTAACCATGGCAGCCTTTTTTTCTTCGTCTAAATGCACAATATCCTTTTTACTAAGCATTTCAAGCGCCAACTCAACCATGCCCACAGCGCCTTCAACAATTTTAAACCGTGCAGCAACAATAGCAGTAGCCTGCTGGCGCTGCAGCATTGCGCCTGCAATTTCAGGTGCGTATGCAAGGTGGCTTATGCGGGCTTCTTTTATTACAATACCCGAGCGGGCCAGCCTTTCAAACAGTTCGCTTTCAAGCAGAGCAGTTACTTTCTCGCCGCCATCCCGCAGGGTAATATCAGCATGCGCATCTTCCATTTGGTCGTAAGGGCAGGTGGTAGCCAGGTGGCGTATAGCACTTTCACTTTGTATTTTTACATACTCTGTATAGTTCGTTACCTCAAAAGTTGCTTTGTAGGTATCGCTTACCTGCCATACAATTACAGCGGCAATTTCAATGGGGTTACCCATTTTGTCATTCACTTTAAGCTTGTTGCTCTCAAAGTTATTTACGCGCAGGCTAAGGCGCGTTTTTTTAAACAGAGGGTTAACAAAGCGCAAACCATTTTCTTTGGCTGTATAAATTATTTGTTTTGAAGAAGAGTTTTGTTTTACGCATTGATGAAGCCACATATAAGGCCCTTGAAAAATGGGCTAATGACGAGTTTGGTTGGGGTTAATAACGGTTAAGCCCTTAAATAAAAAAATTGCCGTAAAAAATAATACAATGCCCAGCCAGAACAAGGGCGAAACTGACTGGTTATCGCTGTTAATGTTTGTTGTTACAAAAAAAATACTGCCTCCAAGGCACCCAAGCGCCAATAATAAGGCTGCAAAGCCGGGTACTGGGGTTATGTTCTTTTCCATAAAAAATCTTTTTGATATTAATTTGATATCAAAAATATATTATCCTTTTTAAATACCAAAAAAATTTATTTGCAAAGGAAAGAGCGGCATTATAAACGGCGGCAGGAGGCTATTGACCGGTTTACAGGGCATTTTCTTCGTACTTCAATAAAATGTATTACTTACATTAGCATTTAAACGGTTGCGTATGCACGAAATGGAGGGTTGGTTCTCTACAGAAATAGGGCGTATGCTGGTAGCCTTGTTTATCGGTGCTGTTATTGGTGCAGAGCGGGAGTACCGCTCCAAGTCAGCCGGGCTGCGCACTATGATACTTGTTTGCACAGGTGCCTGTATATTTACTATGGCATCGCAAGCCATGGGGGCACCAAATAATATTGACAGGATAGCGGCGAATATTATTACGGGCATAGGTTTTATTGGCGCAGGCGTAATATTTAAAGATGAAAACCGCGTAACAGGTATAACCACTGCTACTACTATTTGGATTGTGGCTGCCCTCGGCATGCTTGCAGGGATAGGCAAATTTGAAACAGCATTTATAGGTACAGGTATAATATTAATTGTGCTTATTGTACTTGTTTACCTGCAGGACATTATTGAAAAAGTGAACCAGTTGCGCAACTACCGTATTGTTTGCCAGTACCAGGAAGAAACATTAAAAAAATACGAACATCTTTTTAAACAACATCACTTAAAGCCTTTGCGCGGCAGGCAAAGCAAAAAAGGTGGTACAATTACAGGCCATTGGCTGGTGCAGGGCTCAACACAAAACCACGAGCAACTGATACAGGAATTACTTGTTGACAAAGACATACTTGAATTTGATTTTTAAACCACTGCCGTCACTTTACTCAAATGAATAAGGTTACAAAGAAAATACTGGCGTTTAACAG
>JABDGS010000190.1 GCA_013285915.1 Bacteroidota bacterium
ATATACCTGCTTGAACATAAAGATGCTGCAAGCCAGCTGGCATTAAAGAAAAACATTACCATTGATGCGGGCACTAACAAAGTAATACCCGTTGAGCCAACTGATACTGTTAACGCGAGGGTGTATTATTCATCGCTAAACTGGTGGCATTACAGGCCATCCAAAACCGCATCAAAAATATTTTCTGATGGCAACACAATGGGTTTTGGCTGTTATGTTGAGATGTACCCGGGTGCGCAACTGGCTATTGTGCTGCTGCGCAATAATTCGGGCAATGATGCATCCTCGGCACTACGGGATATGGCCGATAAAATATTCAAGGCATTTGCTTCACATTAATAAACCGGCAAACCAGCTTATATGTTTAAATCTTACTTTAAAACCGCTGCCCGCTTTTTGCTGAAGAATAAAACATTCAGCTTCATCAATATCCTGGGCCTAACGCTTGGCACATTGTGCTGCCTGTACATTGTGCTGTATGTTACGGATGAGTACAGCTACGATAAACAACACAAAGATGTACAGGATATTTACCGTATTGATGCTTATTCAGTTGCCAAACAGCGTGGCGCTGAAAGCCGCTGGGGCACCACTGTTGCACCTACAGCGCCTTTAATGAAACAGGATTTTGCCGAAGTGGCGCAATTTACGCGGGTGGTGCCTTTTTTAGGCGTAGATAAGCAATTGCTTGCTTACAAAAACCGCAGCTTTTATGAAACTGATGCAGTAAACGTAGATTCCACTTTTTTTGATGTGTTTTCTTTTCACTTCCTGGCAGGCAACCCGCACACTGCGTTGTTGCAGCCATACTCAATGGTATTGCTTAAGCCGATTGCTGAAAAACTGTTTGGCAGCGAAAACCCTATAGGCAAAACCATTAGCATTGATAATGAAAACGACGGCAAGCATGATTATATAGTGCAGGGCGTTGTGGATGAAAGCCTTGGCAAAAGCCACATCCACGCCAATATGTTCATTACTATGAACAGTAACAGCACCGCGCGGTTTTTAATGCATACTGATAACTGGATAAGCAATAGTTATATATCATGTTACGTAAAATTAAAGCCCGGCGTAAATGTAGCTGCGCTGGAGAAAAAATTCCCGGCTTTTTTAAATAAGTATGCCGGCGCACAATTAAAAGAATGGGGTATTGAGCAGCACCTCTTTCTGCAAAACGTACGTACCATCCACACCAGCGATGATATAAAAGGTGTAAGCATCACAAAAAACGTTAGCCCTTCATTCCTTACCATCCTTTCGTTTATTGCTGTGTTGATACAGGTTATCGCCTGTATAAACTTTATGAACCTTTCTACTGCGCGCGCCTCAAAGCGTGCCAAAGAAGTAGGCGTAAGAAAAGTAATAGGCGCAGGCAGAAAAGACCTAATAAAACAGTTTATCGGCGAATCGTTGCTCCTTTCCACCATCGGCGTGCTGCTTGCTTTGCCTATGCTGTTGTTGCTTATGCCTTATTTGAACAGCATAACCAAAGCAAATATTGATTACAGCTTTCTCGCTGATTTTAAAGTATGGGTTGCTATGGCCGCTATGATAGCTATTACCGGCCTGTTGGCAGGCAGCTATCCTGCATTCTATCTTTCCGCCTTCAGGGTTATAAAAGTGCTTAAGGGCAATTTTACCAGCCATGTATCGGCAGCGGGGCTGCGCCGCACATTGGTGGTGTTTCAGTTTGTGCTGTCAATAGTGCTGATCACTACCATCATTATAATCTATAGCCAGTTAAATTTTATAAAAAGCAAAAGCCTTGGGTTTAATAAAGAGCAGCGCCTGGTGCTCTCACTTTACTCCGGCGAAGGCTTTGATAAGCTGCCCCTGTTTATTGACGATGTGCGCAAGCTTGCCGGCGTAAAAATGGCCAGCAATGCCAGCAAATATTTAGGCACCGATATTTTATTTAACAATAACTTTTTAAAGCCCCATGAAAGCCAGTCAGAGGGCCTTAACGCCAATTTTATTATAGCCGACGAATATTTTGTGCGCGCCAACGGCATACAGCTAATAAGCGGCCGTGATTTCAGGCCAACTGATTCGGCCAAAGTGCTGGTTAACGAAACCATGGTAAAAAAAATGGGCCTAACCCCAACAACCGCTGTGGGCACATTGCTGCATGATAACCAAAACAGGATAGAAGAAATTGTGGGGGTGATGAAAGATTTTAACTACGGCAGCCTGCATAACGATGTAAGCCCCTTCCTGCTTTGGATAAACAACAAACGCTTCGGTTACTGGCCTTATATAACAGTGTATACCTCTGCTGATGATTATAAAAGCCTGCTCTCAAATATGGAAGCGTTGTGGCATAAGGATTTGCCAGGTGTGCCTTTTGATTATGCCTTTATCGATGAGCAGGTTAAAAAACAATACGAAGCAGATGTAACGCTGTCAACCATCATCACTTCTTTCACCTTTATGGCTATTTTTATTTCCTGTCTTGGGCTGTTTGGCCTTGCAGCCTTTAGCGCGGAACAACGCCGCAAAGAAATAAGCGTGCGCAAAGTGCTGGGCGCAACTGCACCAGGACTTGCCGGGCTGCTGTCAAAAAATTTTCTGCAACTGGTGTGCATTGCTTTTGTTATTGCATCGCCTGTTGCGTGGTGGATAATGCATATATGGCTTCAGGGCTTTGCTTACAGGGTTACCATAAGCTGGTGGATGTTTGCGGCCGCAGGCATTATATCTTTTCTTATTGCTATGGGTACCGTTAGCTACCAGGCTATAAGGGCAGCGATAGCAAACCCTGTGAATAGCTTAAGAAGTGAATAAGCATTTGCTAACCTTACAGTTTTAGTTTGATTGCCCTGCATAACGGCAGGCCGTTTAAGATTAGCTGTGTGGACATTAGCGTTATGGCCCTGGTGTTGATTTTACTGTTATTTGCCCCCAGCAGTTATCCGGGCAAACTTCAGGGGTAGCGAGGTTGTTGTGCTGTGGTGTTACACCATTGCTTTGGTATACAAGCGTGCCATCAGGATTGTGAACTTCTACCGGCGTGTTTATAAAACCATTTTCGCCCGTGTGGCAATACCTTATCATTTCTATTGAAAGAAAATCTGCGGAAGTTGATTCAACAGGGGTAGCGTAGCGCATAAGGCAATTTTCCACGCCATCCATGGTGTTTTCCCACTTGGTTGTTTTATGTTTTTCGTTGCTTGTAGTAAGATGGTGCTGTATACCTACATAATGTCCCAACTCATGCCTTATTGTATTGCCCAGCATTACATCAAAAAGGCTTTCAGCACCTGCGGCTAACGCATCCCTTATCCGCCCGTAGTAGATAACCGTTTCAATAAAATGTTTTACCGGGCTAGAAAATACATCACCTGGAGGATTACCAGCGGGCAGACCATTGCAGCGCCTGTAATCTTTTTCATGGTATGTAAAACCGGCGGCATCATCGCTATCTTCCGGTTTTTTGCTGCATGGGTTGTGCCCATCCTCTTTGCGTAACACCACACAATATTGGTTAGCGTAAAAATATGGGCTTGCCTTGTTAAAGTTTACCCACCTGTGCATAGGGTCTGCCTTTTTATCTTCCAAAAAAACAACCTGGCTCTTATCAACATAATGCCAATGCAATTGCGATGGGTTTATTAGCTCGTAATACGTTTTAAACAGGCCATCAATGTCCACTACAAA
>JABDGS010000191.1 GCA_013285915.1 Bacteroidota bacterium
TGGATCTTTTGCTGGGTATAAGTTTCAGAATTGAAAACGCCGCGACTAATCATTATTACGGAAGCATCTCAAGAATAGGCAGGGCTTTGGCAGAGACAAAGCAGCCCGATGAAATAGAGAGAAAGATGCTGTCTGCGATATCAGACAACCTGCTTGACGATTACAACAGGATACTCATCTACTATCTTTTTAAAAACTACAACTATAATATTACAGATAAGCAGCGACAGGAATCAAACAAGCAAAAATTGCATGTGGCTGTTAGCAAATTACCGCCGTATATATCCAACAGGTTAAGTGCGGACAATGAATGGTAAAGTAATTGCCGCGCAAAATATTGCGGCTATTAATTCACAAACACCTCGTCCATAAATATCCATGCTTTTTGCCCTTTGCCAGGATGCCAGTCAGGCAGTTTGTGTACGTTTATGGCGGTAAATTTCAAATACTTTATTTGCGTTGGTGCAAAGTTGCACTGCAGGGCAAGGTTCTCAACTGCAAACATTTCTTTGGTGGGTTGTTTAGGTGTAATGGTTGCAAGCAGGCTTAAATTATTCTCATTCACACCACCCCATACCATAATTTTTTCCGGTGGAAAAATAAAGCCACCGATATTCATCAACGTACTGAATGTTACACTTTTTGCCGTGATGGGATTATTGAAATACAGCATCGCCTGCATATCGTTCTGGCGGTAGCCCACCCATTTACCATTAGCAAAATTCAGGTCGCTTTTATCAAGGTCAATTAGGCTCCTGGCACCGTTGGCGCGGTATTTAACATCAAGCGGCGTGAGCATTTTAGCACTGTCGGCCACATAGCTGCTTTTAAAAAAATGCTGTTGAATAATGTCGCTGCTAATCCAGCCGGGTTTAAAGGCTTTTGCCTTTATCGTCATTTCGTCGTTCAATACAACGCTGGTATCATAAAGTGGTGAAGTAAGGCTGTCGGGATCTTTACCGTCTGTGGTGTAACGCACATTTACGCCGCGCAAATATGTTTTTAACTGCAGCTTTAGCGGCGTAGTAGTAATAACAAAATTGTCGTTCTGTAAAACAGGCGCCGTTAGTTTTAATATTACGGTATCGCCTTTAAAGCCAGTGAACCAACTGATGTTCTTGTCTTTTTGCGAAAGCTTATTTACATCCGCATCGGTAATATTTGTGCTCCACACATACACATGTTTCAGTTTGGACATATTGGTTAAAACGCCAACTTCAGCCTGCTGCACTTTGGTTCCCGACAATGATATAGTTTTTAAAAATGCCAGGTTCTTTAGATCGCCCAGCGTTTTGCCGGTTATGTCGGTAAAATCAAGGTTAAGCTTACGCAGGTTTTTAAAGTTGGCTATCACAGCAAGGTCTTCATCCTTAACCGGCATATTGTCAAGGTTCAGCTGTGTAATATTATTGGCTATGCTTTTTAATTCTTCCAGTTGTTTGGTATCGTAAAACGGCTTGTTATAAAAGGTAACGGCTAATGCTGGTGAACTAATTGCCAGCGGTGTTATAACACGGTTGTTATTATTAAGTTTCTTTACATCCTTTTCATTAGCCGCTGCAAAATCAAATTGCTCGTCGGCAGACTGCTTCAATTTTTTTGCAGCTATTACAAACAGGGTATCTGTTGGGGAAAGTTCGGTAATTTTTTTATCAAAGTTTGCGCCTTCTTTTATCCACGCATATAAAACTTCCTTTTCATCATCAGTAAGCTGCGGTTTGCCGCTGGGTGGCATGTGTTCTTTTTCCTCTTCGGGCAGGTGTACACGTTTCATCAATAACCCCAGGTCAGCTGCACTTGAATCCCATAATTTGCCGTCTTTACCACCTTTTAATAAAAGCTCTTTTGTCTCCATAACCAGGCCGCCTTTTTCTTTGCTGCTGTTATGGCAACTGTAGCATTTATTTTCAAGTACAGGCTGCACAAGGTCTGCATACAGGTAGGCATCTTCAAAGGCGACAGGACCTTTTTTTATTATCAGGCGTAATAGGCGCCAGCACAAAATTATTACCGTGGGTTATGTTGCCGCCTAAATGCCCTGCCCACAACAAAAGCGCCGTAATGCAACCTACAAATACTTTAGATAAATTAAAATGCTGTTGCAGTTTTTTATTATAAGTGTATAAACCAAATAACGCGAACGATGTAGCAGCGCCGCTGTATTTATGCAAGGCAATGGCATCTGAATCATAGCCCGGCTCACGTGCCAGCAATATGCCCATTAAGGCTGTAAGTGCTGCTGAAAAAGCAGCGGCCAGCAACAAGGCATCAAGTGCTACAATGTAGCCTTCCTGCTTTTTGAGTGATGCGGGCATTACTAGCAGCAAAAAGGCATAAGCCAATATTAACACGATAGGAAAATGCAGCACCAACGGGTGCATTCTGCCAAATACCTGCAACCACGCGGGTATGGCAAGGCTGTTAAAAACAATCAAAAAAAACAGCAATAAAACATTCAATGGCAAAAGCAATGCTGCAACAATATTTTTCAGCTTCATCAAAAAATCAGTTGTTTTTTAAGTTTAGTATTCCTCAAATTTCTTCCGGGGCTTCTCTCTAATCTCCTCCATAATCTTCTCTCAGTCATCCTCTCCACATGGTGGAGAGGATGGGGTGAGGCCTACACCCTCTTCAACTTATAAGGGTACACCTTGCCGGATGCCCATTGTGCAACATACAGGTTTTCATCCCTGTCAACACAAACATCATGCGGGTGCACAAATATCTTATCGGTCTGGCTCATGGGCTGCAGTTTGCCATCAACATATTTTGGTTCGCTGCCGCCAATATTGCTAACCACTTTGTTGTCTTTATCAAGTATGGTTACAAAGCCGGTACCCGTAGCATTTAAATCCGGCGAGCGCAATACTGCTGCATATAAATGGTCACCATGTATTACCGGCCTGCAAACACAGGCGCCCGGCAGGTGAATTACATCCTGCAGGTCGCCACCAAGGGTAAAGCGTTTAAAGCAGTTGCGGGTACGGTCTGTTATAAGCAGCGTGGTTTGTGGTGTACGCCTGTCAAAACAAATACCATGGGCATTATCAAGGTGCATATCACCATCACCCCTGCCGCCAAAGTGATTTTTTAGTTTGCCGCTGCTGTCGTACTGTAATATGTATTGTGCACCGTAGCCATCAGCAATAAAAATATCGCCGTTCTCATCAATACAGGTTTCAGTAGGCACAAACTCTTCTTTCTTTTTATAAATGCCAATATCCATAGGGGGGTCAATCGTCATCAATATCTTGCCATCCATCGTGGTTTTATACACCTGGTGTTTGGCAGTATCTGTAATATATAAATACTCGGTGCCGTTCTCGGTGTGCAGTGTTAGCCCATGTGCCCCAGGAAAATCATGCCCCCATGTATCAAGCAGTTTGCCTTTTGTATTATAAATAAGTACGTTGTTCTTTGTTTCGTTGGTAAGCAGCAATATGCGGTGGTGCTTATCCTGTACCATTTCGTGGCAATCGTTAACCGGGTACATGGTGGGGTTGGCCTTGCTCCATGCAGTATCAAGCGTGTATTGCATGCCGTTGTAGCCATAAGTTTTACCCTTTGGTTTGGCAAACAAGTCGCTCATTATTAAAAAACTTCCGGCACCCAGTGCAGATTGTTGTACAAATTTTCTTCT
>JABDGS010000192.1 GCA_013285915.1 Bacteroidota bacterium
ATGACAACTCTGGTGTATCGTTTGGTATAGCTCTATCATCTACCCCAAGCTTTGCACAATTGCACCCGGATGCGTTTGGCAATTACCCCAATAATCCATTCGCGGCGTCAAACCCTTTGCAAACAATAGCGTTAATGCGCAACCATGAAGATGTTAACCGTTTTATAACCGGTATTAACCTTGAAGCTACTTTGCAAAAAAGCAGTACTAGTACAACCAAATTAATTGCAAGGGGCGGTTTCGATTTCTATAACCTTGAAACAAATGCTTTGTTCCCCGGTAACCTGCAGTTTGAAGCTGTAAACAAAGGCACGTCGATACAAGGGTTCACCAAAAATCTTAACACGAACTATATAGCATCATTAGTAAATACCTATACACCATCTGACCGTTTTTCGTTAACGTCTTCTGCAGGTATTACGCAGGAAAACGGTGATTATAATAATTTACTAAATGTGGCTACGCAGGTTATTGCAGGCCAAAGCAACGTTGACCAGGCTGGTGCACTAAACGCAACACAGTTTAGAGCGAAATATCAAAATAACGGCGTATTCATTCAGGAAGAAGCCAATATTGCCGATGTAGTTACGTTAACCGCAGGCGTACGTTTTGATGAATCATCTAATAACGGTGATCCTTCAAAATATTACACTTATCCAAAAGCAGGTGTTTCGTGGAATCTTACAAAAATGGGATTGCTGCAAAATAGCATTTTCGATAACATTAAATTACGTGCGGCATATGGCCAGGCCAATAATGTACCTGCATACGGCAGCAAGTTTACATCTCTTGTTGTATCAAATATTGCGGGTTACCCCGGTGTGCTGGTTAATTTACAGGAAGGCGAGCCTGGCATTAAACCTGAAAGGCAAACTGAGTTTGAAACCGGTATAGATTTTAGCTTGCTTAAAGGAAGATTGGGCTTTGAGTTGACCTATTACAATAAAACCATCGACGACTTTTTAATGCTGCAAAGCCTGCGTGCATCAAGCGGGTTTAGCAGTAAATGGGTTAATGCCGGTGATTTACGCAACCATGGTGTTGAGTTGGGGATGAACGCAAAACCTGTAGCTTCAAAAAATATCACCTGGACGACGTCAGTGAATTTCTGGATGAACAGGTCACTGGTTACCAAATACACCATAGCGCCAACACCACAGGGTTCGTTTGGTTACGTACTTGGTTCGTTCCAAATAGAACAAGGTAAATCAGCCACACAAATTGTAGGCCTCAATGGCCAGGGTGTAGGTATTTTGGGCGATGCTGAACCAAAGTTCCAGATGAGCACTTATAATGAAATTACCTTTTTTAACAAGCTAAGCCTGCGGTTTTTAATACACTGGAAAAACGGCGGCGATAATGTAAACCTAACCAACCTTGAAAATGATTTTGGCGGCACCAGTGCTGATTTTGACAAGATAACCAATAAAGCAGGCGTGCCTGACGCTATTTACCGCATTATGCAAATTGGCGTAGATGCACATGAATTTGTACAGGATGCCAGTTACCTGCGTTTTAGGGAAATAGGTTTGTATTATACGTTTAACAAAATGCCGGTTAGTTTTATTAAATCAGTACGTATTGGCGCTTCATTAAACAACTTTATTACCATTACTAAATATAAAGGATACGACCCCGAAGTGTCAAACTTTGGTACAGGCTTTTCAACTGGTGTAGATGTTGATCCTTATCCAGCTACCAAACGTGCTGATTTTCATATTTCAGTTAATTTTTAACCGCATTCAAAAAATTTAGTTATGAAAAGAAATTTTTTAATACTGCCGGGCTTATTGCTGGGTATGGCTTTATTATATAGCTCGTGCAAAAAAGATTATGGCAACCTAAACAGCCCAACAATAGAGGCCTTTTTAAATAATGCTACAAAAGATGAGTTAAATAACCTTGTAAGCGGCACACAGTCAGGCATGCGCAGCGTTGTAAATTTGTACCTTGATGATGCGGGCACACTTGGCCGCGAGGGGTACCGGTTTTCAGCATCAGAGCCAAGGTACGTTACTGACCTGTTGGGTGCTGCCAATGCCACATTAAGCGGCAGCAATTTTTACATTGCCAACCCGTGGGCTGCCCGTTACCGTGTTATTAAAAACTGCAATACATTAATACAGGCTGCAACAAACTCAAAGCTTATTACTGCGCAGCAAAAAAGCGGCTATACAGGTTTTGCAAAAACCATTAAAGCCTACCAGCTTTTAATGAACCTGAACCTGACCGACACCAACGGCATAAGAATAGACGTTGATAATCCTGATAACCTGGGCCCCCTTGTGAGCCCTGCAGATGCTTTAACGGCAATCGCGTCATTACTTGATGATGGCAAAGCCGATCTAAGCAGTGCAGACATCGCTTTTAGCCTGCCTGGCTTTACAAGCGGTAATACCAGTATTAGCCTGTTGCAGTTTAACCGTGCAATTGCTGCAAGGGTAGCTGTGTACAGGCAACAATGGAGTGGTGCGTTAACAGCTTTGAATGAATCGTTTTTTGGATTGGACAAGGATTTTCATTTGGGTGTTAGCCATGTGTTTGGTACCGGCAGCGGCGACGAGCTAAACCCTATGTTTATTCCGCAAAACCAAACGGGCGAAGTAAGGGTTGCACACCCAAGTTATGCTGCAGATATTGAGTCAGGGGATGACAGGATAGGAAAGGCGACTTTACGTACAGCGGCTGCCTCTCTTGACGGCCTTTCTTCAAACCGCGATGTTTGGGTGTATACATCCAGCACAGACGTAATACCTATCATACGTAATGAGGAACTGATATTAATTTATGCCGAAGCTAATATTCAAACAGGTAATCCTGCAGAGGGCGCTAATGCACTAAATGTTATACGCAAGGGCCATGGCCTTGGCCCTGCCGTTTACAATGGCACTGTAACAAAAGACGAATTAATAACAGAAATGCTGAAACAAAGACGGTATTCACTGTTTTTTGAAGGGCACCGCTGGATTGATCTGCGCAGGTATAACCTTTTGGGTACGTTGCCAATAGACAGGCCGGGTGATGATGTGTGGACTGAGTTTCCGTTACCTGTTACTGAACAATAACATTTTTTATACAGCAAGGCTTTTCCTGTTTGGAAAAGCCTTGCTGATATTTATTACAGTAAACTAAAACTGCTGTTTAGGTACATGTGTGGGCCGCCGTAGTTTTGACACATATATAAAACCAGCTAACCCGGTGGCTAAAACTGTTAAACACATTACCAGTTGCCAGCCACTGGGTTTAACAGCCCACATGGCCCCAAAAAATTGTATAACAAGAATTACTGATAAAAATCTTGCACCGGCCTTACGGGGTACTTTACTTATTACATAAGCGCCAAGCGGGGCAAAAACAGCAACAAATGGTACGCATACTAACCACATTTCAAAAGCCTGCTGCTGAAAATCTTTAACTACACCTGCATGAACAAAAAAGCCCAGCAAAGTTTCTATGGTCATGATTATTACAGAAGATGGCACAGCAACCTTTTCGTTTATGCGGTAGTAAATGGTCATAAAACAGAATGAAAAAATATTGATACCAGTACCA
>JABDGS010000193.1 GCA_013285915.1 Bacteroidota bacterium
TAGCGCCAACAGCGGGTGTTGACCTGCAGATGCATACCGTATCAGGCAGCATTTATACTGACTTTGACCTTGCACAAAAAGACAAAGGCGATTTAAAGCGTGTTGGTGGTAACAACGGCATAACCACATTGCTTAACGGTGGCGGTGCTAAGCTAACCTTAACAAATGTTAGTGGCAACATTTACCTGAGGAAAGGCGGCCAATAATAAATGTAAACTGTTAATGGTGAATAGAAGCCTTTTAACGATAAACAAAGTAATAAACCAATAAAAGCTTATTAATATGAAAAATGTTTTACTGCTGGCAATACTTTGCCTAACAATCGGCAGCCTGCAGGCACAAAAGGTGGTTGAAAAACACGCAACCATATCAGGCGAGGGCAAGGTTACGCTTAATATACAAATAGCCGATTCCATCAGGGTAATTACGTGGAATAAAAACGAAGCCTATATAAAAGCGACCGTTGACGTAAACGACAATAAGAACAACGACGATTACGTATGGACGTTTGATGATACAAACGGCAACTTTGATGTTAAAGCAAAATTTAAAAGCAATAACACGCGTGTTTATAATAAAAACTGTAATTGCGATTGCAATAATTATGAGTCTAAAATTTATTGCGAAGTATATGTACCTGAAAACGCAAACATTTCCATTGAAACAATAAACGGCGATATTACTATTACGGGCAAAACAGCCGATGTGCGGGCACACAGTATAAGCGGCTCGGTTGATTTTGCCGTAGCAGCCGGCACGAAAGCCTACGTTGAAATGAAAACAATAACCGGCACTATGTACAGCAATGTTGACCTGGGTATTGATGACAAAGCAAAAGGTACAAGGCACGTGGGCGGAAATAATGTAAATGCTGAGTTAAACGGAGGCGGCAAACGTATAGACCTTGAATCAATAAGCGGGGATATTTATTTCCGCAAAGCAGGATAAAGAATTTCAGTTTTTAGTTTATTCTCTCTTGTGCATGTTAAGAAAACGGGGCTGCTTTTTAGCAGCCTCTTTTTATTTTTTAAACAGGGCTGCAAACATGGTATCTGCTTTCTTATCATAGCCTTTTATCATATCCTGTTTCACCAATGTTAGTTTGCATTCATTTTCAATTAGGTCAGCCATACGTTCGTTTTCTTTTTTAAATACTGAGCAAGTTATATAAAGCAGGCAGCCATCTTTCTGTACATGGGAAATAATACTTCTTACTATTTTCTGTTGTATAGCCGTGTAATGTTCCAGCTTTTCTGAAGTAAAAAAATATATCTGTTCGGGGGTGCGCGCCCAGGTGCCGCTGCCTGTGCAGGGTACATCACAAATAATAAGCTGGAAAGAGGCGGTGGAAGGTATAAGGTGTAGGGCTGAAGCAGGGAGAGTAAGGTCGGCTATAAAACTCTTGTATTTTTTTATACCTGCCTGCAGGAAACGTTCTTTAAGATTATTGATGATGGATGGGCGAATGTCAGAAACTGTTAGTTCAATATTATCAAAACTGTCGTAAGCTAATATTGACTTTCCACCGCTTGCCGCACAACAATCCCAAACGGAGACGGGTAGCGACAAACCGGCTTGTGCAATATTGAACAACTGCTGTATCTGTTGTGATGAATAATCCTGTACAACCGCCTCTCTATTCAACTCAATAACATCCTCTATTTTAGTGGAGTTGGGTAAAGAGACAGCGTTTTCATCAATTTCAGTAAATGCAATATTGTGTTGCTGCAATTTTTGAAGAACAATATTTTTTTGGCCGGGTCGGATACGCAGAAAAAGATTGGGCTGAATTAAATGAGATAAGCAAAAGGCTTTTATATCTATACCGTCACTCAAACTATTTTGCCATGGAAAAATATCTGTAACATCAAAGTGGTATTGTGATTTGATAAAAATTATTCTCTCATTCAATGATGATGAGTGATGCTTTAGCCATGCCTCATCGTATAAAACATTCCATTCATCAATATTATCATTACACAAAAACAATGCAATTTTTAACCTTTCTTCAACCTGAACATTCTTTAACGCATGCCCTAAGCGATAATAGCAATAGCACAGATGAGATATATACTTCCTGTCTTTAGAACCATGCTTTTTATGCTGCGCAAAATATTGTTTAAGATAATGCGCAAGGGGAATGCTGCCATTGTGGCTGTTTATTATTTGCAAGGCAGTATTAAAGTATGATTGAAACCGCATGCCACACTACCCTAACAGGTATTTTAAATGAAAAGGCAGTTGATTATGCAACTGCCTGTATAATTTTATTCTATAGCTGTCAGCTATTAGCGGACAACTTTCTTATAACTCCAGTAAGGTCGTTACCGGGTCTTTACCAAACAGCAGTAGTTCGGGGTTCTCTAATAATTCCTTCACCCTAACCAAAAAACTTACACTTTCTCTGCCGTCTATAATACGGTGGTCATAACTAAGTGCCAAATACATCATGGGCCTCACTACTACCTGGCCGTTTATAGCCATTGGTCTTTCCTGTATTTTGTGCATACCCAATATTGCACTTTGTGGAAGATTGATTATCGGCGTGCTCATCAGGCTGCCAAATACACCGCCATTGGTTATGGTAAAGGTGCCACCCGTTAAGTCGTCGCTGGTAAGTTTACTGTCGCGCGCTTTTCCTGCAAGCTCAATTACTTTCTTCTCAATATCGGCCATACTCAGGCTTTCAACGTTGCGCATAACAGGTACTGTTAAACCACGCGGGGTGCTAACGGCAATGCTTATATCTGCATAGTCGTGGTATATTAATTCATCACCATCAATATAGGCGTTTACAGCTGGCCATTCGCTTAATGCCACCGCGCATGCTTTGGCAAAAAAGCTCATAAAACCTAAATTAACACCATGGGCTTCTTTAAATTTATCCTTATGTGTTTTTCTAATTTCCATTATACGGCCCATATCCACTTCGTTAAAAGTGGTAAGCATAGCCGTAGTGTTTTTCGATTCCACAAGCCTCCGGCTAATGGTTTTACGCAGGTTGCTCATGCGTTCCCTACGTTCATTGCGGGTAAATAGATCCTGTCCCTGGAAGGCCTTTTTGCCGGGGTGCGCCAATGCTTCCAGCACATCATGCTTCAAAATTTTGCCGCCTGCCCCGGTGGCAGAAATTGAAGCAACATCAACTTTTTTATCTGCAATTATTGCTGATGCTACCGGTGTTGCTTTAACGTCGTTTGGTACCGATGTTACAGGTGCCTGTGTTGGCTGCTGGGCGGCTGGTGCAGCCGCTGCTTTAGTTTCTGTTTTGGCAGGCTCTGGCTTGGCTGCAGGCGCCGCCGAAGCTGCTGGCTTTTCAGCAGTTTCATCAATATGGGCAAGCACGCTGCCTATTTGCAGGGTATCGCCCTCTTTTGCAACCCTTGTTAAAATACCTGCCTTCTCAGCATTTACTTCAAATGTTGCTTTTTCACTTTCAAGTTCTGCCAAAACCTCATCCCTGTCAACATACTCTCCGTCCTTCTTCGTCCACTTCAATAATGTTACTTCGTTAATTGATTCGCCAACCGATGGAACTTTAATTTCAAT
>JABDGS010000194.1 GCA_013285915.1 Bacteroidota bacterium
AGACATCTACAATCACGATAGCGAAATGGCTGCCAAACTATTTGAAAAGTAGGGTGGCAATCTTTTTGTTTTCACCGTATTTTGCGTAGCTCACCCTAATTCGGTATGGTCATTTAGCGTAATTGTTTCTTCTTTTACAACCTTAAAAATCAATAAAAAAGGTCATCTATAACTTTTTAAATTAACCGCAAGGTTAATTTTTGTTTAAGTTTGATGTATACCAAATTAACACATTATGAAACGACTAAAACCATTCATTACGATCCTTGCTTTTTTGTGTACCCTCTCTATACCTGCAATAGCGCAGAAAAAAACTGTGACCGGTAAAGTTACAGATGCAACAACCGGGGCAGCGTTGCCCGGTGTATCTATTAAAGTAAGATCGGGCGGCGGCACAGAAACAGGTACTGATGGTTCGTTCAGCATTGCTGCCGGTGCCGGTGATGTGTTGGTATTCAGCAGTGTTGGTTATGCAGACCAATCAGTTACGGTAGGCAGCGCCAATACGCTTACTGTAAAACTGCAGGAAGTGTTTGTTGACCTTGGCCAGGTTGTAACAGTGGGCAGCCGTTCAGGTGGAAGAATAAAAACCGAATCTCCTGTTCCCGTTGATGTAATTAATATCAACCAGGCAGGCCAGTCAACCGCGAGGATGGACCTGACCTCGCAATTAAATTATGCAGCGCCATCCTTTAACTATAACAAACAAAGCGGTGCTGATGGTGCTGATCATATTGATCTTGGTACCTTAAGAGGCCTGGGACCTGACCAAACGCTTGTTTTGATAAATGGAAAAAGAAGACATCAGACCGCTTTTGTGGCATTGTTTGGTACAAGGGGCAGGGGCAATTCAGGTGCTGACTTAAACTCGTTCCCTGAAGCTGCTGTTGATCACATAGAAATACTGCGCGATGGTGCTTCCGCACAATATGGTTCTGATGCGATAGCGGGGGTAATTAATATCATCCTGAAAAAGGATGTAAACAAGTGGAGCATCAATACCGGCTGGTCGGGTTATGACGATCATAAATACAACTCATTGAACAGCGTTGACCCAACGCAATACTATACAGGCCACCAAATTGATGGTGGTACATTTACTTTTTCAGCAAATAACGGTTTTGCCATTGGCAAGAATGGTGGCTTTATAAATATATCTCTCGACTTTTTGAAGCAGGGAAAAACCTTCAGGCAGGAGCCTGATACAAGCCTTGCAAAAAACCCAGAAGCCTTACCTACAAACAGCCTGCGCCGGGCTTTTGGTGATGGATCACTTACCAGCGGCGGTACCATGTACAATATGGAGATACCGTTTGCTCCAGGCAGCAAAACGGTGTTTTATTCATTTGGCGGTTATAATTATAAAGCATCTGATGCCTATGCATATACAAGAGATAATAGTAACCCGTCCCGCTTCCCGGTTGATGCAAACGGCGACATCCTTACCGACCCTGCTATAATGCATACATCAAGCGATGGCACAATATTTTACAATCCCCATATTCAAACGCATATCACCGATATGTCGCTGGCCGTAGGTTTTAGGGGTGTTACGCATGATAACTGGAACTGGGATATCAGCACTCGGCAGGAACGACTTTCATTTTTTTGGCGACCAAACATTTAATGCTTCAATGATCGGCAAAACCAGCCCAAACGATTTTGATGATGGCGGCTTTAGTTTTTTGCAAAATACCCTGAATGCTGACTTTAGCAAATCGTTCAAGGGCATAGGTGAGGGTTTTAATATTGGCCTTGGTGCAGAATACAGGTACGAGCGTTATTCAATTTATGCAGGTGAAGACGCTTCGTGGATGCAATACCCTAATACACTTGGCCAGGCAGCAGGCAGCCAGGGCTTCCCCGGTTTTCGCCCTTCAGATGAAGTTAAAGCTACCCGCGGAAACGTTGCAGGCTATGCAGATATAGAGGCTGACATTACAAAGGAGTGGATGATAGATGTAGCTGCAAGGTTTGAAAATTATTCAGATTTCGGTTTTGTAAATACCTCAAAATTTGCAACACGTTATAAGCTTACCCATAATTTTAATTTAAGGGGCTCAGTAAGCACAGGTTACCGTGCACCATCATTACAGCAAATGAATTTCAGCAATACTTTAACCACTTTTGTCGGTGATGTATTAGAAGAAGAAAAAGTGGCCCGTAATAACGACCCAATTACACAAGCAGCGGGTATACCTAAGCTGAAAGAAGAAACATCAATTAACGGTAGCGTTGGTTTTGCGTGGAAAATGGCACCTGGGCTTACGTTTACTGTTGACGGGTATATTGTAAAGGTAAAAGACAGGATAGTATTATCGGGCCTGTTTGGCGCAGATGACCCCAACCTGCCTAAAGCATTGACTGACCAGCTGCATAGCCTTAATGTTGCTTACGCTCAGTTTTTTGACAACGCTGTAAATACCACCAATAAGGGGGTAGACATAGTGCTTGATTATAAGAAAAGCTGGGGTAAAAACAGTAGTTTTAAAGCCTTGTTAGCGGGTAATATACAGGGTATGCAGATTGATGCAGTTGATGTACCTGCTGCATTAAACGACAGTTATGTGCACCAAAAAACGTTCTTCAGCGATAGGGAAGAGGCTTTTCTAAAGGCTTCAGCGCCAAAATCAAAATTCTCTCTTAACCTTGAATATGACATGGGCAAATTTGGTATTGGCACACACCTTACTTATTTTGGTGAAGTTAAACTACTTGGTTTTGGCTGGACAGGCCTTGCCAGTGCCACACCCGGCGGCCCCGGCGACCCAAATATTTCAGGGAGCTTTACTGGCATTGACCCTTATGTTGACATTGATGGTTACAGCGACCAGGTGCACGTGGTGCCGGAAGTATTTGATTATAAAGCGAAAATTACAACAGACCTATACGCATCATACAAGCTGTGCAAAAGCGCCACATTGTTTTTAGGTGCTGATAACCTGTTTAATGTGCACCCAAGCATTGGCGCAGTGCCCAATGCAAGGCTGGAGGCATTTGACAATGAATCTGGCGGTGCATGGGATAGTGTACAAATGGGCTTTAACGGTTTGAGGTTATTTGGCAAGCTGTCGTTTAGCTTTTAAGAGCTATAAATATTGTAACAAAAAAACCTGCAAAACGCAGGTTTTTTTGTTTTATAACGTGAGCCTGATGGGAACGAAGTGAAGATCTGTATGGTTTGCTAAACCTATCAAGGGTACACCTTTTTTGCACACATAAACGATGATTCTTTAGTTGCTCCATTAGGAGCAGCGAAACGTAACTCGTACCACACCTACGGCGTGGTGAAATATTTTTCTATCCTTACTACAAAGCTTTTACCCCTACGGGGCACATAGGACGGGGACAGTATTGTTACGAGATTACGTTTTACAGGTTTATAACCGTTGAGGTTGTATCAGCCACTGGCTCCAAAACTGTGGTTTTTTTTGGAAAGAATTTCTTTTGCCAGATGAGCAGTGCAATAACGCCAACTGAAATTGAAGCGTCTGCCAGGTTGAACACGGGGCTAAAAAAATTCAAATTCCTGGCCGCGCCAGCTTGT
>JABDGS010000195.1 GCA_013285915.1 Bacteroidota bacterium
CATTTAAACAACCCGCTTACCGGCAAAACTGCGTGGGACCCTTCGCCGCCCGGAACTGTTGCTGCTATATTAGACAATACATCGTCAACACATAAATTATACGTAAGCTGGCTTGATAAAGTGGCTGCATTCATTGGTACCTTAAAGGGAGATAGAGGCGAAATGATACCCATTATATTCAGGCCTTTTCACGAGCTTAATGGCAGTTGGTTTTGGTGGGGAAGAAAAAATTGTACACCGGATGAGTTGAAACGCCTTTATCAATTTACCGAAGCTTACATGAGAGACGACAGGCAATTACACAATCTTTTATATGCCTATAACACAGACCGCTTTACTGACCGTGAAGATTACCTGGAACGTTACCCCGGCGATGAATGGGTTGATATAATAGGCTTTGATATATACCAGCGTGCAGGCGGTGCGGACGGCAACGCAAAATTTATACAGGAGCTTGATAACAGCCTTACGACACTTGAAACAATAGCAAAAGAGAAAAACAAAATACCAGCACTTACTGAATTTGGCTACAATGGCCTGCCAGACAGCAAATGGTGGACAACCGTGTTTGCGAAGGGTATTGGAACGCACAAAATCTCATACGTATTAGGATGGAGAAATGCAGGAATAAAATCTGCGACGCAACAAGAGTTTTATGTGCCTTACAAAGGGCAATCGTCGGCGAGCGATTTTGTGTCATTTTATAATATGCCGCAAACATTATTTCAGAAAGATGTTACAAAGGAAAAGTTGTATAAATAGGTTTTTATTGATTATAGTTTTGTTTTTTAGATCAGCAGTCATTTTATAATAAGTGAAAGCCTGCAGTGTCCACTCCAGGCTTATTTAAAACCCTGCAAGTAATTTAAAAAAAACGGATGAAATTAAAATTTATTGATGTTGCCATAATAGCACTCTATCTTATTGCCATGCTGGTAGTGGGCTGGGTATTGCGTAAAAAAGCAAGTCTTAATAAAGAGAACTACCTGTTAGGCGGTAAGAAGCTTCCATGGTATTTGTTAGGGTTGAGTGATGCGAGTGACATGTTTGATATAAGCGGCACCATGTGGATGGTAGCGTTATGTTTTGTATATGGTATGAAGAGTATTTGGATACCGTGGCTATGGCCGGTATTCAACCAGGTTTTTATGATGATGTTTTTATCAAAATGGCTGCGCAGGTCAAATGCTACTACAGGTGCTGAATGGCTTGCAGGCAGGTTTGGAAAATCAGGCACTGGCGTAAAGGCTTCTCATAACATTACTGTAGCTTTTGCTTTGCTGGGCTGTTTTGGTTTTTTAGCTTATGGCTTTATTGGGCTGGGCAAGTTTGTTGAGATATTTATACCATGGAGCGTGGTGCAGCCTTATGTGCCTTTTCATGTATCTGCCGAGTTTGTGCCGCATTTGTATGGTATTGTGTTTACGTTTTTCGCAATGTTCTACTCAATATTGGGTGGCATGCACAGTATTGTTATTGGCGACCTGATCAAATATATAATAATGACAGTGGCTTGTATATTAGTTGGTATAATAGCAATGCAGCATCTAAGCAATCACCAGCTTAATGTGCCGGGTGGTTGGTATAACCCGTTTTTTGGTGCACATTTAAATATTGACTGGAGTAAAATAATTGCAGACGCCAATAAGAAGATACAGGATGATGGCTTTGACCTGTTTAGTATATTTTTTATGATGATGTTGCTTAAAGGTGTGTTCGCATCGTTGGCCGGCCCTGCGCCTAATTACGATATGCAAAAAGTGCTTAGCACACGCAGCCCAAAAGACGCCAGTAAAATGACAGGGTTTGTAAGCATTATTTTGTTGCCCGTAAGGTACACCATGGTAATAGGTTTAACTGTGCTGGGTTTGTTATACTTTAACCAACTCCACTTGCCCAATGTAAGCGGCAAAAGCTTTACTGATTTTGAGACCGTTCTTCCCGCAGCAATAAATAATTTCCTGCCTGTTGGTGTATTAGGCCTGGTGTTAACAGGTTTATTAGGTGCTTTTATGGGCACCTTCTCTGGCACTGTAAATGCGGCACAGGCTTATATTGTTAACGATATATATATAAAATATATTAATCCCAATGCAACCAATAAAAAGATAATCTCAATGAATTATATTACAGGTTTATTGGTGGTTATAATTGGCATTGTGCTTGGTTTTTTTGCCAAAGATGTAAACAGTGTGCTGCAATGGATAGTGTCGGGGCTTTACGGTGGCTATGTAGCAGCAAATATGTTTAAGTGGTACTGGTGGCGGTTTAATGCCAATGGCTTTTTTTGGGGTATGGCTGCAGGCATAGTGGCAGCACTTGCATTTCCATACATTTTCACCGGCCTGCCGTTATATAACTGGCCGCTTTTGTTTTTAATCTCTATTGCCGGGTGTATTATTGGCACCTATGCAGCACCCCCTACCGATATGGAAACTTTAAAAAACTTTTACGCTACAGTCAGGCCATGGGGTTTTTGGACACCTGTGCAAAGGCTTGTAATGGCCGATAACCCCACTTTTGAACCCAACCGCAGATTTAAGCTTGATATGTTTAACGTAGCCCTTGGTATTATAGCCCAATGCTGCCTCACTATTTTGCCAATGTATATAGTGCTGTGGCTAAAACTGCCTTTGTTAATAACAATACTAATACTTGCAGTAATTATCATCGTTCTGAAGAGAACATGGTGGAACAAACTGGAAGATTAGGTAACCCTGGAAATAACGCGTTATGAAAGAAGCTTTTTTTAACAGACTTGAGAAATTGCAAAAGCAACATGAGCAGATCCTGCAGAGAGAAAATGAGGCTATTGAAGAAGGTAACGGCATTTATCAACGTTACCGTTACCCCGTACTAACTGCTCAGCATGCACCTTTATTTTGGCGATATGATCTTGACTACAAAACCAACCCCTATCTTATTGAACGCTTTGGCATAAATGCAGTGCTAAACGCAGGCGCAATTAAATGGAACGATAAGTATCTTTTAATGGCAAGGGTTGAAGGGCTTGACAGGAAATCATTTTTTGCAATTGCCGAAAGCCCCAACGGTATTGATCATTTTACATTTAGGGATTACCCGGTTGTAATGCCGGAAACAGAAGAACCCGATACTAACGTATATGATATTCGCCTGGTACACCATGAGGATGGCTGGATCTATGGCTTGTTTTGCACAGAGCGGAAAGACCCGAATGCACCGCCTGGCGATGAATCGTCTGCTGTTGCACAATGCGGCATTGCGCGTACCAAAGACCTTGTGGCATGGGAACGGTTACCAGACCTTATAACGCCATCAGCCCAGCAACGCAACGTGGTATTGCACCCGGAGTTTGTTGATGGCAAATATGCTTTTTATACAAGGCCGCAGGATAGTTTTATTGAAGCAGGCAAAGGTGGTGGAATTGGTTTTGGTTTGGCTGATAATATTGAAAAAGCTGTAATTGAAAAGGAAGTAATTGTTGACAGGAAAGTGTACCATACCATTTATGAATTAAAAAATGGCCAGGGCC
>JABDGS010000196.1 GCA_013285915.1 Bacteroidota bacterium
CAAAACATTTGTAATGTACATAAGCGACAGAACAGAAGGCAACCCTGCATTGTTTAAAACAACGCTTGAGCCATTTGAGCTGGATAAAACGGAAAAGATAAATGGAACAGACGGCGGTGTGGGTGGAATTGTTGTGGCAGGTGATAAGTACTATACGCTTGTTAACGGCAATATTGCCAAACTTAACCTTGATGCCAATAAGGTTGACCCCATAAACATCGGTTATACTTTCCGCAGGAATTTATCGGCAGAGTTTAACCAGGTGTTTTACGAGGCTTGGGCGCAATTGGATGAAAACTATTATGATAATAAATTTCACGGCCTCGACTGGAATAAAACAAAAACATATTACAGCCAGTTTCTTCCCTATCTCAATAACAGGAATGATCTAAGGGTGCTGCTGAATGATATGCTGGGTGAGCTTAATTCATCCCACCAGGGCTTCAGTTCCTTTGGAACCGATGAAACCATCAGCCTTCGCAATACCACCCTTGAAACAGGGATTATGTTTGATAATAACGACCCTTATAAAGTAGACCATATTATCCGTAGCGCCGCGGCTGACAAGGAGAATATTGCTATTCATCCCGGCGATGTGTTAGTAAGTGTTAACGACGAAACTGTCGATCCCGCACAAGACCGGTATTATTATTTTACAAAACCATCACTTGACAAAGAAATAAAACTTGGGTTTAAGAGGGGCGGTGAAACTGTTACCGTAAAAATTCATCCGCAATTCAGTAATGTTAACGGCCTGTATGATGAATGGGTTGACAACAATCAAAAACGGGTTGATGAAAAAAGTAACAAACGCATTGCATACAGTTATATGAAAGATATGGGCCAGGGAAGCCTGGAGCATTTTATGATTGATATGACAAAACAGCTAAATGATCGCGATGCGCTTATTTTGGACCTTAGATATAACACCGGTGGTAATGTGCATGATAAGGTGCTGGAATTTTTGTCGCAGCGCAGCTACCTGCAATGGAAGTACCGGGATGGCAAACTTACAAAACAACCCAACTTTGCACCCAGTGATAAACCAATAATACTGCTAACTAATGAACAATCACTGAGTGATGCTGAATTGACTGCAACAGGTTTTAAAGCATTGAAGCTTGGTAAAATTGTTGGTAACGAAACCTACCATTGGATAATATTTACCAGTGGGGCGGGACTGGTAGACGGATCGTTTGTACGCCTGCCATCCTGGGGTTGCTATACGCTTGATGGAAAGGATATTGAATTTAACGGCGTTCAGCCTGACATTAAGGTGGTTAATACTTTTGAAGACAGGGTAAATAACCGCGACCCACAACTTGACGCAGCAATTGACGAAATTATGAAGGGGCTAAAATAATTAAATCGTCCGCCATCTATATAAAAAGAACACCCGGTTGTAGTTCAGGGTGTTCTTTTTATATAAATTAACCGCCTTTCCGCTTAATTGAATTTACTTTTACTATATGATGCAGAGCCACACCCTTGTAAACACTCTTATAAAACGCCGGCAGCTTTTTAATAAGGTTGTTCCGTTTAACGCTGGTAATGATAAATTGTTTTTGATAGATTTTACAGCGCACAATATTGCCCTTACTGATGATATATTAACCGATACCGGGAAATTTACCGAATACATTGAGAACTTGCTTAAAGTTAGCCATTGCAAATATGGCATAGGCGGTTACGATGAGCACCGCGCTGTTTATAGCCGCAGCAAGGTGTTTGATACAGATAAATATGCCGCTAAAAAAGGCGCAATTGAAGAGCCACGCAGGGTGCATTTGGGTGTTGATATATGGGGATTGTTAGATACCCCTGTGTACGCCCCCTTGGGCGGTGTTGTGCACAGCTTTGCATTTAATGATAATTATGGTGATTACGGCGCTACTATTATACTACAGCACCAGCTTGATTCAGTAGTGTTCCATACGCTATATGGTCACCTTAGCCTTAAAGACCTGCGCCATTTAAAAGAGGGAAAATTTATGAGCCAGGGGGAAGTAGTAGGCCATTTTGGGCCCCCGCATGAAAATGGACAATGGCCCCCGCACCTTCATTTCCAGGTTGTGAAAGATATGCGGGTAATGAAGGGCGATTACCCCGGCGTATGCAAATTTTCTGAGCGGGCACATTACCTGGATAATTGCCCCGACCCAGATTTAATACTGCAAATGATGCAATATGCAAAACGTGAAAATTAGCCCTGCTACTTAACTGTAACCATATAGGTGCTGCTGCCCATTTTGCCTTCGGCGGTAATGCCCTGTATAGTTACTGCATAAGTACCGGGCAGGTCTGACGTATAAAAGCTTACCTGCGCCTTACCTGACTTTTCGTTTGTTCTAACATCAGGAGACCAGTATAAAACCTCCCTGAAATCGGGCAACCTGCTGGCTAATGTTTTTGGATCATCATATTTGGGATAATAAAACTCACGCTGTAGCTGCAGGCCGTCATACTCAAGCACAAGTGACGAGGGGTCTAATTGTATGCCTTCCAGGTCACCCTTATATGTAGAATAGCTTACTACACCACTTAATGTTAGCGGCCCATAGTAATATTTTTGCGTTACTACTTCCAGCTTGCGTATTTTAAGGGGGTTAAACGCTATTACTGTGTCCATATTAAAAAAAGGCACCCCGTCAACAAGTACAAGGGGGTTATCGTCAAAAAGCATATTATGGGGGTCATCGGCTACCTTAAGCAAATAGTTGCCTCCCCTTCTTCTCACCGCTATTTCAGGGATATATTCCCGCAATACTTCTTCCATGGTTGTAAAACGCGTATAATCATCCAGCAGGTAAGCTTTTGTTGGTGGCCCATAAAATGGCAAAGTATCTACATCTGCGGCAAAAAATTGTTGATTTTTATCGCCTAGGTAAGCATTTTGCACCTGTGTATTTACGCTGTGCGCAATAAGCAGGTTTTGCGCGTTCTCAGACAGCGTAAAAGCAGCTGCAGGCGAACTGCCGAATTTTTCGGAGTATGGGTTTAAAATATCTATTCTGTAGGCACTATCTTTTTGTTGGTCTGTTTGCAAAATAATCTCTGCTCCCCCAACAAAGTCTCTTACATTAAACTGTGTTACCCCGTTGCTGTTACTTTTTGCAACAGCAAGCCTGAAGCTTTTACCCGGCACTGAAAGATACCCGGTAATATTAACCGCAGGCTGGCCTGTTTTTTTATCAGTTATTTTAGCGGTAACAAGGTGGCCCTCGTATTCAGGCAGATAATCGTAACTCATCTTATTCTGCAGTACATCTTCCCATTTAAACCTGCTCCATCCATGTGTAAGCATCAGGTTATCAAGTGCAGCATCCGCATCTGCGCCTGTATTGTTTAAATAGTAATCGGGCGATTCAATTGTTCCTCGCACATCCGCATTTATCAGCAAATAACCCATTATACTTTGTTGCGACGGTGATTGAAGGGAATCGACCCTGTAAACAGACATTGACATATCAGCCATTTGTGGAAGGTTGGCTTCATCTTTAGCAGTA
>JABDGS010000197.1 GCA_013285915.1 Bacteroidota bacterium
ATGGCGGATTTTATTTTTTGAACCTGCGTAATTAAACGACAATAAATCAACCCCTTTCGGCCATAATTTATTGCTGCACAAGCGGGGCTGGCAGGCCAACAGCCATAAAAAACAACAGCCGGGCCTGCCGCAAAACTTAGTTGTCGCTTATTAATTTGCCTTCCAGGTATTGTTACTCGCATCAGCATCTACCCAAATGCCGCCATCAATTGTTATACTCTTAACATCTTTTTTGGCTGATACTTTTATTACCGCTTCTTTTTGGTTTGCCTGCCACACCATCGGTGTTTGGTGAATAATTTCGTTTGTGCCGTCAGCATAATTAAGCTTTACATCAAATGGGTTGGCCATACCACCAATGTTTTGCACGGTAAGTGTATAATCGCTGCGCCTTTTTGATACATTGCTTAATGAAAGATCAATATAATAATTGCTGAAATACCAGTTATTCCAAAACCAGTTAAGGTCTTTGCCGGCAACGTCGCTAATAGAATTAAAAAAATCCCAGGGAATAGGGTGCTTGCCATGCCAGCGGTCCATATAACCATGCAGGCATTTTTTAAACTCATCATCGCCCAGCATGTCTTTAACAGCCAGGTAACCTAATGAAGGTTTGCCATACTCGTTGTTACCAAGGCCCCTGCCACTTTGTATTTCACCCGGAGTAATAATGGGTAGATCTTCATCCGGTGTTTTGTCAAATATCCAGCCGTTTATACGAAACTGCTTGTAAATGGTCTCGGCCCTGGCTTTGCCCAGGTCGGCGCTGCCAATCAGCAATTCAAATGTAGTGGCCCATCCCTCATCCATAAAGCCATAACGTGTCTCGTTTATGCCCATATAAAAAGGCATATAAGTGTGTGCTATCTCATGCTCTGCAACAAATTTTGAGAATGTGGTATCTGCATACGTTTCATCGTTCGCCATCATTGGATATTCCATGCCGGCATAACCCTGGAAAACCGTTGTTTTTTCATAAGGGTAAGGCACACCCGGCCAGTTATGGGACAGCCAGTCAAGCGAATGCCTTGCAAAACCCGCAACGTAGTGGTAGTCTTTTGCAGTGTCATTATACGCAGCTTGTGCACCCGCGCGGCGGTGCGTTGCATCGTCAACTACTACGCTGGTAGCGTCCCAAACAAAATGGTCACTCAGGCCAAAGGCTGCGTCGGGAATGTTGTTTGAGGTGAACTGCCAGCTGTTTATGTTGTTTTGTGCCGTAACATTTTTGGCTGCCAGGTCCTGCTTGGTTGCAACATGCACTAATTCATCAGACGCTAGGGATTGATTGAAGCGCTGCAAATATTGTGGCTGTAAAACTGTTTCGGGGTGCTGTAGTGTACCCGTGCCCCAAACGATATAATTTTTAGGCACATTAAGCGTAACTGTGTAATCATTAAAGTCGCTGTAAAACTCCTGCACATCAGTAAACACCATCCGGTCCCATCCATTATAGTCGTCATATACGGCAACGCGCGGATAAAAATAGGCAAGATAATATGTAGTTGAATCAATCATGCCTTCACGTCCGCTCTGCAGCGAAATTTGGTAGTGCCAGTTGATGGTAAAATGCACCGAGTCGTGCGGCATAAGTGATTTTGGCAACTGCAATTGCGTGTTTGTATAGCGTGGTAAATTATCATTCCACGGCATTTTTTTACCCTCAACGGTCACTTCGTCAATATGTACCCCATCCGTAAGATAGTCTTTGTCCGCAGGCCTTACACGCGGTGCGCCTGTTTTATGTATGTTCACAAAAAGCTTGATACCAAGGTTTCTTAGGGTATCAGGGCTATTGTTTATGTATGTCACCTGCTCCGTCCCGGCAATATTCCTGTCTGGTGGCATCGCGGTAACTGTAATGTTATAGGTTGCGTGGTTTTGCCAGTAATTTGCGCCGGGCATACCATTTTGCTGGCGCGTTTGCTTTTTAAATGCATCTGCTACGCCGCGGGGCATATATAATTGCTGGGCTTTAGTGGCAAGAGATACAGACAATACTATTACGGCTAACAGGCATTTTCTCATGTGGGTAATTTTGCGTGGAAAGATAAGAAAAGAAAATACGGGGAAAAGACGGTTTTTGATGGGTGGCTGGGCATTACGTAAATAGCCGCTGTGGTTAGCTGTGCTATTTTTCTTACATATAATTGGTTTGCCCCGCAACTTCCTCCATTCAAACAATAAACATGTGGTCAGGAGGGTCTATTCCTGGTATGTAATTACATGCTCATTATTTTCCAGGAATATATTACGCCCGAAGTGTTTACATAAAACATTTTAAACTTTAGATATGATTTATTGTCCTGCGGTGCAGCAGGTTTTGCTTCAGGGCCGGTGTAACCATCACCAGTAGTAGTAACTGTAATTGAAGATGAAGGTGCCGCCCGTACTTCTACCATAGCAGAGTACATCATTATCGTTCCATCTTTGCCGTTATCTACTACCCTTGTGGGCTGGCCTAAGCTTTTGGTAAGATCGTCTTTTGTTTTACCTATCCAGGTGTTCATCATTTTTGACGGGCCGGCGCATCCGGTTAAAATAACTAAACAAACAAGCAGGGGCAGGGGGAATAATTTTAGCATAGCAAGCAGTTATTGGGTTACTAAGTTAGGCATTGTTTTGCTAATTCCAATTGAGGGCACGGCTTTTCCCTGTTTTTAGCTGGTTTATTTTAACCGCAAAAAAAAGGCCGCTTCTTTCGAAACGGCCTTGATATATTATTCAGCTAAACGGCTTTATTCAAATTTTAAATCCAAACCTAAACCGCGCAACTCATGCACCAGTACATTAAATGATTCAGGTATGCCCGGCCTTGGTATATTATCGCCCTTAACGATAGCCTCGTAAGTTTTCGCACGGCCAATAATATCATCCGATTTAAGCGTAAGCAACTCCTGCAATATATTAGATGCACCATAAGCTTCCAGCGCCCACACTTCCATTTCACCAAAACGCTGTCCACCAAATTGTGCTTTACCACCCAGCGGCTGCTGCGTAATAAGGCTGTAAGGCCCGATAGAACGTGCGTGCATTTTATCATCAACCATGTGGTGCAGCTTGATCATATAAATAACACCCACAGTAGCTTTCTGGTGAAAGCGTTCGCCGGTTTCACCATCATACAGGTATGTATGGCCCATGTTAGGTATGCCGCTTTCAGTACAGTATTGCTCAATTTCTTCAACGGTTGCACCGTCAAATATTGGTGTAGCAAACTTAACGCCCAGCTTTTTACCAGTCCAGCCAAGTATGGTTTCGTATATCTGGCCCAGGTTCATACGGCTTGGTACGCCCAAAGGGTTCAATACAATATCAACCGGTGTACCGTCTTCCATAAACGGAAGGTCTTCCGCGCGGGTAATACGGGCAACAATACCCTTGTTACCGTGGCGGCCCGCCATTTTATCGCCCACTTTAAGTTTACGTTTAACGGCTAAGTATACTTTTGCAAGTTTTAATACGCCCGCAGGTAACTCGTCACCAATGCTTATATTAAAT
>JABDGS010000198.1 GCA_013285915.1 Bacteroidota bacterium
TTTCATTACACGAGTGCGCATATAATTTGCTTTTGTTACGGCTGCGGGACTTGAACCTGCAACTTCCACTGTATAAGAGTGGGTTTCTAACCATTGAATTAAGCCGTATTTTTAAGTGGATGAAACAGGATTTGAACCTGTACAGCCGGTGCTTCAAACCGGTGCTCTGCCAATTAGAGCTATCCATCCAAATTATTGTCGCGGATAAAGAAAGATTCGAACTTTCAACCTATGCCTTAACAGGGCATTGCTCTGCCGTTGAGCTATCTATCCGTTTCTGAACCACGATTTGGGTGGATTTGAGGGATTATAAGATGAGAATTGTTTTAAATCCTATCATCCATAAATCTCCCCAAATCGTGGTTCAGACAATAACATACAGGGTAACAAGTCGAAAAGAGTTGCTTTTTTCGCATGCTCTGAATATTGAGCTACGGGTTGAAATGTCATCCCGGCAGGATTTGCACCAGCATCCCTGCGATCCCGAAGTATCTCTTTTCTACGACACCTGTTGTTACGGCTGCAGGGTTTGAACCTGCAACTTCCACTGTATAAGAGTAGGTTTCTACCAATTGAAATAAACCGCAATGTTTGGTTGCCCCCGGGGCTCGAACCCTGTTCCCCTCATTCACAGTGAGGCGCTTTGCCTGTTAAGCTAAAGACAACGTAAGCCGTTGGGGCTGGATTTGAACCAACATCGCCGGGGTCAAATCCCGGTGTGCTGCCGTTGCACCACCCAACAATTAAATAACAAGACTGACTCAGCAATCTGCAATTTTATAGTTGGCCCGGTGAGGATCGAACTCATAACCCCCCGGTTAAAAGCCGGGTACTCTTCCACTTAAGCTACAAGCCAATTTATAGCGGTAACAGGCAAACAGTGTACGGTTTTACTTAAGTAACAGTTAAGAAGTAACACTATTTTACGACACGCTAAACCAGGATTTTAGCCTGATTTTTCTGATTCACCTGATCAGAACCTTTATATTTTGTAAAAAGGTTTAGGGTTGAACAACCAGGCGAACCAGTAAAATCAGCTACAATCTAGCTTGTATAGAAGGCAAGAGTCGAACTTGCACCCTCCCGCTTCCAGGGCGGGCCTTCTGCCAATTGAAGTACTTCTATATATGACCAGGATTTTAGCCTTATTTTTCGGATACACCTGATTGTTTTCCTTATAATTGCTCTTTCTTTTTAAACCGCCTACGCCAGGCGAATCAGAAAAATCAGGTCAAAATCGTGGTCTGTGTTGGCCTGATGGGATTCGAACCCGCACTGAGCAGATTCTAAGTCTGCTGCCTCTTCCGTTGGGCTACAAGCCAATTTTTTTTTAAAATAAAATGAACGAGCAACAGGCAAATGGTGTTTTATTTTTGAGCTACATTTTGCTTTACCAAAAAGGCAGGGGTTGAACCTGCAGCTTTACATTAACAGTGTAATGCTCTACCGAAGTATCACCATTTTACGGCATCATTCAAATTGTAAGGAGTAACAGTCGAAACAAGAGCGGGGACACGCAAGTGAGGATTTGCACCTCTCCTTTATTTTACTAAAGGCACTACCCCTTCGGCTGCGAAGTATCCCGTTTCTACGGCATCCTTATTTATTTTACATAAACCAATTTTTTTAAAAGCAACGGTACACGGCAGTACCGCTGCTGCATCCAAACTATAGTTGATCAAACCATATTATTATTAACCAGCCGCCACTTTTTGGAAAGGCGCCCCGCGGCTAAACGGGGCACTTGTTTCCCTCCTTTTCAGCACATGTCTTCTATAACTTTATTGCTTCTATTACCTGCAGGGCATCGCTTCCTTTCTCCAATGCGCTCAGCACATTAAAAATTTTATCGCTCCAGCCGCTTATCAAAAACACATCTTCACGCAGCACATTAAGCGGTGTGGTACCATAACCCGCAAGGTCAAACAGGTAAAGCTTTGCATGTGGTGCCAGTTTTTTATACTGTTTCCACAGGTCGGCTATTGATGTATCGCCTGCGTCGTTCCACAGTTGCATGTCAGTAAACAACATCACTTTGTCAATTGCTTTTTTGCGTTTTATCAAATCAGCAATTACCAGGTAACCATTTGTGCTGTGCCCTACTTCACCAATCATTCTTGCCAACAGGTTTGTGTTGCTTAGTACGTTGCTGTGTGGCAACTGCACCTGCCTGTATGTTTGCCCGAATATGCCTGTTACAACATTTGCACACCTGCTTTGCAGCAGCATGGCCAGTATTAAACCAACCTCGTAACGCTGCACGGTGCTTTTGGCACTTACCGGTGATTGCATAATACCGCTCATATCGGAGGCAATTACAACGCTGGTATTTTCGTCAAAGCCCTCAATATTTGCAGCGCTTACCAGTACCGCTTTTTCAAGCGCGTCAAGCACTTTACTTTCGCGGCCTGTGTTTAAAGCTGCTACTTCCCTGTAGGCTGAGAGGAACCTGAATGGTAATTGTTTACTGTTAGCAACGGCCTTTTCGTTTGCCAGGTAAGTGCATGCCTTGTTAAGCATGTCGATATTTACCCCGGCTTCAAGTATGTTTTTCAGGTTCCTCAGCAAAGCCATATATCCAAGCTTGTTACTTGCTATTAACTCTTCCCATTTTGTTTTAAATGCCTGCTGTTTCAGTTCTGCATTGTCGTACAGTTGCTGGCCCAGCGCACTTAATTCAACCTCCCATGTGTAAGGTGTTTGCAGCTCATCATTCACTATTTTGTTAAACAATGCCTGCTGGTTTTCGTCCTTTGCTTTTGGGTGTACAAGAAACAAGGCATCCCTAAGCTTAACATTTGCGTCGCGGTTATATTTTGCAAACTGGTATTCGTCAAATTTGTTAAAAGCTTCAGCCAAACCTTTTTGCAATTGCTTGCTTAGTTTGTTAAGCTGCTTGGTATTTGCCCTTTGGTTACTTAGCGCGTAATAGCTAAGCAATTCGGCTATTTCATCTGCACGCTGTATAACTCTTTCAACTAAAGTTGCCACCAATCCATCGCCGTTGTGCTGTTTTGCCAGCTCAACCGCCAACACCAAAGGCACGCTGCGCAAGTACATTTGTTCCCTTGCATAAATTGCCAGCTTTGCGGTAAACACCGCGTCATTTTTTGCAATCAACTGCTTTATACGATCAAGTGTTGCACCAGCCTTTTCATAAAAGTTATCGCTTAGCGCTGCTGTTGCAACGGCAGTGTATAATTCGAGCTGAGGCGTTAGCGTGAACGCTGTTGCTGCTTCGTAATTGAGGGTTTCATTTTGTGCCCCTCTTAAAAAATTAAAACGCATGTTTACCTCCTTTTTGTGTTAGCTTTTAAGTGCTATGTTTTCATTTATTGGTTATGTTTAAAAAAATTATTGTCCAAACTTTATTGCCTGCCTTATCTGCCCGTGCTGCAAACTGCCACCGGTATTTTTTATTACCTGCCTTATCTGCCCGTTTTATAATAATCAGCAACAGGTGCAGCATAAGTATAAAAG
>JABDGS010000199.1 GCA_013285915.1 Bacteroidota bacterium
ACGGCGATACAATGGGTTATAACGCAAAAGTTATTTCTGCCCAGGTTGAAAGCGTGAGTAACACTTTTGCCGCGTTGCATTATAAGAAAGACTCAATCGCCGATAACTATAATCAACTTACCATACAATGTAAAAACGATTATGGCGTGATATTTCGTGTTTATAACGATGCGATAGCGTACAGGTTTGTTACTAAAAGAGCTACATCGCTTGTTATAGCGGGCGAAGAAGCCAATTTTAATTTTGCGGATGATGATTCAGCATATATCCCCTATGTGAACGACCCGCATGAGCATGATAAATACCAAACCAGTTTTGAAAACCTTTACCAGCATATAAAACTTTCGCAATTTGTAAAAGATACAGTTGCTTTTGCACCCGTGCTGGTGGAGTTGCCAAATGGCAAGAAGGCTGTAATAACCGAAGCCGATTTGGAAGACTATCCTGGTATGTTTTTGCAGGGCGGCCCTAATAACAACCTGCACGGTAGTTTTGCGCCTTTTGTACTTGCAACCAAGCCCAATCTTAATAATGATGCACAGGTATTAGTAAAAGAAAGGGGAGAATTTATAGCCAAAACAGTTGGCACACGCAGCTTTCCATGGCGTATTGTAACAATAAGCGAAAATGATAAAGACCTGCTTAACAGCGATATTGTTTATAAACTGGCATCGCCATCACGGCTTACAAATACCTCATGGATAAAACCCGGTAAAGTTGCCTGGGATTGGTGGAATGACTGGAATATTTCGCATGTAAACTTTCGTGCGGGCATAAACACTGAGACCTATAAATTTTATACTGACTTTGCTGCCGCCAACCATATTGAATATATTTTGATGGATGCAGGTTGGAGCAGTGGAAGGGACCTGATGAAGATAGTGCCAGCTATAAACCTGCAGGAAATAGTTGATTATGCTAAACAAAAAAATGTTGGCGTATGGCTATGGGCTGGTTCCGAGCCGATGAATGCCAAAATGGATGAAGTGCTGGACTATTATTCCAAAATGGGTGTAAAGGGTTTTAAGGTAGATTTTATGGATAGGGACGACCAGGGGATGGTGCAATTTTACTACAGGCTTGCTCAAAAGGCCGCGGAGCATCACATGATGATAGATTTTCATGGCGCATACAAGCCAACAGGTTTGCAAAGGACTTATCCCAACGTAATGAATTTTGAGGGCGTGCGGGGATTGGAGAACGCAAAATGGTCAGCCGCTGATATGCCACCTTATGACGTAACCATACCTTTTACGCGTATGCTGGCGGGACCGTTGGATTACACCCCAGGTGCCATGAAGAATGCCACTAAAAAAGATTTTCGGCCTATTAATGATGCCCCTATGAGCCAGGGCACCCGCTGCCACCAGCTGGCGATGTATGTTGTATACGAAGCACCCTTTGAAATGCTGAGCGACAACCCCAATAATTATATGAGGGAGCAGGAATGCACCAACTTTATTGCATCTGTGCCTACTGTATTTAATGAAACCGTTGCATTAGACAGCAAGGTGGGTGATTATGTTGCCATTGCGCGGCGCAGCGGCATTAACTGGTTTGTTGGTGCAATGGGCAATTGGGATGCACATGATATAACCATTGACCTGTCATTTTTGGGCAGCGGAACGTATGAAGCTGAAATATTTAAAGATGGTATTAATGCTGACCGGGATGCCACAGATTATGTAAGGGAAGTTATTAAAGTTTCGGCGGGGGATAACTTGCCGGTGCACCTCTCAGCTGGTGGCGGATGGACTGCGAGGATATATCCTGTTAAGTAGTAAACTTTTTTTCACACAAAATAAACCCATGCCACAAACCCCGGGGGTTTTATTGCATGGGTTTAATAAATATTCTTTAATACCTCACACAACACCTGTATTTCATGTTCGGTATTATAATAATGTACCGAAGCACGTACCACACTGGCCAGGTTATGCTTTTCCATATAAAACAGCGTTGAATGCGCTTTGCCAACTGAAACATTTATGCTCTTCTCAGCCAGCTTGTTTTTTACTATATAGCTGTTTACACCATTTACTGAAAAGGTGACGATGCCGCATTTTTGGTCGCCAATATCATGTACCTGCACACCATCAATAGCCGCAAGTTGTTTGCGCATTATGCCGGCCAAATATTGTACACGCTGCCATATTTTTTCAATACCAATGTTTAGCAGGTATTCAATTGCCTTTCCTAATCCGAGTGTGGTTGCGCGGCTTCTTTCATACAATTCAAACCGCCGGGCATCACTCCTTGTAACGTAGTCACTATTCGTAACTTTTGGTGCGCTAAAACCATCCATAAACATCAGCTTTAAACTGTCCTGCACTTCTTTTCTTACATATAAAAAGCCTGTTCCGCGCGGCGCGCGCAGGTACTTACGCCCGGTGACAGCAAGCATATCGCAACCTATCTCCTTTATATCAACGGGTAAATGCCCAATTGACTGGCAAGCATCCAGAAGGTATAGAATATTGTGTTTGCGGGCTATTTTACCAATCTCAGCCGCAGGCATAACATTGCCGGCTGTTGAGCCGATATGTGTAAATGCAAAAAGTTTTGTTTGCGGGGTTATGGCATCTTCAAGCGCCTGCAGGCAAAAGTTGCCACCGGCATCATTGGGTATAATTTTTACCTCAACACCCAATTCCTTCTTCGCGTGCAAAAAGCCAAGAATATTTGTTACATACTCCATTTCACAGGTTATAATAACGTCGCCTTTTTGCAGCCCGACGCCATTAAACGCTATCCACCAACCCATACTTGCACTTTCAACAATGGCTATTTCATTGGCATCTGCATTTATAAGCTGTGCAATAAGTGCGTATACATTGTCCAGTTGCTTGCTATACTTTACTTCGGTTTCGTACCCGCCAAAAACAGCTTCCTCCTGTAAATACTTTATTACAGTGTCAATCACTACATCCGGTGGTAACGATGATCCTGCATTGTTAAAATGTATTCGTTCGGCCGTTCCCTTTGTTTCAGCCCTGAATTGTTCTATCTCAGTGTTTGTCATGTGTGTGCCTGTATGTAGTGGATAAGTACTGGCAAAGTACGGGATTAGCCTAATGCTAAAACAAGTACAGATTTACAAAATATGATAGTTACAGATTGCCCAAAATAAAAAGCCCCGGTCTATTTAGGCCCCGGGACTTTGGTCTATTATATAAGACTATCATTTTTATTATTATTCATCATCACCTTTATGGTCTGCCCTTTTTTGTAATTCACTAATTGGCATGGCTATCATCCGGCCAACCTGTTGTTTGCCACGATAGGTAACAACCTTCATCATTACAGCATCTTTAGGCGGCGTAATCGGCTGTGTATATTTTGGATAGAAATTATCAGGGAAGGAATTATCAAAGCTATAGTAAGTGGTTAACCCGCTTATTTCGTTGGTAAGCGTTATAACAAGTTTACCGTTTGCGTCT
>JABDGS010000200.1 GCA_013285915.1 Bacteroidota bacterium
TTTCCAAAATTATCTTCACGAATTGAGGAGACAGAGATAAAACGGTTTTGGTTGTTATTATGCAACGTGCCTTTTAATGGCAGTGGTTCAGGCGTTGTTGCATTCATGTAATATAATGTTTGCCTGCCCACGCCCATCCATACAGTGCCGCCAGCATCCTGATACAAACAGTTAATGGTAGTTTGCATGCGTGGCTTTGCCTGCGGAAAATTATTGTAATTATGCAGAAAGGTGCCATCGGTATTTAAAACAGATATGCCCTTATCGTCAGTGCCAGCCCATATTTTACCGGCTTTATCAACCAGTATACATTTTATTTTATTACTTGCTAGTGATGCACTGTTTCCTTCTATATGCTTAAAGCTTTTAAAGGTTTTACTGCCTTGTAAAAATTCTCTAATACCTGTTGAAAACGTGCCTGCCCAAATATTATCACCACCGTCAACAGCAAGGCAAAAAATAACATCCTCGTTTGTTTTATTGCTATACCACTGTGCGCTGGTATCATCGTAGTTATATTTACACAAACCGTTTGATGTACCCAGCCATAATTGCTGCCGTTTATCTTCAACTATGGCATTTACCGGAATTTTATTACCCCTGCCGCGAATGTTGCAGCTAACAAACTCATCAGTTAGCCTGTTGTAAAGGTTTAAGCCATCAATAGTGCCAACCCACAGTCTTTTTTTGCTGTCTTCAAAAATTGAGTACACAATATTGTTATCAAGGCTGTGCGTGTTCTTCTCGTCGTGGTAATATTTTTTGTAGGAATAGCCATCCCACCTGAACAAGCCATCATACGATGCAAGCCATAAATACCCGTACGAATCCTGGTAAATGTTTTGATAATCATTGGTAGGCAGGCCGTTTTCAACCGAATAATTATAAATGTTGTAATTGCTGCTTTGTGCACTTAGCAGGCCGGAAATAAAGAAAAGGATAGCAACGGGCAGGCAATTTTTAATACACGCCATATTAAAATTGTTTGAGCAGTTTTATATGGTACGGTGTATGTAACTATTGGGTATACGCAGGCAGCAAGCAATATAACGCGCGGTTACATGAATGGCAAGCTTAACTAACAACGCGGCAATAGTATTAGCAAGATAAAAAATTTACTTTAAAAAGTGAATATATTTTGTTGTATGGCTTGGTAACAGCACAATAGTGTGCAGGTTACACATTACTATGTATACACTGGCCATTATTGTACTATTGTTATAATAATACGGACTATAGTGCAACTGTTTTTTAACCCTTGTATTTAGCTTTACTCATCTTATGTAGTGCCTGTTGCAGGCAAAACGTTGCTAAACTTATTTTGTTTGAAAACACAAATATTTTGTTTTAATAACTGCTGCGTAAAACGCAGTTACTATTCTTTATCCCGTCATTCTTAATCAACAAAAAATGATTGCAATTATGAAAAAACAACTAAGTAATTTCTTCAAAGCAATTGCGGGTATTGGTATACTTGCCTCAATGCTTACATCATGCAAAAAAGACGCTGTTGACGGCGGACAATCTTCATCCTTAACCGTGCCAAGGGCTGTTACTTACCAATTGGTATGGTCTGACGAGTTTAACGGCACCAGCCTTAACACCGGCAACTGGACAATTGAAACGGGTAACCCCGGCGTTAACAACGAAAAGGAATATTACCAGGGGGCCAATATAAGCGTAACAGGTGGCAACCTTGTAATAACTGCAAAAAAACAAAGCGTTGGCGGGCAGCCTTATACCAGCGCCAGGATAAATACCGCAGGGCATTTTACACAAACTTACGGGCGTATTGAAGCCCGTATAAAGCTGCCAATGGTATGTGGCCGGCGTTTTGGATGCTTGGTAATAATATTGGTTCAGTTGGCTGGCCCAATTGCGGAGAGATGGATATTATGGAGCAGGTAAACACATCAAACACTATATTGGGCACTATGCACTGGAATGGCGGCAGCGGCCATGTGCAATATGGCGGCAGTACCACTACAACGCCGGGTGATTTTCATGTATATGCCATTGAGTGGGACGCCAGCAGTATACGCTGGTATGTTGACAATACCCTGTATGTTACCGGCAATATTGCCAATAATATAAACAATACCGGGGCCTTTCACAACCCATTTTTTATAATACTTAACCTTGCCGTGGGTGGTGACCTATCGGGCCCTACCGTAAACGATGCCGCCCTGCCCGCCAGCATGACGGTTGACTATGTGCGTGTATATAACATTATTAATTCAGGCGGTGGCGCGCCAATAGGCAGAACAATAGCCATAAAAGGCAGTAACGGGTTGTTTGTAAGCAGCGAAAATGGCACACAGGCCATGACATGCACCCGCACCGCGCCGCAGGCATGGGAAGAGTTTACTGTTGTAGATGCCGGCAATGGTAAGGTAGCATTACAGGCAATGAGCAAATATGTAAGCAGTGAAAACGGCACACAGCCTATAACCTGTAACCGCACCAGCTTTAGCGACTGGGAAGAATTTACCTGGGTTACCAATTCAAACGGCACTTTTTCACTACAGGGCAATAACGGCAAATTTGTAAGCAGCGAGAATGGCACACAAGCAATGACCTGCAACCGGGCGACGGCACAGGGTTGGGAACAGTTTACTTTTCAGTAGTACTACATATTTTTAATACGCAGTTTTTTAGTTATTAAAAACATGCCCTGCAATTTTTTGCGGGGCTTTTTTATTTGTGTGTGTAATTTTTCCAATTGTGGCATCCTGTATAAAACATGCTATGAGAAAGCTATTAGTTTCGGCTGCTTTATTAGCATTGGCCAATATATGCAGTGCCCAAAAAAAGCCTGGTGTGCAACAAAAGTATGATACAAGCTTTAGAAGCAGCTTTGATAAAGCTTACGAACTTGCGTATGACAGCATGTATATTGATGCGCTTGCTTTATACGATGACATATTAAAACAGGCAGGCCAAAAATTGCCTGTATATCATAAAGCCATTTATAATATTGCATATATATACAAGCTTTTACATAATTATGATACAGCTAAAAAAATATTTACTGCAATTGTAGCCGCAAACTACAACCAAATGGAAAAAGGTGGCAGTGGCCGGGGCATTATGGCTGAACCCTATGCTTTGTACCGTCATAACGCCTGTGTTAACCTGGCTGAAATGGCTTTGGATGAGCATAATTACAAGTTGGCGCTGCGTTATATTAAACTGTTCGACAAAAAATATCCGTATCATCATTTTTGTGGTGTTGAAATACAGGGTAATAAAATTTTCACGGCCTTTATGTATGCACAGGCTTATATTGGTTTGAAAGATACTTTACCGGCACTTAATATCCTGTTTCCAAAAATGATGATCGGTGGCTATTATTATTCAGCACAAACAGCAGATGAAGCGGCTGAACTGTTAAAACAATTGTACCCAAAAAATTACCTGGTTGCCCGGTTTGATAGCGC
>JABDGS010000201.1:0-533 GCA_013285915.1 Bacteroidota bacterium
CAAGGTATATATCAGCCTATGTATTTACCATAATATTTGGTTCCCTGCTTATCCTTCTCTCATTATATCTTTTCTTTAAAAAGAATGGTAAAGAAGCGCCTGCACAAAAGGCAATCCAGCAAACCGGCAATACAACCACCCATTTTACAGATGCAGCCGGGCAAACATATTATTACTCTTATAACAAATACCTGGGCTGGTTTATAAGTCTGTTGGTAGGGTTTATTTCTCCATTACTGGGTATTGGCGGTGGCATTATTCACGTACCCGCACTTATTAACTGGCTGCGCTTCCCGGTGCACGTTGCAACAGCTACATCGCATTTTATTTTGGCCATCATGTCGGTAACAAGTGTTATTGTTCACATAACTGAAGGCAATTACAATAACCCATATATAATTAAGCTGGTAGTTTACCTCGCAATTGGGGTAATTGTCGGGGCGCAACTGGGGGCTTTTCTTTCTCATAAAATTAAAGGCAATGCCATTGTAAAGGCGCTGGCGGTGTCACTGGCACTAGTTGGGGTGCGGGTG
>JABDGS010000201.1:543-1206 GCA_013285915.1 Bacteroidota bacterium
CCATCATCGTGCGGGTGCTTTTTCAGAATCTTTAGTATTGCAAATGCCATTTGTAATATCATCCAATCGCTCTTCATAAGGCCGCCCGATAATCAACCATAAAATGTATATTTACATAAGTGAGGAGTGCTTATGAATATTTACAAACCATACGAAGAACTTGCAGATACAGCCGACACGCTGCATCTTAAACTAAGCGACCCACGGGAGCGCATATTGTTTGTTTTATACCGTGGGGTGCCAATCGGTCTTTTTTTATTGATATGGTACGTTTTGCAGGAGGAAGGAAGCCGCATACCTATGGGTTTCATCTACGTATACCTGCTGATAAGTGCGGTGCTTATAGGCCTGCTTTTTTTCAAATCGTATATTACTGAAATTAAAATAGCGGCCGGCAATATATTTATGGTGCAAAAAACCTTAACCGGCGTAAAGGAAATAAATATACCGGTTCAGGATGCAGATTATATTAACCTGCATGTAAGAAGAGGTAAGGGCGGCGGCGCAAAATTTATTTTGCATACCAAAAAAAAGCGGCGTTTTACTATATTGCACATTCCGTCAGTGTGGGTTGATGATACACACATAGTGCTCATTGCCGATACACTGCATCAATTGCTTGCTGTTGAAATAAAAAAGACTTAGTTAATCAGCACATAAAAC
>JABDGS010000201.1:1216-3312 GCA_013285915.1 Bacteroidota bacterium
TGCAAAACGTACCATATCAATAAAAAAAGACCGATTGGCACCCCACGGTATAAAATCCTGACAATCTGCACAGCAGCCTCCTTTGCATTGCTAATGCAAAAGGCAACTGCACAAAACAAATCTATTTCTGGTTTTGCGCCACAATCCGCACAAAAACAATTGGCTGCTGAGCAGCAATTTGATGCCAACCTTAACGCTGCAAATATTGGCAGTACCATTAAAGAGCTTGCTGGTAAACCACATAATCTAGGTTCCGCAGGCAGTAAAGAAGTTGCAGAGAACATTCTTGCACGGCTAAAGAGCTATGGGTTTGATGCACATATTGAAACTTTTTCGGTGCTGTACCCAACGCCTAAAACACGGGTGCTTGAAATGACATCGCCCACAGTGTACAAAGCTTTATTAAAAGAACCTGCATTAAAAGAAGATGCTACGAGCGGCCAGGAAGGGCAGTTACCCACCTATAATGCCTGGAGCGCTGATGGTGATGTAACAGGAGAACTGGTGTTTGTAAATTACGGCCTGCCCGATGATTATGAACAATTAGCAAAACTGGGTATCGACGTAAAAGGCAAAATAGTAATTGCAAAATATGGCCGCAGCTGGCGCGGCATTAAGCCAAAGGTGGCGTACGAGCACGGGGCTATTGGCTGTATTATTTATAGCGACCCGCACGATGATGGTTACACCGCTGGTGATGTTTATCCCAAGGGTGCTTTTAAAAATGAATATGGCGTACAGAGGGGTTCTGTAATGGATATGGTTATTTATCCCGGTGACCCGCTTACGCCGGGTATTGGTGCTACTGAAAATGCCACCCGCCTTAAACGCGAGGATGCAACTACAATTTTAAAAATACCTGTATTACCCATCAGCTACCACGATGCACAGCCTTTGCTGGCTGCGCTGGAAGGGCCTGTTGCGCCGGATGGCTGGGCAGGAACATTGCCAATTACCTATCACGTTGGGCCGGGTAAATCAACTGTGCACCTGAAGCTGGAATTTGACTGGAAGATGGTGCCCTGCTACGATGTCGTGGGCATGATAAAAGGTTCGGATTTTCCGGATGAATGGGTTGTAAGGGGTAACCACCATGATGCCTGGGTTAATGGCGCAGGGGACCCAATTAGCGGTCAGGCAGCTATGCTGGAAGAAGCAAAATCAATAGGGTTGATGGTAAAGAATGGCTGGAAGCCCAAACGTACGCTGGTGTATTGTGCATGGGATGGTGAAGAGCCTGCATTGCTTGGCTCAACAGAATGGGCCGAACAACATGCTGATGAACTGCAGAAAAAATGCGTGGTATATATAAATTCTGATGGTAACGGCCGCGGTTTTATGGGTGCCGGCGGTTCGCATGCATTAACCGTTATGATGGACGAAATATCAAAAACCGTTATTGATCCGCAAACCAATGTTAGCGTGTTTGAACGCACAAAGGCTGCCAGTGCAGTAAATGCAGGATCGCTTTCTGCCAAAAAAGAAGCGCTTGGCAAAAAATGGCTTGAGTTGGGTGCGCTGGGTTCAGGCTCAGATTTTTCCTCTTTCCTGCAACACCTTGGAGTTCCTGCGCTTGATATTGGTTATGGTGGCGAGGACCCAGGCGGCGAATACCATTCAATTTATGATTCTTACGACGACTATTCAAGGTTTAAAGATCCCGGTTTTCATTATGGCGTGGCTTTATCACAAACAGCGGGAAGAGCAGCTTTACGTATGGCAGATGCCGATGTGTTGCCGTTTGAATTTAAAGATTTGTACAAAGCTGTTAATGGCTACGTTACTGAACTTATTGGATTATTACAGCAAACAAGAGATAACACAGAAACAGAGAACCAGTTAATAAATTCGGGTGATTATAAGCTGGCCGCAGACCCAACAAAGACATTTGTTGTCCCCAAAACAAAAGATGCAGTGCCATATCTTGATTTCTCACCACTGCAAAATGCGTTAGCTGCCCTGCAAAAAAGCACAGATTCGCTCAGCAGTGTTTGCAGCAAGGCTGTCGCCGCTGGTGGCAGTAACGAGGCATTAAATACAAAGCTATACGAGGCAGAACAGCAATTGCTGTTGTTAAATGGCTTACCCCGCAGGCC
>JABDGS010000202.1 GCA_013285915.1 Bacteroidota bacterium
ATCAGCCTTTACCAATCCAAAAAATCTTCTAAGGGTGTTAAAATTTATTCTTATTGCAACCTTGTCATGAATATCGTTTGATAATTCGGTACAATCTCCGGCAGTAGCTATCCCCCTTCCAAATACTTGTTTTATTTCATTTTTCAGCAGTTGATAAAACTCAGGGGTTTTACCAGCAGCAGGAAATGTTACTATTTTAGGCATGGAATGTTTTTATAGAAAGCGGATGAATTACCAACGGATAGGTGAAAATAGCGGTAATAGATGATAGTAAAACCGCCTGCACTGTGTTAACTGCAATTTGCGCGAATTATGTAACTTATTTAAATAGTTGTGTAACGCTTGCTGCTGCAAACAGGCACACCTTTGTGAACTGTGAATAAGCAAGCACCACCATCTTCTTAATCAACTGTTTCTTAGCCTGTGGGGATTTAGTGAAGCACCATGCTATACGATGGTGCTTTTTTTGTTCTTTAAATTATTAAAAATGGCAATTACAAAAAAGCTCGGAATTTGCATGGACCATGCAAGTGCACACCTAATGGAGTATACAACAGGCCTTGTTAAATCAATTGTCATCTTCTCAAAATTTGACCACGTGGAAAAAGAGGCAAGCCTTATAAAAAGCGAGAGCCTGTCGCACAACAAAGAACAACATGAACAGGCCGGCTATTATAAACAACTTAGCGAACTGATAAGGGAATATGACGATGTAATACTTTTTGGTGCAACCAGTGCGAAGGCGGAACTATACAATATAATAAAAAAGGACCACCGGTTTGAAAAAATTAAAATAGAAGTGAAGCAAACTGATAAAATGACAGAAAACCAACAGCATGCCTTTATTATGGAACATTTTTCGTCATAATAATAACAGAAGATAAATTGAGCGGTTTGAAAATATTTTGAATAAAAATAAAACCGTGGCATTATAGCTGCGGTGTGTTGTGATATTTAAAAAAGCACTGACAGATTTAGTGAGTGGGGCTGCATTATTTCAATAGAAACAGTATATAAGTCGTACATCCAAATAAAAATAATCAGTGAATGTTGCAACTTGTTTGCGAACAGGTGTAATACTTTAGGCGATAAATATATGAACCTTTACATGTGGTTAAAATTCCTCAAACATGAATGCGCTGGCAATATCCTTTAATACCAAAGACAATTACAGCCGGTTTGTTTCCGCAATGGCGCACGAAATGCGGAACCCATTAGCCAATATTAATTTATCTGCTGAAATGCTGCAGGTGGCAACAAAAGAGAAAGAACCGGAAGTATATCTTGATATAATATTCAGAAATTCAAAAAGGATCAACGAACTTGTTATTGAACTTCTTACGTATCGGGGTTCGGAAGAACTGCAGGCAAGGGAATTTTCTTTGCGTAGTCTTCTTAGTGAAGTTTTAGCTATAGTGGGAGATAGGATAAAGCTCAAAAATATTTCAGTTAATGAAGAGTATAATATAGAGGATTGCAATGTAATATTGGATGGCCCCAAAATTAAAATTGCATTAACTAACATAATTGTTAACGCAATAGAAGCCATGATACAGGATAGGGGATTGTTGAACCTTGTTTTAAAACCTGCATACGGTAAATATATTCTGCAGATAGAAGATAACGGCTGTGGTATTAGCAGGGAAAATTTAGCTATTTTATTTATTAAATCTTTTACAAATAAGCCGGGCGGCCTTGGGTTGGGACTGCCAATAATTTACGATACACTCAGAGCAAATAATGTTAGTGTAAATGTTGAGTCTGAAGAGGGTAAGGGAACAGTTTTTACGTTGCTGTTTGACAAAAATGGCGGCGATGATAACTTACACCACCATGGAAACGGTACCACTTGAATTAGGACAATTATTATAATTAATACAAATAACAAACTGCGTTATATCTTCTTCCAGGCTTTAAAATAATATCTCCAAAACGATTGATGTATTTATCTATTAAATACCTGCGCATTTAACAATTTAAGCATACATTTTAAAAATAATGTGTGTGGTTATCAGCTTTTATATCAACCGGGGTTAATATTGGTGACCAAGCTTCGGCATGCAAACCCGATGATTGAATATGTGAATTATATAACCATTTGTGTTAATTGTATAACAGCCTTAAGGCGGCTTTTAAGTACCTTTGCACAAGGTTAACCCGTTTAAATTATCTTCTTTTTAATATCCATCTCCTGCGCAACCTGGTTTACAACCCACACCAAACCCGAATCAAGTACATTTTTTTCAATAATAATTTTATGATAGCAATACTTATATTTTTTTTTAGTCACTGGTTCCTGTCCCTATTTTTTCATTCTTTCTTTTTGCACCGCTTTTCATCTCATCAAATGTATACTGTAAGCAAAAACTGGGAAAGGGTAATTTACTTTTGTACGTGGTTTGTGCAAGGCTCGTCATTTCTTGTGCCAAAGGCGTACGGTGTTATGCACAGGATGCACCACGTTTACAGCGATACAGAAAAAGACCCTCATTCGCCCCTTTTTTATAAAGATGTTTGGCGCATGATGCTGCACACAGCAAGAATATTTCACGGCTTCGGTTCCGGTAAACAATTACCAGGCGCTCAGTTTACGCAGGAATACCTGCCTTCGTGGCGCAAGCTTGATAATATTGGCCACAGCCCGGTAACAAGGTTGTTTTTTGGCGCGCTGTATGTTACTTTTTACATAGTTTTTGCCCCATCGCTTTTGTGGTTCCTGCTATTGCCTGTTCATTTTATTATGGGCCCCCTGCAGGGCGCAATAGTTAATTGGTGCGGCCACAAATATGGCTACTGTAACTTTAACAATGGCGACCAGTCAAAAAATACTTCTCCATGGGGTATTTTACTTATGGGAGAGCTTTTTCAAAACAATCATCATCACGCAAAAAACAACGCTAATTTTGCACAGAAATGGTTTGAATTTGATTTGACATACATTATTATGCGCGGTTTGCACAGTTTAAACATCATAAAACTTTCCTGATTACCCAAAGTATGAAGTTATTTATAAAATATATGGTAAGCATCCGCTGCAAAATGGTTGTGAGATCTGAATTGGAAAAATTGGGTTTGCATTATACCTCAGTAGAACTTGGGGAGATAAATATTGAAGAAACTCTTTCCCCCCAACAACTTGTGTTGCTTAAAGCGGGATTATCTAAATCTGGTTTGGAACTGATGGATGACAAAAGAAGTGTGATGATTGAAAAAATAAAAAATGTTATTGTTGAAATGATTCATTATTCTGATGAATTGCCAAGAATAAATTTTTCTGATTTCATTAGTAAAAAACTTAATTATGACTAC
>JABDGS010000203.1 GCA_013285915.1 Bacteroidota bacterium
TGTCATTGAAGACTGTCCCGCAAACTCGCAAATAAATTTTGATTTTCTTACATCCTTTTCTTCACTTGGCGAAACACAGGAGGAAACTTACTGGGATGCTAATTATACCACCTACCTTTTATTAAAAGATGTAAAAGGCTTTGAAACATTGCAGCCTAAAATTGCTCCTTTTATGCGTAATGAAATGAAGGGGCAAAATGCTACGGTTAATTTTATTCTTGAGCCCTTTACTAAAATACATCTCTATTCCGAATATGAAAGCTTTGTGCCAAACACAAGTATAACCTATATTTATATTTTGGCTGCAGTGGCCTTGCTTATTCTTTCAATCGCCTGCTTCACTTATATCAATCTTAGTACAGCACGTTCGATGGAAAGGGCAAGGGAAGTTGGCATACGCAAAGTAACTGGCGCCCATAAAAATCAAATATTTGGCCAGTTTATCAGTGAGTCTGCCCTGCTTTCTCTAATTGCTCTCATACTCAGTATAGGTGTAGTATTGGCTTTGCTGCCTGCATTTAACAGCTTCACCGGCAGAAGCTTAAGTGCTTCGCTGCTTTTTTCACCCGGCGTAATTGGTGCAGCTTTGTTTATTACAGCCTGCATAGGTTTGCTGGCCGGCAGTTATCCGGCTTTTATTTTGTCAAACTTCAGGCCGGTTAAGGTTTTAAAAGGATCTTTCAAAAATACTGCATCGGGCATAGTGCTTAGAAAAACATTGATGGTATTCCAGTTTGTCATCTCGGTTTTCCTTATCACTTCTTCATTTGTTGTGCAAAGCCAGTTGCATTATATTCAAAACAAGAATTTGGGGTACGACAGGCAGCACATTTTGGTAATGCCGCTTGATGATAAAATGTCTGATAACCTTAAAACAATTAAGACTGAATTTACCTCTAACCCTAATGTTAAAAGTGTATGCAGGGCGCAAAACCTGCCCACTGAAATAGTTAGCGGCTATAATATGCGCAACGAGGCTATGGCCGAAAACGACCAGATGGCCGTTACAGCAAACAGGATTGACGAAGATTACATAAAGACGACGGGAATACAATTGATAGCAGGCGCCAATTTTACACAGCAGGATCTGAAGGATATTGAAACGGATGACCAAAGCAAAAAGAAATATCATTTTATTTTGAATGAATCAGCAGCGAAGGTTTTGGGTTGGACGCCGCAGGAAGCAGTTGGCAAAAAAATGTTTCTTGATAACTCGCGTCCAGGTATAGTAAAAGGCGTCGTAAAAGACTTTAATTTTCTTTCCTTGCACTCTCCTATCAAACCCCTTGTTTTATTTACCGAATCTTGGGGCAGGAACATGCTGGTGAAAATATCCGGTGAAAATATCCCTCAAACTATAAGTTATCTTGAAAGCAAATGGAAAACACTTATACCCTATCGCCCGTTTGAATATCATTTTTTAGACGAAGATTATGATCGTCTTTACAGTTCGGAAATGCGGTTGGGTAATGTAATGAACCTGTTTGCTGCCATTGCTATCATATTGGCTTGTGCGGGTTTATTTGGCTTATCATCCTATGCTGTACAACAACGTATTAAAGAAATTGGGGTAAGAAAAGTGCTGGGAGCATCTGTGTTCGGTATAACCGCTTTGTTATCTAAAGATTTTTTAAAGCTCCTGGTAATTTCTTTCTTTATCGCTGCGCCGGTGGCCTGGTTTTCATTAAGCCGGTGGCTGCAGGGCTACTCATACCGAATTACTATGCCGTGGTGGGTTTTTCTGCTGGCTGGTTTGCTATTGATGTTGATTGCAATTATTACTGTAAGTTTTAGAACCATAAAAGCAGCGCTTACCAACCCTGTAAAAGCTTTACGAAGCGAGTAGTCGCAGGCCGTAACTGGCAGATAATATTACTGTTTATTGGGTAGCTGCCAATTTTGTTATTACAGCCTTTTAACTTTTCTATTATATAAACTCCCCTTCAGGGGTTAGGGGGTTTCTTTGTTTTTAGCTATTTTCGGGGCTTATATGAAAAAGGGTTTAGGGCTTATAACAGTTTCGTTATGCTTATTGGTTTATTTAAGCAACTGTAACAAAACAAACACCGTTGCACCTTCAGCATTGCGTGTGTTTAATATAGACTATACTTTGCAGCCCCAGGATATGTACCTAAATAACCAGGTGCAGGCTACCAATATTGCTTATGCCAACGATAATAGTTACGTAAGCGTACTACCCGGTACTTATAACATAAAATTCGCACCGGCCGGTTCATCAAATTTCAACGCTGATTATAATATTGATTTTTCAACAGGTAAAAACTACCTGATGTTTTTATTTGGTAGTGGCAGCCAATTGCAGTCTGAAGCATTTGATGTTAACCCCTTAACGTTGGGAATAGATACTTCAGAAATACGATTTTTTAACTTTAGTCCCAATGCACCCCTGATGGATATAGGCATAAAAAATACCGATACATCAAAATTAGACACTACTTACACCATCTACACGCACCGTTATTTTAATGATATTTATTCAAACAGGCTGTTGACCAACTTTCTCATTATGCCGTCAGGCACATACAGTTTTAAACTTCGTTACGCAGATACTACGCTGGCATTTGACAGCATACAACTAACACTGGGCGACCGCAGAAGTTATACTATACTTGCCAGGGGTAACTATGGAAGCACTCCCGCTTTCAGGGTTGATACATTGCAGCATTAAATGGTTGATTGGTAAAAGCCCGGTTGATTGGTAAAAACCAGTTTATCAGTTGATTGGTAAAAACCAGTTTATCAACTTTTACCAATCAACCGGTACTTACTAATCAACTGGTACTTACCAATCAACCGGCTTTTATTGGTCTCCCGTAGGTACTATCGCGCTTGTTTCTACCATCAGCATAACCGTTTTCTTTGGTGCACGGGGGCGGTGCATAACACCTTTGGAAATAGTTACCCCCTGGTTTGGGTTCAATTCAATACTGCTGCCCTCAAGGTCAATTATCAGCTGGCCGCTTAGCACAAAAAAGAATTCATCGTCGTTATCGTGCTTATGCCAATGGTATTCGCCCTCAACAATGCCAATTCTAACAACACTGTCATTAACATTGGTAAGCGTTTGGTTAAACCATTTGTCTGTGCATTCAGCCACAAGCTGGTTCACGTCTATTTTTTCAAGGTGGTCAAACTTAACATCAAGTTTAGTTACGTAATTGTATTTATTGTCCATAATATTGGTTTAAATCAGCAATGCGTTTTTCTACTATTGCAAATTAACTATTTCACATAACCCCAAAGCACATTTACAAGTTTCCATTCCC
>JABDGS010000204.1 GCA_013285915.1 Bacteroidota bacterium
TATGGAAAATGGCAGCGGCGATTTTTCATTTATATGGAACCTTGTTCAGCCCGAAATAGCCAAGTTTACAACAGCAGTTAGCTACGACAGGGCCGGTTATGCCTGGAGTGAACCGGGTCCGGTGCCAAGAACAAGCCTGCAAATAATCACCGAGTTGCATACAGCACTGCAAAATGCAGGCATTAAAGGGCCATATATTTTGGTCGGCCAGAGTTATGGCGGTTTTCTTGTACGTGCCTTTGCAAGATTTTATCCAAAAGAAGTAGTGGGAATGGTTTTGGTTGAAGCTTTAAATGAAAATGCGCGGATAATTATGGGCGACCAGGCAATGCGCATCCGCGAATGGGCAAAAGGCCAGCAGGCGCCTAATCCGCAAACAGGTGGCAGTAACGATACAGCAGTACTTAACCACAAAGGGCAACAAGCCGGGGAGGTTTATAACGAAGTTGAATTTCCTTTAACCAAATTACCGGCTGATGTGCAGAAAATGCAGGTATGGGCGCAAAACCAGGCGGTGTACCGCGCCACTGGCAACAGCGAAATGACATGGTCGCCGGAAGATGTGCAGAATATGTATGCGCACAAAGGGGAACCAGCATATATGCTTGGTGATATTCCGTTGATCGTACTTACGCGCGGCAGCGGCGGTTATGATGGAAGGAAAGATTCAGCAGAGCTTGAAACTGAACGCCTTCTGCAGCAAGAAGAATTGTCGCACCTTTCCACCAACAGCAAACATATTACTGATAAAAACAGCGGGCATAATATTCATCTTGAAGACCCGGCTACTGTAATTGCAGCGATAAAAGAAGTTTACGAGGCTGCGAAAATGCATAGAAAATTGAAGTAGGGTTACCACCGCCCAAATACAAAGGACAAGCCTTTAGCAAAAGCGGGCAAGGCAGCATCGATATGGCCGAAATTGGTGTATTCATCTGCGCGCAGCTTTAAACCGGCATAGTGATGCATGTTTAGTTGAAAAGTAAATGCGCCAAGGATATTTTTTAATGATGAATCCTGCATATCCCTGCTGCCCATGCTGATGTATACCTCAACCGGCATTGATTTTTGATGTGTTGCTATACTGTCTTCTTTTGCAAACAGGTACCTGTTATTATAAAAAAGGCTTGGGCTGGCGGATATAAAATTTTTAATAACAAACCTGTTTTCCTGTGCAGATTTTAACAGGTAGTAAAGGGTAAAATACCCGCCCAGTGAATGGCCGCATAATATTATTTTTTGGGTATCTATTTTGTATTCTTTTTCAAGTTGTGGTACCAATTCATTATCCAGGAAGCTTTTAAACGCCGGCGCGCCGCCACTCAGGCCCATTTCATATTCCGGTAACGCCTTTGGATAAGTATAGTCCCTGCTTCTTATCGAATCCATTGCCGGAAAATTCTTATAGCCAACGCCCGTTATAATACACTCATCCATATCGCCAATAAACGTGTTAAATTTTGCATTAGCCAGCATGGGCTCAAAAAATGCGTTGGCATCTAACAAAATAACAAGGGGATAGTGCTTGGCAGAATCTTTATTGTATGTTGAAGGAAGGGATTGAAAGATTGTAAATGAATCGGAGACATTTATTGAATACATAGCCTTCTTTACCGGCGTGGTATAAACATCTGAGAATTCACTTACGGGCGCTGTCACCTGGGGTGCAACAGGTTTTGCCTTACCGGCCTTTTGATCATTACAAGCATAAACAACTACAATTGCAAGCAGGGGTATTACGATTTTTCTCATAGCGCGGTTTGTGCTATGAAGATTTACTATTTTAAGCCTGCAAACAGTTAACTATATGTGAATTGGAGGAGTTTTAGGAGTGTTGTGTTATTGTCTTCCAACTTTTAAGATAGGTTTTTAGTTTTTCACCACTCTTTGCTGAAAATAACAAGCTGCCTTCGCCATCAAAAATATCCTTATCATCTTTGGCTTCAGTTGTTTTAAGCCAGGTGATAAAATCATGCACAAGGGTTTTGTAGTCACCTTTTGCATTGTCAACCGTTATTACCTTGTAGGCTGTTAGTTTATTACCTGATAAGATGTATTGTATTGTTTGCGTTCTTAAACCGGCGCCAAGCAGGTTGTACCATTTACTGTCCTCAGTTTCATATACCGTGGCGGTCTCCCCGTTTAAGCTTACTATTCTAAACGTCCATTTTGTGTCTACTGATTTTTCAAAGCCGGTCATGTTTCTTTCAAATTGTAAGTCATTGGGCGATTGTTTACCATCCCGCGCAATCCGGGTATATTGCTCATGCCTGTATGGCAGCATTGCGTCAACATCCAGTTTACACATGGCAGTAAGGTATTTTCGCACGATTGCAGTTTTTTGAATGCCTGTTAATGTATCCTGTGAAAAAGATTTTCCCGGTAACACAAGCGTAAGTAATGCAAATGCAATTGCCTGAGACCGGTACAGGATGAAGTAAGACATACGCACATTTATTTTTAAATTACCAATACGCAAGGGCAACAATAAATGTACTGAGCGGCAAATATGTTTATTTGTTATTTTGATAAAGGGCAAATCTTAACACATGGAGTAATTATTTGAGCATGGACGATCCAATCTGCAATCGTCAATCTGTCACAAAGTGGCCCCTTCGGGGCAATCAATTCACTCTCCGGGGTGATACGTTTTCTCCGCATGTTTCTCAACATCTTCTTTATAAAACAGCACGTCTTTAAATTGTCCCCTGGTGTACATTAATGCCTGGTCGGTAAAATGCTTGCTGTTAATATCGCCGCTTTCGCCACCTGCCAGCAGCGATTTTGCAGTCACGTGTTTGCCAAACTCCACCGCGCAAATAAAACTGTTGCCACTAACGCCATAGCGTTTCATAGTGCCGGGGAAATAACGCGCTGAGTAAGATGGTATTTGCCCCCACTGCGACGATGCAAACCCCACAGGAATGCTCGGCTGGCTGTCATCGTACTTTGAGTTTATATCATCACTCAACCTTTGAAAACGGTTAATATCGCCCCATGGTATTTGCCAGTTGCCCCACTTAGCCGTTAGTTCCCTCACCGTGGCCAAAAATGGTTGCAGCAAATCGTTAGCCGTGGCCGTTTGTATAAACCTTGCTGTTTTTGTAACCTGGTCTGCTTCTTCATCATCAAGCGGGTTGCGCATAATTTTAGGTACAAGTTTGGTAGCCCATTCAATCGCCAGTGTAGTGGCTACGGAGTTTTCACCTGCATTCATGTCCCAGTCCCGCAAAACCTGGATAGGCTGTTGTAAGGCAAATTTAAAACTGTCTGA
>JABDGS010000205.1 GCA_013285915.1 Bacteroidota bacterium
AAAACGCAGGCAGCTAAAGCAGTCTGCAAGAAAAACCGGGTCACCGATTGTAATTTCAGAGAGGAAAATTGATTACGATATTTTTAAACTGAAAGCCATTATCACTATCCGTATTGCATAAAATAAACTACCAATAAAACTGCCATTATGAAAAAGATGCATGCAGTGTTATGTTTTATTTTTCTAGTTGTATTGCCATTTAGTATATTAAATGCCCAGCGTAAAACAAAGCACACCACCAAGGGCAAGCACACAACAAAAAGCAGCACCACAAAGAAGAGCAGCCATACTACAAAAGGCTCAGTTGAAGTTTGGCTTACTGACCCTGACAAATCGGTACTTTTTCAACAACAGCCATCATTATCGTTCAGCGTTGCGCAGGCGGGCGATGCTATAATAACCGTTAATACTGCAAACCGTTTTCAAACAATGGATGGCTTTGGTTATACACTTACCGGTGGCAGCGCGATGCATATACAAAATATGGGTGCTGCAGAGCGCAAGGCATTGCTGGAAGAATTGTTTGCATACGATAAAAATAATATTGGTGTAAGTTATTTACGCATAAGTATTGGCTCATCTGACCTGGATGATCATGTTTTTTCGTATGATGACTTAAGCGGCAATGAAACGGATGCGCAGCTTGATAAATTCAATTTAGGGCAAGATAGAAAATGGCTTATACCTGTGCTAAAACAAATACAAACTATTAACCCTACGATAAAAATACTGGGTTCACCATGGAGTGCACCGGCATGGATGAAAACCAATAATGATACCAAAGGCGGCAACTTAAGGCCAGAGTATTATAGTGTTTATGCCAACTACCTTATAAAATACATACAGGCCATGCGGGCAGAAGGCATTACTATAAATGCTGTTACCATACAAAATGAGCCGCTTAACCCAAAAAACAACCCCAGCATGGTTATGCAGCCTGTAGAGCAGGCAAGCTTTATAAAAACTGCATTTGGGCCTGCCTTAAGAAGGGCGGGATTAAATACACAAATTTGGTTGTATGACCATAATTGCGACCGGCCTGATTATGCGACTACGATTCTGCAGGACGCTGATGCTGCGCAATATGTTGATGGCTCAGCCTTTCATTTGTATGGTGGTACCATTGATACCTTAACGCAAGTACACAATGCTTACCCAAACAAGAACCTATATTTTACCGAGCAGTGGGTTGGTGCACCGGGCCATTTAAAGGGCGACCTTGACTGGCATATAAAAAATGTTGTTATCGGCTCTGCTATAAACTGGAGCAAAGTTGCGCTTGAGTGGAACCTTGCAGCCAACAGCGCATTGCAGCCCCATACACCCGGCGGTTGTACGGAATGCCTTGGCGCCGTTACCATTGACGGTAATACTGTAACGCGTAACCCTGCCTATTATATTATTGCGCATGCAGCCAAGTTTGTAAGACCGGGCTCTACGCGGATTGCATCGCCTGTACTGGCGGCATTGCCTAATGCGGCTTTTAAAACACCTGCCGGGAAAATTGTTTTGCTGGTAGAAAACAGCAGCGATACAACAAAAACGTTTATGGTTAATTGTGACGGCAAAATGTTTAGCGCGGTGCTGAACGCAGGTGCGGTAGCAACGTATGCATGGTGAGGGCAGCCCCTATCCCCCGTCCGTTCCGGCTCGGGCGTGCCTAAGAGGGGGACTTGGAGGAGGTTAAATGAACCTGGCAGGCTGAACGTGGAGGGGGTTTTGGACACAGAGTTGCACTGAGTTTGACACAGAGTTTCACGGAGTTTGGTAGGGAGTTGCCTTATTTGAGTATTGAATATTGAGTGTTTTCTTCTTCCTTCTGCCCTACGCCTTTTGCCTTACACCTTGTTTACAGTTCAATCAGCTCATACTTCTCTCCCAGCGCATTTAGTGCTTGCTGCAGCCGCTCTTTGTGGGTATCGGTAATAAATACCTGCCCCTGCTCGTATACGCATACACGCTGTAATAAATTGTGCATGCGGGCTGCATCTAACTTCTCAAAAACATCATCCAATAACAGCACGGGTGCAAAACCTTTTTGCTGCTTTAATGTAATAAACTCCGCAAGCTTCAAAGCAAATAACAGGCTTTTACGCTGCCCCTGGCTGGCAAGCATTTTAAAAGCTTCGGCCTTCATATTTATTACAAGTTCATCTTTATGTATACCTACGCCTGTGCGCTGCAGGTACAAATCGCGCTGGCGGTTTTGCCGGAGTAACTCTTTTATGCCAGTATGCTGCAACTGGCTGTCGTAAGCAAGCTCGATACCATCATCCTTGCCGGCTATAATACCGTATTGTTCCTTCACCAGTGGGACAAATTTTTGTAAAAACTCCCTGCGCTTATCAAAAATAAACTGCGCTCTTTCTGCAAGCTGTTCATCCAATGTATCAAGCAGCGCTTCATCAACATAATTCCTTTCGGCTGCGGCTTTTAGCAGGCTGTTACGCTGCTGTACAATTTTAGTGTGATCGATCAGTTGTTTTAAATACCCTGCATTCAACTGCGATAGAATGGTATCAATAAATTTTCTTCTTTCCCCGCTTCCGTCATTTATTAAAGCCACATCGTCGGGGGCAATCATCACACAGGGGAATTTGCCAATATGTTCAGAAAATTTGCTGTATGCTATGCCGTTATTTAAAAATTCCCTGCGGTTGTTCTCCCGTATTATACAAACAAGCTTTACTGCATTATCATCCAGCAAAATATCCCCGTCAATACGCATACCCTGCATGCCGTGGGTAACATTCTGCGCATCGGGACGTAAAAAATAGCTTTTGGTAAAACACAGGTAATACAATGCATCCAGCAGGTTTGTTTTGCCACTGCCGTTGCTGCCGCAAATGCCGGTAATTCTTTCCTTAAAAGTGAATTGCCGTTGCGGATAATTGCGGAACTGGATAAGCGATATGTTTTTAAAAGAGAACATTCGGGGCTGCAATATAATTTGTTAGTGCGGGATGCCCCAAAAGTTAAAAGTAATGAGTGAAAAGTTAAAAGAATAGCTGCCGATGAGAATTATGGTGCTTCTAAAAAAATAGTTTGTGAAATTGTGAGACAAAACAGCAGTTTTTATATTTAGTAAGGGAGGTTGGCAGAAGTGAGCCCCCATCCCCTAAAGGGGGGAAGAAGGAACAGAAAACGGCAGTTTTAAATTTAAACGGAAAGTGTGAAAAAGAAAAAAGCTTAAAATTTGAAAGACGTGGTGAGCGTTGCGGTCCG
>JABDGS010000206.1 GCA_013285915.1 Bacteroidota bacterium
CCCTTTTGTGAAGTGAGGACATAATCGCCCGGCACAGGCAAGCTGGTGTCTCTAATGCGTGGAAATGAATAGTTGGCGTAAAAATCAAGGCTTCTGCCAGCATCAATATTAAATACATAAAAGTGCGTCTTATCAAGATGCCGGGTGTTAATTACGCTGTTTACGGCAATGCCTGTTTGATACTGTAACAACGGCCTGTAAAAACCAGTATTGAGAACCAGGTTAATACCTGATGTAGCTGCCACCAGCAATATTACTAAAGAGGGTAAGGTAGACCTGTTTTTTATAATTGCTGCTACAATGCACACACATATAATAATAAATAGTACAATCAACGGCCAGTTTGGTGGCGGGAAGGGAAAATATAGCAACAGTGCGGCAGCGGTTGCCAAAAGCCCCATTATAACAGCATGGGTTATTAACGCCGGTTTTTTCCACCGCACTAAATTATCAGTGTAAAGCAGCTTATAAACAAATTTTGCAGTAATAATGGCCGCAAGCGGGAAAACAATAAAAATGTAATGCGGCAACTGCGCCCGGCTGGAAGCCAGCGCGCAATACGTTATAATAAAGCCGCCAGTGCTTATACACTCTTCCCGTGCCGTTAACAAAAACTTTTTGCGGGCCAATTGCATTACAGCGTAAAATAAGCCGACAATAAAAAATAATATCCACGGTAAAAAACTCCAAAGCATATTTTGAAAAAGAAAGAGGAATGAATCGTTTTCATGCCAGGTGCTTTCTCCCGTTATCCGGCCAAAACTTTGTGTCCAAAAGAAAAAGCGCAAACCCGAAACATGCTGCTGGCCGTTTACTGTTTTTTCAGGATGGAGGTCAAATTGCTGGTAAAGACCAATGCTCATTGGTAATAGCAGCACAGCAACTACTATAACTACTACAAGGTATTGCCAACGAAAAAGATCTTTAAACCGCCTTTGCAGCAAAAGATGGGGTATTAATGAAAAGCATGGCACCATTAGCGCTATTGGCCCTTTGGTGAGCAGGCCGCCTGCAATGGCTACCGATGCCAATAAAAGATTTTTCCACTTTTTACTTATAAGCCATGCAGCTAATTGCCATAGCGAGAGGGTTACCCAGCCCATAAGCATAGTATCAGTACGTACATCGTGGTTTATTAAAAACATAGCCTGGCACGATGCTAATATAAGCGCGCTAAGCAAAGCAAGCCTTTGCGGGTAATACAATAAAGCCAGCCTGTAAACACTATAAATTGAGAGGATGGCGAATAAGAATGAAGGCAACCTGTAGGCAACGTCATTAATGCCAAAAATGTACATACTTGCTGAGCTTAACCAAAAAAGCATGGGTGGCTTATCAAGGTAGTTATTGCCCATATCATACACCTGCAAAAAACTTTTATGCAGCAGCATTTCGCGGCTGATGTTGGCATATTGTACGGCGTCAATTTCCATTAACGGTATAAACCAGCCAGATAAATAAGCGGCAATACATACCGATATAAGAATAAGGTATGTTTTTTTTTCGCGGCGGCTTATTACATCATCCATCGATTTTTTTGGTATTGGTTGAAAAATCTTTAATCAACCGGTTACAAAGCTATTGCGCCATTTTAATATTTGCCGGCGCACCATTATTGTTAATGAATAAATAAAGAAGACAATACCCTTACCAGTTAAGGCACGTTTATATATTTATGTATCTGCAGGCTTAACTCCCATTTGGGGTTGGCTTTAATATAATCAATCATTAAAGGGGTTACAATAGCTGCCTTGCTCCATTCCGGTTGCAGGTATAGTTTGCAGGCCGGTGAAACGAGTGCTGCGTATTTTTCAGCCCAGTCAAAATCAGTCTTATTATATATTATAACTTTTAACTCGTCAGCTTCAGTTAAAATTTCCGGCAAAGGCTCTTTAAATTTTTTTGGTGAAAGGCATATCCAATCCCAATTGCCGCTTAACGGAGATGAGCCGGATGTTTCAATATGTGTTTTTAAACCCGCCTGTTTTAACGCTGCTGTAAACGCATCAAGTGTGTGCATTAAAGGTTCGCCACCTGTAATAATTACAATTTCAGCAGGTGTTTGTTTTACTTCGCTAACAAGATAATTAACAGCATGCATTGGATGTTTTGATGCATCCCAGCTATCTTTTACATCGCACCAAAAACAGCCCACATCGCAGCCGCCAAGGCGTATAAAATAAGCCGCCCTGCCCTGGTGAAAGCCCTCGCCCTGAAGGGTGTAAAAACTTTCCATAACGGGGAGGCTTATATCGTTTATAATTTGTTCGGTCATTTTATTGCAGATTGCGGATTGCAGATTGATTGAAATTGCAAATTGGCTTTATATAAATTTATACTATCTGCGGGTGTTTTAATAAATCTGCCGCGGTGTGGCCAACCTACAGTTACTTAAAATTTTTCCCGTTCCCCGTATGCCCGCAATGTATTTTGTAAAAGGCCTGCAATCGTCATTAAACCAACGCCACCAGGCACAGGCGTAATGGCAGATGCTTTTGCCGAAACCTCGGCAAAGGCAACATCTCCTTTTAAACGAAAGCCTTTTTTGGCTGTTGGGTCATCTATTCTTGTAATGCCTACATCAATAACCACGGCACCTTCTTTCACCATATCTGCCTTAACAAATTCAGGCCTGCCAAGCGCTGCAACCAAAATATCTGCCTGCAGGCAAATTTCTTTTAGGTTTTTTGTGTGGCTGTGGCATATTGTTACTGTGCAATTGCCATACGGGGTGTTACCGCTTAATAAAATACTCATAGGCCTGCCAACAATATTGCTGCGGCCCACTACTACGGCATGTTTGCCTTTGGTATCAATATTAAAATGCTGCAGCATAAGCATTATGCCGTATGGTGTAGCGGGCACGAATGTTTGCAAGCCCTGCACTAATTTACCAACACTTACAGGATGAAAACCATCCACATCTTTAGACGGGTGTATTGCTTCAATTACTTTTTGCTCGTTTATTTGTTTGGGTAAAGGCAACTGAACCAGTATGCCGTCTATAGCAGCATTATTATTTAGTTCGGCAATTTTTTTCAATAAAACAGCTTCATCCACGGTGCTTTCCAGCCTGACCAGGGTTGAGTGAAAACCAATTTCAGCGCAGGTTTTTATTTTGCTTGCCACGTAAGTTTCGCTTGCTCCGTTGTTGCCCACTAATATTGCAGCAAGGTGCGGCAACCTTTTATTTTGTGCCCTTAACGCTTCAATTT
>JABDGS010000207.1 GCA_013285915.1 Bacteroidota bacterium
TGATGTATCAAATATTACTTTAATAAATGTGGATGAGTTAACCAACCTTCCACGTGAGTATGCAGGCAGTTGTTATACAATGATATTAAACCAAATTGCCGGCCCCTTGGGCATACCGGATGAAAATTTCATCATGCCTCCAACCATGTCTGACGATTTCGAAAGAGAGGCGGCATTATTTGAAAGCCGCATTGCAGCACGTGGCGGGGTTGACTTGCAGATGCTTGGCCTGGGCGCCAACGGGCACATTGGCATAAACCAACCGGGCACCCCTTTCGAAAGCGAAACATGGGTGTCGCCCATGGACGCTGATTTTGAAGCAAGGGTGCGCCGGGAAACACAAGTACCGGAAGGGACAGTATTGGGTGGCTTAACAAGAGGCATAAAGAATATTATGCACACGCGCAAATTGATATTGATAGCCAAAGGGGCACATAAGGCGGAAATGGTTGCAAAGGCCATCCAGGGCCCTGTAACAACAGATATACCAGCATCAGTAGTACAATTACACCCCAATTGCGAAATATTGATAGATACCGCCGCAGCTTCAAAACTAAAATCTAAATGACTAACTAACGATTAAAGCATATGAAAAATTTATCACGGCAAGTTGCCATCGTTTGTTTGGCAATAATTGCATTGGCCCTTCAAGCAAGCCATAGCCAGGCACAGACTCCAAAGCCAGCATTTAAGGTGATTGCTTTTTTCACCTGCAGAAATGATATCTCTCACATCAGTTTTGTGAAGGAAGCTAATGTGTGGTTTAAGGAGCAAGGCGCCAGGCTTAACTTTCAGTATGACAGCACCAGCAATTGGGATAATATGAATACTGAGTTTTTGAAAGCATATAGCGTGGTAATATTTTTAGATACCCGGCCCGAAAAAGCCTATCAAAGAAACGCCTTTGAACATTATTTGAAAAACGGCGGGGCATTCATGGGTTTTCATTTTTCAGGGTTTGCTTTGAATAATTCTGACTTTCCGCAAAATTGGGATTGGTACCATAAGCAATTTTTGGGTGCAGACGAATACAAGAGCAATACCTGGCGGCCGGTTTCTGCCATTTTACAAATTGGAGACACAACCCACCCGACACTAAAGGGATTACCTCAAACTTTTAAGTCTGCGCCATCCGAGTGGTACAGGTGGACAGGTGATCTATATTCCAACAAAGACATTCAAATTCTATTAAGTATCCATCCAAGCAGTTTTCCGTTAGGCACAGGCCCCAAGCCTAATGAAATTTGGCATGAAGGAAATTACCCCATAGCGTGGACGAATAAAAACTATAAAATGGTGTACATGAATATGGGCCATAACAATATGGATTATCATGCTACTGATACAACCCTGTCATCCACCTTTAGCAGCAACGAACAAAATAAATTTATATTGAATAGCCTTATGTGGCTGGGCCAGAATACCTCCGTAGCCAAGGTTCCTGTGGTTGAACCCCGTGCTGTATTGCAGGACGCTCTCATTCACATAAACCAGGTAGCTTTTGATAGCGCGGCGCCAAAACAGGCAGTGGTGGAAACGGCTGATACACTTACGCTGCCTGCTAAATTCAGGATAACTAATATTGCCGGAAATAAAACTTTTTTTGAAGGGGCATTAAGCGATGACATGCCCGCCGGCGAATGTTTTGCCGGCCGCCATTTTTACAGGGCAAATTTTTCATCCTTTCAACAAACAGGGACATTTCTCCTTAGAGTAAAATATAAGGAAAAGGAACTCTCCTCAAGCCCTTTTGAGGTAGGAGATCAAATACTGGCAAAACAATCCATACCGGCAGTGTTTCAATTCTTCAAACACCAGCGGGCCAACAGTCCTGAAGAATTAAATGCAGATAAGCATTTGCTGTTGTATGGCAGCAACAAACGTGTAGATGTACATGGGGGCTGGTGCGATGCGTCTGGCGATGTTAGCAAATATTTCTCGCACCTGGCTTATACCAATTTTATGTCGCCGCAACAAACGCCTAATGTTGTTTGGTCAATGGTTAATTCAATAGAAACGGCCGGCGGTATAATTAAAGATATTAAAGGCAATGAAGCCTTTACAGCAGAAGCGCTTTACGGCGCCGATTACCTGATGAGGTCTTTATCGCCTGATGATTATTTTTACATGACCATATTCAGTTACTTTAAAAAAGACCCCGAAGAGCGGCGCATTGTTGGGCTGTTGGCCGACAGCAAGACTACATCTGATTATCAATGCGCTTACCGCGAAGGTGGCGGCATGGCCATAGCAGCACTTGCGCGGATATCTCAATGGAAGCAAAATGGCGAGTTTACGAGCGAGCAATATCTTTCTGCTGCTAAACGGGCCTTCAAACACCTGGAAGCAAATAATTTAAAGTATGACGATGACGGCAAAGAAAACATCATTGACGATTATTGTGCGTTGATGGCCGCTACAGAGCTTTGGATTGCCACTAACGACAATGTTTATAAACTTGCTGCCCGTAAAAGGGCGCAGCACCTTTCTGCCAGGATGAGCCCATCAGGCTATTTTATTTCCAACGACGCTGACAGACCTTTCTGGCATGCGGCAGACGCAGGCTTGCCGGTAATTGCCCTTGCCCGTTATCTTGATAAAGAAAGCGATGAAACGAAACGGGCTGTGGCACTGAATACAATCAAGCAATTCCTGGATTACCAATTACGGGTAACAGGGGATGTTAGCAACCCTTTTGGCTACGCAAGGCAATCATTCAAGTTTAGGGGAAGCATAAAAGAAGGGTTTTTTATACCGCATGAAAATGAAAGCGGCTGGTGGTGGCAGGGTGAAGATGCCCGGCTCGCTTCATTAGCTACTGTGGCTATTGTTGGCGGCAGGCTGGTTTACCCTGGCAATGGTGCTTTCGGGATTAAACCGGAACTGGCGGCTTTTGCGACCAACCAAATCAATTGGATATTGGGCGGCAATCCTTATGATGTTTGCTTTATGTATCAGCACGGGCAAAATAATACGCCTTATATGGCGTCGCTTTTTGGCCATGGGTCGGGAGCAGGCGGTATTGGCAATGGCATTACCGGCAAAGACGGCAGCCCGGATGGCACGGGTATAGATTTTAAACTGGAGGCCAATGGCAATGAATGGCGCTGGACAGAACAATGGATCCCACATTCCGCATGGTTTCTGCAGGCCGTTTCTGCAATGGCTGCCAGCAAACAC
>JABDGS010000208.1 GCA_013285915.1 Bacteroidota bacterium
GGCCGAAGATGTAATAGGCAACGCTATTAAAGTTGGGAATTTGTTACCAAAACAATGCGTTACGCAAACCCTTGCTATTGGCAGCAGAAGGCGCGATGGCGGTGAAATTTTACACTCAGATTTTAATTTAGCAGAAAAGCAAATAAGGTATTTTATTGAAGAAGAGATGGCTGTTACGGTAGAAGATATACTGGCGAGGAGAACGAGGTTTTTATTTTTAGATGCAAAGGCCGCTATGGCTATGGCGCCCGATGTTGCCAGAACGATGGCTGCTATTACGGGCAAAGACGAGGCATGGGTAAAAGCACAAATAGAGAGTTTTGAGCAGCTTGCAAAACAATATGCCGGGTAAAAGAATATTTATATCTTAGAAACCATAATTTAGGGTAACGAAACCAACGATTGCACTAACGTTCTCTCAACCATAAAAAACAACTTGCTGTATGACCCCTTTTACTGGTGAACTTTTAGGCACAACTGTGCTGGTACTTTTAGGCGATGGCGTAGTAGCTAATGTGATACTCTCTAAAACAAAGGGTAATAATGGTGGCCTTATCGCCATAACTTTTGGCTGGGCCGTAGCTGTATTTGCGGGCGTATTTGTTTCCAGCGCTTCCGGAAGCGGCTCTCATCTCAATCCTGCTGTAACGATTGCCCTGGCTTATGCGGGCAAATTTCCCTGGACGGACGTGCCTATGTATATTGGAGCACAAATGCTTGGAGCCATGATAGGAGCCTTCCTGGTTTGGGTAACTTACAAGCAGCATTTTGATGAGACAACTGATATGGATGCAAAGCTGGGCACCTTTTGCACAGCACCATCTATACGCAATGCAGGTTATAATTTTACTACCGAAGTAATTGGCACATTTGTGTTGCTGCTGGGCGTTTTTTATATAACAAAGGCCACAGGCGGCCTGGGTTCAATTGACGGCTTGCCTATCGCGCTGCTGGTATTGGGTATCGGCCTTAGCCTTGGTGGCCCTACCGGTTACTGCATCAATCCTGCAAGAGATTTAGGCCCACGTATTATGCACTTTATATTGCCTATAAAAAACAAGCGTGACAGCGACTGGAAATATAGCTGGATACCTGTAATTGCACCAATCGCCGGCGGTTTAATTGCGGCAGTGCTTTATGGTTTGATAGGTTAATGGCAATTGCGGCAAGCTTTAAGCTTTACGCTATAAGCACAAGAAAGGGCTGCGTTAAGGGCTGTTAACAGGCTTGCGGCGTACAGCTTTTGGCTTGCAGCCCAGGCTACCCATATATTCCTCCCAATATCTTTCCCTGCTCCTGGGTAATATCGCTTATCATATAAAACTGGTCGGAGATGGTTTTCAGGTCGGAGAGTGTTTTACGTACAGACATTACATTTTCCTTTTGGCCTGCCACGATCTCTTTTTTTCTTTGCTCAAGCAATTGTTCAACCCGGGTATTAATTGGCTGGTATTCTTCCGGCAGGCCGGGTGGCGAAGGCTTTTGTGTTTCAATTACGGTAAGCGCTTTATCAAACTGCTTGTTTACCTCGTCTATAAGCGGCGCAAAATCTGTTGACACATATTGGTGCCCGGTGCGCTGTGCGTAATACGAGAGTGACGCAATATAAGAAGTAAGCGTATGGCTTGTTACAACAAATTGATGGTATAATTCAAGCTTGGGCTGCCTGCTTTTTGGCTCTGATATCATGCGCTGAAAATTATCACTCAGGTTGGCAAGGGTCACGAAAGCGTCTTTTCGGGCAAGTTTAAATTCAGTATTATTAAGGGTGCCGTATAAAAAATTAGCGGCAATTGCCTGGAAATAATTCTTGTTAGCCTCAATGGCATCTTTCATGTATTCATTAACCTGCTCATGCTCCCACTTAGGCAATACAAAGGCTGAGATAGCAGCCGCTATCGCAGAGCCAATAAGGGTATCAACAACCCTATCCTCAAGCGCCGTGCGTAAACTATTTGGGCTTAAGAAATACAGGCTTAGCAGCACATAAATGGTTATACCTGCCACCCCGGTAAAATAGTTGATACGTAAAAAGCTGTAGGCAATTATCATTGCTACCACCATTATGGTAAACAGTATAGTAGTATCCCGCGTTAGATAAAGAACAAGAAAACCAATGGTGCCGCCCGTTAAAGTGCCCAATAACCTGCTAACATTACGCTGCCTTGTTATGCTGTACGCGGGCTTCATAATAGTAAGGGTGGTTAATAATATCCAGTAGCCATGCCCTACGGTAAAAAAAAGTGAAATAAAGTAGCCCAGCAGCAAAGCTAATGTTACACGCACTGCGTGCCTGAAATGGCTTGAATGAAGCGAAAGGTTCTCCACTAAAATACGGGGATCAAATTCCTGGTGGCTTATAAATTTATCAAGGTCCGCACTGCGCTGGTATTGCTTGCTAACCTTCCGGTCGTATGTTGTATAAACATGCAGCCGCTTTATACGTTCGGCAATATCCTGTATGCTGTATAAAATTTGCCTTAGCGGTATAAATGTTTCAATTGTTTCAGGTGCAAGTTTCTCAGCTCGCAGTTCCGTATAAGATTCAGAAAGCTTTTTCATCAACGCATCAATATCATGCTGCGGCTTTGATGGTATGCCTGCTTGTACTGCAAGCCCAATTTCATGCAGTTCGTCTGCAAGTGCTGTTATGGCATTTCCATAATCGTTCAAAATGCCTGTTTCATCAAAAACATCATGCAGGTGGGCGTAATCCTGCTGGCTTGTAATAACACGTTCAAACAAGTCAAGCAGGTCAAGAAACATCAGCATTAATACCCGCCCCTTTCTTGTAGATTCTGTAACCGCCTGTCTCGTTTTGTAGAGTAAATCCCTCACATTTTGGTGTTGCTCGTGTATATTAACCTGGTATCGTATCAGGTCGTCATACAACTTAGCCGTATCTGCACCGGGTTTGTAAAACGCAGCTTTGGTTTTTAAATACCCGGCAGTTTCAATAATGCACTCGCCAATTAGTTGCTGTATAAGCTTGTACGGGAGCAACGAAGTTTGAAGCAGCGCAATGACGGTATAAAGGCCGCCACCAGCGGTAAACAGTAATGCGGTGCGCAAAATGCCTGAAGCACCGGCGTGTGCATCAATATTAAAGATAAATACCAGCAAGGCAATCAAACCAGCTGAAGCGGCGCGGCTGCCA
>JABDGS010000209.1 GCA_013285915.1 Bacteroidota bacterium
GGCGCTTCATCAGGAAAATACTTTTTCATGGTGCTTTCATTTATCACCATGGTGTTGGGCGCTGCCAAAGCCGTTTTGCTGTTGCCTGCAAGCAAAGGCAGCGTAAACACATTAAACAGCGTGCTGTCGGCAAAGCAGGCTTGTGGCTCTATAATGTTTGCATTGCCTTTCTTAACCAGTAAATTGTTGTCATCCAATATGCGCACAAAGCTTTCTATTTGCGGGTATTCGCTAACCATAGCTGGCCCCAGCGGCGCGGGTGAGAGCCGCTCATTAAGTGCATCGCCATTAATTTTAAAGTTGGCGTTTACGCGGTAAATCCGGTTGGCCTTAAGGTTATACTTGTCGTAGCTAAGCTCGTCTGTAACAAACAATGCCATAAGCAGGCATACCGCAAGGCCTGATGCAAAACCGATAATTTGGATAGCAGAATAGCTTTTGTTGCGCCAAAGGTTTCTTAGCGCAATTTTGATATAGTTTTTAAGCATAGCTGGTTGTTGAGATGTGAAGGACAGGGAGCGTTTGTATAAAAATAAGTTATGCTTTTTTGCAGCAAAGCCAATAAAATGCGAAAATCGGCAAGCCGGAAGAGGAAGTGGTTACCTATGGTCTTAAGGATTAGGTTAATACAACGCAAATACAGCCCGGCACCAGCTTCTCAAATCAATCGCATTCTCAAATTTATTTCACGGCCTTAACCGCCTTTTTTTGCGATGGGCCAACATATTGAATAAAGTATACGCCGTGTGCCAGCGGGGCTACATTGTTAAATGGCACGGTGTAAGTGATACCTTCTGCAGTTTGTATTTGCACTGATGCAATTATTTTTCCATTTACATCCACTAATCGTATAAACACAGTACCCGTTTCAGGCGCTTTAAGATAAATGGTAAGCTGGTTGGTAAAAGGTGTTGGCGCTGCCTGCAACCAATCAGTAAAATTAAATCCGTTTTTGGTTAGCGTTATATTTCTTTTTGTTACGCTGTCGCTATAGGTAAGCACATAGCTGCCTCCCGCCAAGTTTGCTAATGCAGTAAACACCGTATCATACACTTCTTCAATCTGCGTTGTTAGCAGTATAGTGGCCACAATATTACCATCTGCGTTTTTTAAGGTAAGTTTTACCGGCCCATCAACCTGCCCTATCAGTGTTACATGCACTGTGTCGTTAAATGGGTTGGGCGATGCAGACAACCAGTCGTTGTAAAGTGAATCGTTTTGTTTTTTCTTAAGCAGCAGGTAAGCTTGCTTCATGTTCGGAATACCGTAACCATACCGGTCATCGGGGTTGGTATAACGGTCGGCACTTTTATACACAGCATCCAAAATGGTCATATTATTATATTGCGGAAATGCCTGCCACAAACAGGCAATAAGGCCATTAATATTTGGATTGGAGAATGAAGTACCATAACCAATAACAGGCTGATTACTGGCACCGAAAACAGTGGTTGCAAAGCCAACCGAAACAATATTGGGTTTTATTCTGCCGGGGTAGCCGTAACTACTGAAATATGCAATATTACCCAGTGTATCTACCGCACCTACCGTGCATACACTGTCCGCGTCTGCAGGAAAAATTATATATTTCCATGTATTGTCTCCTTCATTACCGGCACTGTTTGTTACTATCATTCCTTTTTTTGCCGCAAACTCCGCGCCTTTGCTTACTATCGTAGTGTTTTGGTAAAAATCGGCATAAGTGTGGTTGAAGGCAGGGTCATCAAACTGGCTATAACCTAGCGACGAGGTAATCATGTCAGCACCTGCGCTGTCAGCATATTCAGCCGCGGCAACCCAGTTGTGTTCTTCAATCGGGTATTCGCTTGCGCCGTTCTCGCTTCTCAGTAACCAAAAATTTGCTTTTGGCGCTGTGCCAACCATAACCCCCGGAATATTTGCTGCAATAGTGCTTAAACATTCCATACCGTGCGCATCATCTTCAATAACGCTGTTATCAAAAGCTACAAAATCTTTTACACCAAGTACCTGGTTATTCAGCACCAGGCTATCAAACGCATCAAGGGTTGTATAGTGGTAAAAGCCGGCATCCAGCACCGCTATTGTCATCCCCTGTCCCATGTAACCTTTATTGTGCAAAAATTCGCCGTTATGTATATGTACCTGGTTGTAGCTTGATGCATAATTAAGCGTATTACCCATACCACCATTTACAGATGTGGATGATTGGGTTTGTGAGCGCTCGTAATAAAATTTGTCCCGCACCGGCGTATTTATCCCACCTATTAAAAATCCAGTTGCCTGTGTTTTTTTTACAAAAGGCAATTTATTTATTGAATCAATCACAGAAGCATCTGTTGTGTATACCAAAATATCGTTCAGCCATTTGGATGTTTCAAGCAACGCTATATTACCCTTTGCCAGCACTGCCTGCACATAAGCAGGGTTAACCGGCAGGTCGGTACTGTCAAAGGCTATTTGATATTTGGTTCTGCGGGCAATGGCTTTTGTTGTGAGAAATGCTGAAGGATTGGAGAGGCTGTATGGCGAATTATTTTTATCAGTAAACTGTATTATGTACTTATCGTATTGCTGGGCGTGTAAACCATAAGTACAAAGCAACAAAACAGTAAGTGATAAAAATATTCTCATCGGCTTTCCTTTATCTAACGTCAACCAAATTTAGCTTAATACCATAACTATCGTTTTGGTATTGTGCAGGGGGTGGGTCTGTTTGCCACGTCCAGTGCAAAAACTCTTTATATATCAAGCCTATGCCTTTGGCATATACCTCAACGGAATAGTTTCTTTGCTGGTATACTGCGGGGTCAAAAGCCCCCGGTGGTGAGGTATCATCAACCTGCAATACAGTTACGGTGCTGTCAATAGCTCCTTTGGCAACCGTATACGGCATGTTTACATTTTGGTAGGTATAGCTCCAGTTGTCCATATACTGGTAATTGCTGTTGGCAGATTTAGTATCAATGTAAGAATTGCCATTCCAGCTAAAACCTTCAGTAAGCGGTTGTGTTAGCGATATAAAGCGCAGGTTATTATCATCAACCGTTTCAACGGTTTTGTCAGTAAGCGTAACATAATGGGTTGAAAGCGGTTGCCAGGGGCCTGCGCTAAGCGTGTCCGTAATAAACCGGTAAATGGTGTATGAAGGCCTGCC
>JABDGS010000210.1 GCA_013285915.1 Bacteroidota bacterium
TGATGTGGTTGTACGATGCATATATGCCGGCAAAAAACATCTTTACCGCTTTACGGTAATTAAACCCAGCCGAGGCTGATTGGTTTTGCCGCAGGGTTAAATCAGCATTATTGGCGTACAGGGTGCGATAGTCCTTCAGTATGCTTCCCTGGTAAATATCTTCTATCGTGCCCACATCGTTGTGAAAGCTGTACTGCAGGCTCACAAAATTCTCCACACTGGTTTGGTATCTCGCATTTAATTGCGGGTTAAAATACACCCGCGATAAACTCTTGTTAAGCTTATAATGTATATCGGAATAATTTAATTGCTGAAATGTTAGGGGCAAATACAGGCTGCCCTTAAGCTTGCCCTCCGGTAAATCGTAACCAGCTTCGGCATACAGCTTTTTGTTGCTCCAGCCCACATGGTTAACAGCACTGTCAGATTGAAGGTTGGTTGTGTTATTAGATTGCAGTACGCTTAGCTTAGAGGCTAATACCTGCGATTGTACGCTGTACCCCATTTTAAAACTTTGCGTAAAGGTGTTTCCGGGAATTTTATATGAAATATAGTTATTAGCAAACCAGGTGGGCACATTTACGGTTTGCATTAATTGGGCGTAAGGCAAGCCATGGTTGAACGTTGCAGCATTGTACCCTGGGCCAACCGTTCGGCTTTCCGGCCCGGCAAAATGGCTGATATAAGAATAGAACTCTACCATGTTGTTAGCTTTTACCGGCCGTACGAGGTTAAACTCATTGGAGAAACTAAGCGGGTTATCAGTAAAAACCTGTTTCAACAACGAATCGTTTGTGGTTAAGCGCGAATAATTTACACGGCGGTTAGCATCAATTGTAAGCGCATTGTTAAAGTAGTATTTTTCCTTATTCTCATTCAGCGTAAACTGTGTGTGCAGTGCCGATGGGTTAAACTGGTTATGCTGCGTTTCGGTGTACTGCACGGTGTCGCCGGGCAAGAAAATGCTTGTGTGCTGGCTATAATCCTGTTGCTGCTTGTCGTGAAGGTACCATGCGTTTATGCGAAGCTGCAACCCTTTTTTAAGGTTAACAAGGTTATTAAGGTTAAGCAGGGCCGCGCGGTTAAAAAAATAGCGCTCCCGTGATAAATCGAGGTTGTTTGCTGAGCCCAGCGAAAGCACAGTTGCGGGCGTATAATTGCCGGTGGCCTGTTGATTGTTGTCGCTATTATGCGATGTTAATTCCCGCTGCAGGTCTTCACCTGTATTATCAGATTTTAAATAATTAATGGCCTTAAATTTATCGTTGAATATCATTGCGTTTAAATCCAGGTTGTAATTGCCCGGCAGGCCGGCGCCAATGCTTTCCTGGCCCACCACATGCAGTTTGGCCTTGTCTTTAAAAGTCAGGTTAATTGCAACATCATGCCCGGCTATTTTGTTTTGCAACATTTTTATCGGCTGGTGGTTATCAATCACCTGTACTTCATCAACCACACCATTAGGAATGGTGCCTGTGGCGATATTATACTTGTCGTCAAGCAGGTTATCACCACCCAGGTAAACCGTGGTAACCGGCTTGTTGTTATAGTAAATAGTGCCGTCTGCTGCAACCGTAATGCCGGGCAGCCTTTTTATTACATCGCCTATCACCCTGTCCTGTACATTGCTGAATTGGGACGCTTTGTAACTCAACGTGTCGCCGTGCGTACGCAATACAGGGCGGCTGCTTTTTACAACTACCTCCTGTAACTGGTTAACTGAGGCTGAAAGCCTGAAATGGACTGTTGCGGGCAAGCTGGCGACCGCCTTGTTTGCCGTTTTATAACCCATACAGCGCGCTTCCAAATAAAAGCTATCGTGCTGCCCGTTGGCAGGCAGGTGCAACACATACATGCCTTTTACATCGGTTATTGCGTATGCTGCTATGGCCCCGGCTGGCTTAACCCTAAGGTTAACACTGGCATAAGGCACTGCATTGCCGGCACTGTCCTTCACCGTACCTGTTATTGCCTGGGCAAACCCACATGACGAAAACAAGATACCGGCAAACAACAGCACGGCTAATGTTAGTATTTGTTTCATTTCTTTTCGGGTAATTCTATAGGGTTATTCATTGCAGGCTGCGCCCCTGTGTGTGCATCAATTGACATTTTGGGGCCGTTTTGTGCTCCCTTCATGGCCTGCCCAAAAGCTGCGGGGTCATTTCTTTCAGTTTCCTGCAGCCTGGCAAATTCCTTAGGTGTGGTTTTAACGGCGGTTTGCGGCGGTTTAATTATGTAGGGGTCAGCATCGTCCACACCCGGCGGCAGTAATGCGGGTTTTCCGCCAGTGTTTTGGGCAGCCTGTAAATCATTTTTGCCCGGCACCTTAACTTTTTCAATACCATTGAAAGTAAAACAAACATCTTTTTTGGCATCATACGCCTCAACAATTACACCCGGCAGGCCATTCAGCTGCCAGGGGCCTACATGCAGGGGCAAATCAGGGCAAAACCAGGCGGTATAATCCCTTCCTTTAAAATGGCATGCAGCCTTTTGGCAATGCAGCCCGTTAAAAGTTTCAGTATCGCCACTAACCTGCCAGCTAATAACGGGCAAAGCTTCGCTAAGCAGGAAGCCGTTGAGGGAAATATACTCTTTCCGCAGCATTATTTTTTCGTTGGGATATTGATAATATTCCTCTCCTGAGCTTGTAATATGCGTATTCATCGTTATAGGGCCGCCACCGCTGGCGGCTATTGCATCCCGCGTTTGTTTTTTAATTTCGGCTATTTCCATCTGCCTGTCGTAACTGCGGTAAACGCCGGAATGCTTACCAACTACTAAAACCATATTTTCTTTAAAAGCCGCCGCACGGTTGGCTGTATCGCGTACATGGGCAAATTTGTAATGCACAAATAGCAGCGCGGTATCTGGTTGCTGCGCCCGGGCGCCAAGGGCCAGCATTGTAAGCACTGCGCCGAATAATAAAATGAACTTTTGCATATAAGTTATAATTTTCTGCAATACTATTTGAGGGACGCCAGCTGAAAAAAGCTTAGGTATCAACAACCTTTACTGTTGGGTAAAGAATGTTTTTTTGTTATTCGCCTCTAAGCAACTCCTTCAAATTTCAAAAATCGCGTGTTCACTTTCCGCCAGGGCTTATTCGCAACAATGGTTCTCAATGCGC
>JABDGS010000211.1 GCA_013285915.1 Bacteroidota bacterium
GTTTTAAAAGCGTTGGTTTCAGATGCCGGGGCGGCACCTTCATCGGGCAACGACCAGCCATGGAAATGGCTATACAGTAAAAATAAGTTGTTCCTTTTTCATGAAGAAGCGAGATCTTACTCATTCGGCGATTATCGTAACATGGCTTCATATACCTCGCTTGGGGCCGCCATTGAAAACGTTGCGCTTAGTGCCCATAAGCAAAACATAGATATTTCAGTGAAGCTTTTCCCTGTTGAAAATAATAAAAAGCTGGTTGCTGAAATTTTGTTCAATGGCATTGAGCAAACAAAAAGTACAGGCGCAACCGATAACCTGGCTGATTACATTTATACAAGAACTACCAACCGGAAGATAGTAAATAACGAACCCGCACCCGACGATGTATTGCAGCAACTGCAGCAGGCTACGGAAAGTGTGGAAGGTGCGAAAGTTTTCTTTAAAACTGATAAAGCCCCACTACAGGCTATCGGGCGTATAATTTCAGTTGTTGACAGGATAAGGCTTATGCACCCCCATGGACATTACGACTTTTTTCACAGGGAGATGCGATGGACAGAGGCGCAGGCCAAAGCCACACGCACAGGTATGGATATTAACACGCTTGAAATACCGCAACAGGCTTTAATGGCGCTGAGGCTTTTTAGCGATGATAACATAATGAAGGTGGTGCGGGATATTGATGGCGCGCAGGCTTTTAAAGGGTTTTCCATACCGGCAGCGGTTAATTCTGCGGCCATGGGCCTGGTAACAATGCCAGCCTACACACCTGTTGATTTTATTAATGGTGGCAGGGCAGTGCAACGCCAGTGGCTTAAGGCTACGCAGTTAGGGTATGCATACCAGCCACTCATCGCGCCGCTGTATCTTTTTCCAAGAATTGTACATGGCGCAAGTGAAGATCTGACTGCACAAATGATAACCGAACTTATGCAGGCGAGAGATAGTTTTATGCAATTATTTCCTGGTGACGAAAAAAGAGGAGAGGTGTTTCTTTTCCGGATATTTAAAGGAGATGATGTTGTGAACCGTGCTTTAAGATTATCTTTAGACGACATACTATTTATAGACTGATTACATGAACAATGTACCTGTAGTTAAAATAAAAGCGTTTCGTGCAATAGATGATCTTGCATCATGCAGAAAATTTATTGAAGGCCACAGAAGGGTTTTAGATAATCATGGGATTGATAAAATAACGTCATCAAACGATGAGTGGGCCTACAACCCATCTGTGTATGTTATATTGGTTGAATCACTCGACGGCACTAAAACCTATGGTGGTGCACGTATACAGGTTGCAGACGGTAAAACACCGCTGCCTGTTGAAGATGCCACCAGTTTGATGGACCCGCAGATACATGACATAGTAAAAAAATATGCGAAAGAAGGCACAAGCGAGTTATGCGGTTTGTGGAACTCAATAGAAGTTGCCGGCCTTGGTATAGGCAGTTTTTTTTCAACCATAATAGGTGTTGTTATATCGCCTCAAATAGGCGTCAATTCAATATTTGCATTATGCGCACCACCTACCGTAAAATTCTCACAATGGGTAGGTTGCCGTGTAGTAACCGGCGTGGGCAACAACGGAACTTTCTACTATCCTAAATTAGATCTTCTTGCTACTGTTGTTTTGCTGGAAGATTCCATTACACTTCCCTATGCAGACCCGCAGGCAAGGGAAAAAATTATGGCCCTTCGTGCCAACCCGGTAGGAGTAATAAAAGATAAAGCCCCGCTGCGCAGAATTGAAATTGAAATACATCACGACCTTATTATTGCAAGTAAATAAAATACTTTACATTTAACGCTGCTGTTTAATATTGCAACCAAATGAAAATGTTGTTCAGGTACGGGTATTTTGATGATAAAAAAGTGGTTATTTTTTTATTGGTTGTATTTGCATGCAAATTTGCGGCGGCACAGGTAAATACGGTAACACTCAGCAACGGTTCAATTTTTCTTATAGGCGACAAGGTGCAGCTGTTTGAAGATAAAACCGGTTTACTTACACCTGGTAATGTTATCAACGCTTCGGGCTTTACACAAAGCACATCAACGGTGCCGGGCCTATATACACTTAACGGTACTTTATGGATCAGGTTTACCATGGTAAACGCATCTGCAGTATCAAATTTTGTACTTAACCTTAATTACCCGATATTAGACGAGGCCACATTGTACCAGTTTAAAAATGGCCGACTTATTAATGCGCAAACAGATGGCTTTAACAGGGCCTTCAGCAAAAAAAAATATAAGTTACAGGCCTTTGTGTACGATCTTAACCTGCTGCCCAATGATACATCAACTTACTTACTTAAAGTAAACAGCAGTGTACCAGTAAGCCTGCCCTTAGAAGTTGGCAGCGCAGGTAATATTTTGCACGAAGCATCAAAAAAAGACATTTTTACAGCACTATATATTGGCATTATCCTTTCGCTTTTTTTATACAACATTTTCATTTATTTTTCGGTACGCGACAGGGGCTATATTTATTATGTTTTTTACATATTGCTTTTCGGGTTCACCCAAATTATACTGCAGGGTTATGGGTGGCGGTGGCTGTGGCCCGGTACGCCCGTTTTAAACCCGTACAGCATTATAATTGTTGCCTCGTTAGCCGGCCTGGCGGCCATCGCTTTCGCAAGGCTTTTTCTTGATACCAGGAAAATATTCCCGAGGCTTGACAAAGTATTTTATTTGTTCTCTCTTTTGTATGTGCTGGCCATTATACTTGTAATAGCAGGCAAGTACAGTGTAAGTTTTCGTATAATTGATATTAATGTGTCGGCGCTTGTGTTATTCTCCTTTGTAATATCTATACTAATTGCAAAAAAAGGAAACAGTTCAGGTATATTTTTTCTTATTTCATGGACTATTTTTATAGTGGCCATGCTGATTTTTGTGCTGAAAAATGCGGGTGTTTTCCCTTATACCTCCTTTACTAATTTCGTGCTTTATATTGGTTCAAGCATACAGGCTATACTGCTGTCAATAGCGTTGGCCAACCGTATTAATATATATAAAAAAGAGAAAGAGAACTCACAAGCACAGGCCCTAAAAGTTTCGCAGGAAAATGAACAGCTTATACGGGAGCAAAATG
>JABDGS010000212.1 GCA_013285915.1 Bacteroidota bacterium
GCCTGCATGAGCGGAAAATTTTGAGAGAAGCCCAACTGGCCCGTAAATAGTAAGCAACGGCGATTGGTTACGCATAACCACAAAAAAATACTTAATAAAGTGCCCTTATTTACTTTGTTGCAACAAAGGTGCTAATTTGCTTAATCATAGTATTTAATGCAAAAAAAATATAGCCCCTTATCAGCTATTTTCGCAATTGGTAAAGCAAGTTTTCTTGCAATGCTGCGCAGCCCTACTGCTGTTGTTTTTTCTATACTGTTTCCTGTAATTTTTGTGATTGTTTTTGGCTCGATGGTTGATACTGGCGCCGCCAGTTTTAAGCTTGGGCTGTCGCAAACGTGCGATACAGCCAATGTTGTTTTTAAGGGAATAAAAAATATACCCGGCGTAACTATACTAAGCAATAACCCGCCTGCGCAGCAAAAGGATGACCTGGAAAAGGCAAGGCTAACAGCAATACTTGATATAAAGAAAGACAGTTCAGTTGCCGGGATACCTCATTATACTGTTACGCTGGTTGCAGCAAACGCAGAGTCGCACAAGGTTCCTGTCTTAAAAATATTTATTAACCAGGTGGTGTCATCTGTTAATGCACTGCTATTCCCGTCAAACAGGTCCATTGCAGTGGTGCAGCAAAAAAATATACCTGGCCGGGTGTACCGGCAAATTGATTTTATACTACCCGGCCAGCTTGGTTTTTCTTTGTTAATGGCTGGCGTTTTTGGATCTGCATTTTTATTATTTCATTTACGCAAAGGCCTTGTTCTTAAAAGGTTGTCTGTAACGCCTGTAAGCCGTTTTTATATTATACTGGGTGAAATGCTTAGCCGCCTTATTTTCCAGGTGGCTGGCTTTATTATAATAACAGCGTTAGGGTATTTTGCCTTTAATTTTACCTTAATAAACGGCCTGTTTACTTTTTTTGAAATGATGTTTTTCTCTCTTGAAGGGTTGGTAATTTTCATGGGCATTGGTTTTATAATCAGCGGCCTTGTTCAAAACGAAAGTTCTATTGCACCGGTAGCAAATACTATTACTTTGCCACAAATATTGTTGTGCGGCCTTTTCTTCCCGGTTGAAAGCTACCCGCAATGGCTGCAATGGTTTTGTGCCAAACTGCCCCTTACTTTTTTTACAGATGGACTGCGCAAAATTGCGTTTGAAGGCGTGCATATTTGGCAAATGCCCCGGCAAATAATTGGTTTAGCTATATGGGCCATTGTGATAAGCGTGATTGCTGTAAGAACTTTTAAATGGGAATAAAGTACGTGAATCGTGAAACGTCAATCGTGAAACACGATTCACGTTTCACGATTGATGTCTCTCTCCCGCCAGCTATTGTTTCATGGCAATCCGCTGGCCTTGTATTCCATCACATTGCTTATGGCGCTTTCATTATTTTCCCTGTCAACGCAGGATACACCTATGTAGCAGGATGCGCTGCCATTGGGAAGAAGGCTTTGTGGAACTGTAAAACTAAAAGTATTATTTGCCCTTTGCGCTGCTAATATCATAGTTGGGTGGGTGCCTAATATGCCAGGCGTAGTGCCAATATACAACACATAGTTTTTTACTATCTCTTCGGTTTTATTTATCTCCTGGCCAGATATTATAATTGAATCTTGCCCGTCACCGGCGCGGGTTATTTTTATTATTTGGGGGCTGGGTGGCGGCGTAGTATCAATCCACATTGCTGGTGGTACTAATGCAGGATATTTATAATAATCGTTATGCAGGCTGTCTTCCCAGCCATTAGGGTTTTGCAATACATCTTTGGCGCTAAAATAAATGCTGCCCTGCACATTGGGGTAACTGCGTAATATATTTATTTCATCCGGTAATTCACCGGGGTTATGCCAGGCAGGCTGATTTGTTTCCACAGCATTTGATATAGCGTGGCCAATCAGCAGTTGTTTACCATAAGTATGGTCACTCCACCATTTTACAAGCGTCTCAAAATCGCATAGCGGGTGGCCAACAGGCCAGTATAATTGCGGCGCAACATAGTCAATCCACCCCTCTTTCAACCACAATAAAATATCTGCATATAAGTCATCATAATTGGTAACGCCAGCCTTTGTATCGCTTCCCTGGGGGTCGCGGCTTTTATTACGCCACACGCCAAAAGGGCTTACGCCAAATTTTATACCCGGCTTTGTATCAAGCACAACATCATGCACGCGTTTTATAATACTGTCGCAATTACTTCTTCTCCACTCGTCCTTCCCCATTCCCTTGCCATACTTCAGGTAGGTTTTTTGGTCGGGAAACTCCCTGTTGGCAATGCGGTATGGGTAAAAATAATCATCCATGTGCAGCCCGTCAATATCGTACCTGTGCAAAATATCACGCACAATATCTGTTACATATTCCATCACTATGGGCAGGCCGGGGTTAAAATATTTGCCGGTGCCATAGGTTATAAACCAATCCGGGTGAACACGTGTAGCATGATTTGAAGCCACAGATGATGTGCGGGTATTAAAAACTGCGCGGTATGGGTTTATCCATGCATGAAATTCCATGCCGCGCTTGTGGGCTTCATCTATCATAAACTGTAAAGGGTCATAATACGGCTCTGGTGCCTGGCCCTGCACACCGCTTAAATATTCACTCCATGGCTCATATTGCGACGGGTAAAATGCATCGGCAGCAGGTCGTACCTGCACCACTACTGCGTTAATGCCGTCGTGCTGAAGGTTATCAAGTAAATTGGTAAATTCTTGCTTTTGTTCGTCTGTAGAAAGGCCCTTGGTGCTTGGCCAGTCAATATTAACAACCGTGGCGATCCATGCGCCCCTGAATTCATATTTCGGCTGGGCAGCCGCTTTAATAAAAACAAGTGCAGCAAAAACCAGCAGTATAACTTTATTTAAACGCATGTTTGTGTTACAACGCCAAAGTTAAACCATTAAATTTTACAGGCTTTTTATTTAACATTCTGCTGCAACAATTGTTTGTTTATATATCATCTGCCGCTATCTGTTTCCGTAACAAGATGAAAAAGTTTACGGTAATGCAGTGCCAATAGACATAACTGCTGTTGGGCGCTATTTAAAAAATGTTTGTTACCTTTCACAGCTT
>JABDGS010000213.1 GCA_013285915.1 Bacteroidota bacterium
GCCGTTGTACGATCTGGCGCAGGTATTGCTAAGAGGCGAATCCCCCTTAACTGAAGCAGAAAGGGAGTTGATAGCCGCCTATGTTTCCAAACGTAATAACACAAAATTTTGCATGATGAGCCATGCAGCGGCCGCGCGTTGTTTGTATGGCGAAGATGAAAATGTTGTGGATGAGGTATTAGCTGATGTGCAGCTTGCAAACATCAGCGATAAATTAAAAGCGCTGCTTAACATAGCAGGCAAGGTGCAAATATTAGGAAAGGAAGTAACGGAGCAGGATATTGCTGCTGCGCGAGACACCGGGGCGAATGACCGCGAGATACATGACACTGTTTTGATAGCCGCAACATTCAGCATGTATAACCGGTACGTTGACGGGCTTGCAAGCTGGACACCCGAGGAGCCGGAAGCGTATGTTGAAATGGGTAAGCGTATGGCTGAAAAAGGATATGTAACACCTAAGACCGGTCAATAGTTATGGGTCAATAGCCATTAGTTATTGAAGATGAGCTGATAGATTGTAGAAGCATGGACGCAGACAGTTTCTATTGGTCAGTTAATGCTTTTCTCAGGATAATTGCTCTAATACTAATGCCTCATATTACTGACCATTGACCGTTGACGAATGACTTAATGACAATTGACTTACTTACTTAACAACTAATTTGTATGGCACACATAAATTTACCCGCAGACCTTCCTGGCATAAGGGGGCCAATGGCTTTTAGCCCCGAAACTGCAAAGCCCCTGAATGAGCTGGCAGAAATATTACTGCGCGATGACAACAATACGTTATCCCGTGGCGAAAGAGAATTGATAGGCACGTATGTGTCGTCCCTCAATGATTGTTTTTTCTGTCAAAATATTCATGGCGCATTGGCAGGGCACTATTTACAATGCGATATCCCCACCATTGACGCTATAAAGGTTGATTACGAAACAACGGCATTGTCGCCAAAACTAAAAGCATTACTATCAATTGCAGGCAGCGTACAAAAAGGTGGCAGGCAGGTTACACCGGAACAAATACAAAGGGCGAAGGATTTAGGCGCAACAGATAAAGAAATACACGATACCGTGTTAATAGCCGCTGCTTTTTGCATGTATAACCGATATGTAGATGGCCTTGCAACCTGGGCGCCCCAGGACAGGCAATATTATGTTGAACGTGCACCACGGCGCGCTGAGGAAGGCTATATAGATTTTGATTTATACAAATAGCCTTTCAATTGCAGCTGTTACTGCAATTTTAAATGAACATTGTTAACGTTCTTAAAAACATTATTATGAAAATTAAAACGGAACCTATAGGCAGTATACCGAGGCCAAAATTTCTTGTAGATGCCATGCAGGCGTATGCAGAGGGTAACATGGCACAAAGTGACCTTGCAAAATTATTTAATGAAGCATTAAAAGATACCATTAAGCGTTTTGAAGAAACGGGTTCACCTGTAATTACTGATGGCGAACAAACCAAACCAAGTTTCGCTACCTACCCCATTAGCGGGTTGCAAACACTGGCTGCCGGCGGTGTTGTTATACCGTTTGCAGATGGGCATACAAGGCAATTGCCCGTGATTACTGCAGGGCCTTTTCATTATCAAACGTATGCTGACAGTTATTTAACCACCGCAAAAAAACTTACTTTGTTACCGGTAAAGCAGGCCGTCATTTCTGTATCGGCTATAAGCCTGTTATATCCATCGCAGGAAATTGAAGGCTATACACGTGAGGAGTTTATAGGCGACCTTTTAGATGAGGCCGAGGCAGATATAAGAAGATGCCTTAATAACGGCGCATATAACGTACAAATAGATTTTACAGAAGCACGCCTTGCTCTTAAGCTTGACCCCAGCGCGGGGCTGCTGAAAATGTTTATAGACCTAAATAACAAAGTGCTTGAGCGTTTTACTGAAGAAGAAAGGAAAAGAATTGGCGTGCATTCCTGCCCAGGCGGCGACCATGATTCAACGCACAGCGCTGATATAAGTTATGCCAATCTTTTGCCGCTGTTGTTTGAGTTAAATGCCGGTAATTTTTATTTGGAATATGCAGGTGAAAAAGATAAACGCAATGTGCTGCAATCAATAAAAGAAAATGTGAGACCAAACCAGCATATATTTTTAGGCGTTACAAATGTGCTTTCGCCAAGAATTGAAACGCCGGAGGAAATAAGGGATACCATTTTAGAAGCAGCGGAAATAATTCCTATAAATCAACTTGGCACTACAGATGATTGTGGCTTCTCACCCTTTGCAGATGACCTTTCCACATCAAGAGATACAGCCTTTTTAAAAATAAGATCAAGAATAATAGGCACAGCATTAGCCGAAGAAAAACTTTAATAAAACTACCTTATATGCCACATATAAATGTCGACCCAAATTTGCCAGGGATAAGAGCGTTAATGGCTTTTAGCCCTGCAACTGCTGAGCCAATGGGCCAGCTGGCAGAAATATTATTGCGCAGCAATGATGGCCTGACCCGCGCTGAACGTGAGTTGATAGCTACCTATGTTTCTTACCTGAATGATTGCTTTTATTGTCATAACTCACATGGTGCTTTGGCCTGTGTTTACTTAAATGGTGATAATGCGGTTGTTGAACAGGTACGCCAAGGCTACAACAACGCAGCCATAAGTGACAAGCTGAAAGCATTACTTAACATTGCCGGCAAAGTGCAAAAGGGTGGCAAACATGTTACTGAAGATGATGTTGCAAAAGCCCGTGAACAGGGTGCAACAGATAAAGACATACACGATACCGTACTTATTGCTGCAGCGTTTTGCCTGTTTAACCGTTATGTTGACGGGCTGGCGGCAACTACGCCAACAGATCTTTCAAGCTATCCGTTGCGGGCAAAACAGGTAGCAGAAAAAGGTTATGGCAGTCATATTTATACATCCCCACAACCAGTTTAAAAATATTTTGCGAAAGATCATTTGCATATTGTTGCTTGCAGTGCTGCTGTTTACGCAGGGTGGATACTTTATTGTTATGCAATACCTTGAACGAAGGGCTGATGTTGTATTA
>JABDGS010000214.1 GCA_013285915.1 Bacteroidota bacterium
ACATACAGTCGGCAAGCGATCACTCAACTGTGCATATCGCCACAAGCGCCAATACAACCCTGAATGATGCTCAATTAAATGCAGATGTATTTACTTCACCGGATGGCGTGCATATTGATTTTGACCCGTCATCATTTGTATTAAACGACAAAAAATGGAACTTAGAAAAGCAGGGCGAGATAATTATAAAACACGATTTTGCCAGTGCAAGCAATGTAAAGTTTACCCAGGGTTTCCAGGAAATATCAGTTGAGACCGACAGAACAGATTCAAGTAACCTGCTTGTAAAACTGAAAAACGTAAATATTGGGGATATTACACCATTATTTACTACGCACCCCAGGATGGAAGGTGTTGCCAATGGCACGGTGTATTTGCGCGACTTTTATAATAAATTTAGTGTTGATGCCAATTTGCAGGCATCACAATTCAGGCTTGACGACGATTCAGTTGGTGTTGTAACCCTCTCGGCCAATTACAATAACGAAACAGGCAAAGTTATATTTGGCGCCAAAAGCAATAACGAGAACTATATTTTTGATATACAGGGCCTTTATAATACCAAGGATTCACTGCATTCTCCCCTGTCAACCACAGCACATTTTACCAACGCAAAAGTTGGATTGCTTAATGAATTTTTAGGGGACATGTTTGGTAATATTACCGGGCTTGCAACAGGCGACCTAGAAGTGAGTGGTAACCCATCTTCTCCACAACTGCTTGGCCGCATTTTGCTGCATAATGCAGGCCTCACCGTAAAATATACCCAGGTGCGCTATACGGTTGACTCTGCCGTTATTAATTTTAAAAATGACGGCATTGACTTTGGGGAATTTACAGTGCGCGATAAAAACAAACGTACTGGCACTGTACGTGGCGTATTATACGAGAAAGGTTTTAAGAACATGCGGTTTGACTTTTATATGGCAACCAATAAGATGCTTTTGTTAGACACGAAGCAAAAAGATAACCCCCAGTTTTATGGTAAGGCTATCGGCAAGGCAGCTATGAGTTTTACCGGTCCCCAGGAAGACATGCATATGTCAATAACGGGTGAAGTAAATGACACTACGCACATTTACATTCCCACTACAAATAACCGGGAAAGTGCAGAGGCTGATTTTATACGCTTTAAGCAATACGGTAAGGAAATTGTAAAGCCTGAATCGAATTCAAGGCTTAATATTGACCTTGACCTAACAGCTAATAACCAGGCGGAGATTGATGTTATACTTGACGAGCTTACCGGTGACATTATTAAAGCTACCGGTGATGGCAGGATAAAAATAAATGTGCCCGCAACAGGCAGCATGACGATGAAAGGAAGGTATAATGTTGAGCAGGGAAAATATGATTTTAACTTCCAGTCGCTGATAAAAAAGCCTTTTGACCTGCAGGGTGGCAGCTATATTGAATGGACTAAAGACCCTTATGATGCCAACATACATATAAATGCGCAGTACACGGCAAAAAATGTAAGTATAAGTGACCTTATTGGTAACGGCGCTTACCAGTTGGGTGGTGCAGTGCAAGGCTATCGTGGCGATGTTTATGTAGTTGCCAAACTTACCCAAAAACTTACCAGGCCGAATATTGATTTTAATATTGATTTTCCACAGGAAAGTGCCATAAAAAATGACCAGAATTTCAGGCTTTTCCTTAATAAACTTGATGCTGAACCGGATGAAAAATTAAAGCAGGTTACGTGGCTTATTGTATTTGGCTCGTTTGCACCGTATGGTGAAGTAGTTGGTGGCGGAAATAACGACAACCTGGTACGTTCCGCCGGCATCAACACCATTTCACAAAAAATAAGCGAGGAAATAAATAAAATGGTGTCAAGCGTGCTGTCAAAGGTTGGGCTGCAGTTTAATGTAAGCGCTTCAACCTACAGCAGCTCTACATTGTATGGCGGCAGCGCTGCCGGTAACAGGTTAGACCGTACCAATATTGACGTTGCGCTTAATAAGAGCCTGCTTAACGGGAAGCTTGTTATAACCGTAGGCAGCGGTTTTGATTTTAATTTTACCGGTGCTGCCGCAGTGCAATCGGGCAATTTTCAGTGGCTTCCAGATGTATCGGTGCAGATACTACTATCGCGTAACGCCTTCCGTGGCACACAGCTAAAAGCCATTGTATTCAATAAAAGCAGCCTCGATGTAAGCAGCAGCAGTGGTGGTATTGGCCGAAGAATAAGACAGGGCGTAAGCATATCGTATTCCTTTGATTTTCCTATTGAAAAACAGCCCGCTGACAAGGCACGCGATATTATTAAGTTGCCACCGCCACCTTTAAGGTAAAAGGTTAATAACTATTTGAATGGTAGCCACCCCGGTAAGAAACATTGTTACCCCAAAATATTTTTTGGAAAAGTAGCGGACAAAACAGCAGTTTTTATATATAAGTATGTAGCAGCAAGACTGAAGAACTACACGGAATAAAGTGAGGGGATTCGCAATTGTTGAGGAACGAAAAAAATTGCGATTTTTTACACTTTTAAGATATAACATTTTGATTATGAATATGTTACAGTTTTTATCGTTCCTCCTTTATCCTCCTTTTTTCCTCCTTCTGGAAACAAAAAAAGGCTGCCGATGCAACCTTTCAGGTGAGGTCCCGAGCGGATTCGAACCGCTGTGGGAGCTTTTGCAGAGCTCTGCCTAGCCACTCGGCCACAGGACCTTTTAAAAATTCCGGCTGCGAAAATAGTGCAATACGGTTAAATACAAAAGTCTAATTGGCTTTTATAAGCGCAAAGCACAATAATTAACGGCTATTTTGTTTAAGTTTGATAATTATTAGACACACCACAGTAACATGACACTTGAGTTTTATAAATACCAGGCAACAGGCAACGATTTTATAATGTTTGATGCGCGCCACCTAAGCATGCAACTGACCAATGCCCAAATAAGCCATTTGTGCGACAGGCGTTTTGGTATTGGCGCAGATGGCGTTATTCTTTTACAGGAAAAGGCAGG
>JABDGS010000215.1 GCA_013285915.1 Bacteroidota bacterium
ATGGCGATGGTTTTCCCCGTAAGTACCCACAATTATTATTTAAGGTATTGGCTTGCAGCGGCAGGAATAAACCCCGGGATGTATTCCTCAACTGATATGACGGGAACAAAGGATGCAAAAGTGCTTTTGTCCGTTACGCCACCACCCCAGATGCCTGCCACTTTGCAAGCGGGCACAATCGACGGATATTGTGTGGGCGAACCCTGGAACCAGCAAGCTGTATTTAAAGGAATTGGTGTCCCGGTTATTGCAGATTGTGATATCTGGAGGAACAATCCTGAAAAAGTCTTTGGGGTTACAAAAGCTTGGGCGGATAAATATCCAAATACCCACATTGCTATCATAAAGGCACTTATAAGGGCTGCGATATGGCTGGATGAAGATAACGGCAAAAACAGGAAGGAAGCAGTCAGGATACTTTCAAAAGCCAATTATGTTGGCGCGGACTCTGCTGTTATTGCAAATAGCATGACTGGTACCTTCGAATTTGAGAAAGGCGATAAAAGGTCTTTGCCCGACTTCAATGTGTTTTTCAAATACAATGCAACCTATCCTTACTACAGCGATGCCATTTGGTTTCTAACACAAATGAGGCGTTGGGGACAAATAACTGAGAGTAAGCCCGACAATTGGTATGACGAAACTGCTAAAAAAGTTTATCAACCTGAAACCTGGCAAAAAGCTGCTGCTGCCTTATTAAAGGAAGGATATCTAAAAGCCAGTGACATACCATCCACTGATGGATATAAAGCTGAAACAAACGAATTTATTGACCATATTACCTACGATGGCAAAAAGCCAAATGCTTATTTAAAAAGTTTTAAAGTTGGAAACAACAATTAACAGGTTATGAATAATCGCTTAACGAAGACGCTTTCATTGCTTGGGCTGAAGTTCATTGTAAGGATCATTAAAATTATCCGGGGCGAAGACCGCCGAAACCAGCTATTTATTTTAGTGAAATCATTGGTTTTCCCATTGCTAGCGATAGTGGTTTTTTTGGCCTTTTGGTCATTTTTTGCAGCCAGGATTGATACAAGCCTTGGACGTATCCCGGGACCTAAAGAGGTTTATAATGCCGCTGGCATTTTATTGCAGGAAAGTTTACAGGAGAGGGCGAAAAAGGAAGAATTCTACAAAATTCAGGAAACTCAGGTTCGGCGCGACTCAAAAATTCAACCGGAAAAAAGAGAATATGTTGGCAGTCCAACCTATTTTGACCAAATATTTACCAGCCTCAAAACTGTCTTTACCGGATTTATACTCGCATCGTTGATTGCTGTACCAATTGGTCTGCTATGCGGGCTAAATAAAGGGTTAATGCTTGCAATAAATCCCTTAATACAAATTTTCAAACCAATATCACCGCTTGCATGGCTGCCAATTGTTACAATTGTTATCAGCTCTGTTTACCTGAATAATGATGGATATTTTCAAAAATCATTCATCATTTCTTCAGTAACAGTTTCACTTTGTTCCCTCTGGCCTACATTGATCAACACTGCCATTGGGGTGGATGGGATCAACCCTGACTATCTTAACCTGGCTAAAGCCTTTAAATTAAGTACAGGAAAAAAGATCAAGAAAATTATCTTGCCTGCTACTTTGCCTTTCATTTTTGCCGGTTTGAGAATATCTCTAGGGATCGGGTGGATGGTGCTAATAGCTACTGAAATGCTGGCTCAAAATCCAGGCTTGGGTAAATTCATCTGGGATGAGTTTCAAAATGGAAGCAGTACATCCCTCGCGAAAATAATGGTGGCCATTCTTACTATTGGGATTATTGGGTTTATACTTGACCGGTGCATGCTTTTATTACAACAATTGGTGGGCTATTCCAACAATCAATCATAGTGTATGTCATACTTGAACCTGGAAAATATTTCTAAAGTTTATCATCAGGATTATGGCGAAAGAAAGATTCTGCGTAATATTCAATTAGTCGTAAAGAAAGGAGAAATCGTTTCCATTATTGGATGTTCGGGGTGCGGCAAAACGACCCTGTTGTCAATTATTGCTGGGCTTACTCCGCCCTCTGCCGGAAAAGTCTTGCTGGAAAACAAACCAATCACAAGTTCTATAGCGAGAGGTTTGATTTTTCAACATTATTCACTTTTACCATGGCTTTCGGTAATAGAAAATGTGTCTTTCGCAATTGAAGCAGTAACTCCCCAAATGAACAAAAAAGAAGTAAAAGAAAAGGCGGCATATTTCCTCGAAAAGGTCAACCTAAAAGATGCCTTAAGTAAAAAACCCGCGGAATTGTCCGGAGGAATGAAGCAGCGTGTGGCTATCGCCAGGGCATTATCGGCAGATCCCGAATTACTGTTAATGGATGAACCACTAAGTGCATTGGACGCAATCACCAGGAGTAAAATCCAGGATGAAATTATCCAGATATTAAAGGCGACAGGTAAAACCTCCTTGTTGGTAACCAATAATATTATGGAGGCTATCAAAATATCTAACAGGATACTGACATTGGTTCCGGGGGATGGTTCCACGTTCGGGCAGATTTTTCCTGTCAATCACGAGGAATACGAAATGGGTTCGAATGGTTCTGCAGCATATTTCCTGCATTTGCAAAATGAAATATCAAAATATCTAATAAATCAAAAAATAAATGACAAATAATTTGCAAAAACCGGAAAAAAACAGTATTTTGGAATTTAGGGGTTTAGGCAAAGCTTATAATACTACAAATAAGGGAAATACCTGGGTGGTTAGAGATTTCAACCTTAATGTTAGTGCAGGTCAATTTATAAGTATTATAGGGCACTCAGGTTGCGGCAAGTCTACTGTTTTGTCTATGGTAGCGGGTTTAAATAAGATATCTGAGGGTTCAATTATTTTAGGCGGGAAATCCATCAAGGATGCCGGCCTGGATCGCGGGGTTATATTTCAATCCCCAAACCTTTTGCCTTGGCTGACCGTCTTTTCAAATGTTATGTTGGGTCTTACCCAAATCAAGAATT
>JABDGS010000216.1:0-979 GCA_013285915.1 Bacteroidota bacterium
AGCTTGCTGTAAATAACTGGATACAGGCCAATGGCAATAACAGTGTATTTGCTATTGACCCTTATGCCGATGCAGCCTTTGGTAAATCAAAAGAACAAACCGGCTCAATGTATCAAATTTCTGCAGGGCTGCGTATGCAGGGTGTTGTTGATGATAAAATATCTTATGGCCTGAGTTATATTTACACCAATCAAAAGTTTCCTAACTATCTTAACTCATATATTGCATCAAATCAAGGCTACGCACTTGGTATGGGCAAAGGTACATTAATGCAAAATGGGGCGTATAGTTTTTCGCAGTTTTCGGGGCACTTTACGTATATGCCGTCAAGCCATTTTTTGGTTACAGCAGGTTACGGTAAAAATTTTATTGGCGATGGTTACCGCAGCCTTATCCTTTCCGACAATTCATCAAACTATCCTTACCTGCGCATACAGGCAAGGTTCTGGAAGCTTACCTACAATGTTGTGTATGCTGAGTTTGATAACCCTAAATACCTGGTTGACGGCAGCAGCCAGCATAAGTACAGTGTAATGCACTATATCGCTTCAAATTTCTCGAAAAAATTTCAACTGGCCCTTTTTGATAATGTAATATGGTATGCAAAAGATACATTGATACACCGCGGTTTTGATGTGCAGTATTTAAACCCGTTTATTTTTACCAGGCCGCTTGAGTTTGGCATTGGCAGCCCGGATAATGCGTTTGTAGGTGCAACCGCAAAATATAAGGCAGGCAAAAAAAGTTTCTTGTATGGGCAAATAGCCATTGATGACCTGCATATATCTGAATCAATAAAAAACCATGCACAACATTACGGCAATAAATACGGCGTTCAGTTAGGTGTGTGGAATGAAGATGTTTTTGCTGTTAAGGGGTTAAGCTGGCGGGTTGAATTTAACTCGGTTAGGCCTTATACTTATACGCACGGCTTTGATAAGGCAGGCTTAAATTATACGCAGGCAAACCAGGCACTTGC
>JABDGS010000216.1:989-2953 GCA_013285915.1 Bacteroidota bacterium
TATGCCATGCTTGAAAACCTGTTTACCATACGTGGAGAACAGCCGGATACGCTATCTTACCCCATTGGATATGACCTTTGGGGCGGCGATCTTTCAGACTACCGCAATGCGCCGGTATATGGCAGTAAAACTACCCAGGGTGTTAAAACCCACTATTTTTATAACCAGTTTACAGTAGGTTATCTTATTAATCCCCGCAACAGGCTTGCATCGCAGGCGGATATTGTTTATCGCAGACGAATCGCACCGGGTGTTGTAACATCTGACTTTTATTTCAGCTTTGGTATAAAAACAGGGTTGCAAAACTTTTATAAGGACTTTTAGGCTGGCTTAATCTTCAGCAATCTTAAAGTCAATCATTTTTAGCTGTATATTTTTTTCGCCGTTCCATTCATTCATGTCAATTGTAAAAACTATGTCAACAGGTTTTTGCATTTGCAGCAATGTAAACTTATCGGCCATGCCAAAACCAATGCCGGTAAACGTTATATTGTCCTGCTTAACTACAAACCGTATATGCTGCTCCTTCAAAATTTTTGAATAGCCGGTTTCCTGTACTTTTTTTGCAATAAATACCGGGCGCATATTTTCCGGCCCAAACGGCTCCATCTGGCAAATAATATTATAAAAGGGTTCGTTAAGTTCTTTTAAATGTATAACGGCATCAATAACAACTTCAGGTACCAGTGCTTCTTCAGTAATAGTTGCAGCAACAACATTTTCAAACGCGGTTGAAAAATCGTTCACTTTTTCGGGCAGCATTGTCATGCCGGCTGCAGCAAAATGGCCACCATAACCCAAAAGGTGTTCGCGGCAGGCATGTATGGCTTCATAAAGGTTAAACCCCGGTACACTGCGCGCGCTGCCTGCAACAACTTCACCGCTGTTAGTTAAAACAACTGTTGGCCTGTAATAGTTTTCAATAAGCCGCGATGCAACAATACCAACAACACCTTTATGCCAATGGCCTTTAAACACAACAGTTGTTTTGCGCCCCGGGCCGGCTTCAGCGGCTTTTAGCATACACAAAGCTTCCTCAGTGGTTAAACTATCAGCCTCTTTTCTGTCGCTGTTATCGTTATGCAGCATTTCCGCATAAGCAAGGGCCTTATCAATATCTTTCTCAATAAGCAATTGAACTACCTTCCGGGCATCATCCATCCGGCCCGCGGCGTTTATTCTTGGGGCTATAACAAAAACAAGGTTATTAAAACTAAGGCTTTTTTGTACTGAAGCCAGTTGTATAAGCGCCCTTATACCGGTACACGGGTTTTCATTTACCTTTTTTAATCCAAAAAAACTCAGTATCCTGTTTTCGCCCGTAACAGGCACTATATCAGCAGCAATGGCCGTTGCCACAAGGTCAAGATATTGCAAGTAGGTACCGTCAGGCATTTTTAACTCTTCTGCAAGCGCATGCATAAGCTTAAAGCCTATACCGCACCCGCAAAGTTCTTTATATGGATACTCACAACCCGGTTGTTTGGGGTTTAGTATTGCTGTAGCGTGCGGTAACTCAGCATCTGGTAAATGGTGATCACAAATAATAAAATCAGTTTGTTTTAACTTTGCATAGGCAACCAGGTCAACTGATTTAATACCGCAGTCAAGTGAAATAATAAGCGTAAAATTATTTTCAATGGCATAGTCAATGCCCGCTTGCGAAATGCCGTAACCCTCTCTGTACCGGTGTGGAATATAAAAGTCCGCGTTCTTATAAAATGATGTTAGAAAGCCATAAAAACTTGCAACGGCGGTAGTGCCGTCAACATCATAATCACCATAAACCAATATTTTCTCACCATGCTCAACAGCCTGTATAATACGCTTAACTGCTTTAAGCATATCCTTCATCAGCCAGGGATCGTGCAGGTTTGATAATTGCGGGCGAAAGAAAAGCTTCGCTTTATCGTAAGTGTCAATGCCCCTGCCAACAAGTATTTTACAAAGGGTATGATTGATTT
>JABDGS010000217.1:0-1718 GCA_013285915.1 Bacteroidota bacterium
CTTTTTCCAACTTTTTTCGCACAGTTTAAGCGGGTTGATGCTTATCCGAAGCATGTACCTTATAGTCCCTGGTTTGCAGTCACCAGCAAAAAAACGGCGTTAATGGGCTATATTTGCACGATGATTGAGACGCAGCGTAAGAATATAAGGCATATAACATTGCATGAAATAGAAGAATATTTTGTTGCCGCCGGTGACAAAAAATTTAGGGCAAAGCAGGTATACGAATGGCTTTGGAAAAAACACGCCCAAAGCTTTGAAGATATGACCAACCTGAGCAAAGACCTAAGGCAGAAACTTGCAACGGAATTTACTTTACCTGCACTTACTATCAGCACTACACAGGTTAGCGAAGACGGTACCATAAAAAGCCGTTTTAAAACATTTGACAATCACGCTGTTGAAGGTGTTTTAATACCTACCGAGGAACGTAAAACAGCCTGTGTTAGCAGCCAGATAGGCTGCAGCCTTAGCTGCAAGTTTTGTGCAACAGGCTATATGGAACGCAAACGCAACCTTAGCTACGACGAGATTTATGACGAGGTGGCGCTTATAAACCAGCAAAGTGAAAAAAACTACGGCAAAAAACTTACTAATATAGTTTTTATGGGCATGGGTGAGCCCCTGCTTAATTATAATAACGTATTAAAAGCCGTTGAACGGATAAGCGCGGAAGATGGTTTGGGCATGAGCCCCCGCCGCATTACCGTTAGCACAGCCGGTGTATCAAAAATGATCCGCAAGCTGGGCGACGACCAGGTGCGGTTTAAGTTAGCACTTAGCCTGCATGCGGCTAACGACAAAAAGCGTAATGAAATAATGCCCATTAATGAAACCAATAACATTAAAGAGCTGACAGATGCGCTGAATTATTTTTACAAGCAAACCAAGAACGAGATTACACTGGAGTACATACTGTTTAAGAATTTTAATGACAGCCAGAAGGATGCCGATGAACTTATTAAGGTATACAGGCAGGTTCCGGCTGACCTTATTAATATTATTGAATACAACCCTATTGACGATGCTAAATTTGCCAAACCCGACGATGATGTGGTTATGCGTTTTATGCAGCATCTTGAAACGCACAAAGTTAATGCCCGCCTGCGCCGCAGCCGGGGTAAGGATATTGATGCCGCCTGCGGACAATTGGCAAATAAGGGATAGTTGAATGTGCAGTTAAGCGCGATCAGCTTCACTTATTTTTAACGTTATGCCTTACTATTAATGCCCGCGCAACAATTTCTTTTAATATTTCATCCAGTTTATCAGCAGCCTGCTTAAGCATGCTGAAATAAAGCATTTGCTCTTCGTTAAGCTCACCTTCCTGCATTAAAGCTATTATGCCCTGTATATTAGTTAACGGTGAACGTACAATATGCGACTGTAAAAACGCAATTTGTTTAAGTTCTTCATTTTGTTTGCGCAGGGCCTCTTCTTTTTCTTTAATGCTTGTAATATCAATAGTATTTACCAAAATGGCCTTTACCTGTTCGTCAGCACCAAAAACAGGGTGCATGTTTACGCGCAGCCAAACCTGTTTTCCGCCAATAGTTGCATTGGCTTCATAGGTAAAGTTTTCTTTATTGGTGTAAATCCTGTGTACATTATCTGTAAAGTCGGCAGTGTCTTTAGTGCCATAAAAATCATATATACTTTTGCCTACAATATCCTCCTTGGGTTTATTTAAAAGTATATATACGGGGTTATGTTGTAAG
>JABDGS010000217.1:1728-2950 GCA_013285915.1 Bacteroidota bacterium
ATATCCTGCTTGGGTGTGTTAAAAAACTCGGCACGCTTATCATTTACAAACAAAAACTTACCTTGTATGTCAACAATAGCGATCATAGCATCAGACGACTCAACCAGGCTGCGGTACTTTTCTTCGCTTTCTTTCAGGGCAATTTGGGCAGATTTCCATTCTGTTATATTCCGTGTAGTACAAACAAATGAGTGTACCCTGCCTTTTGCATTACGTACTGCTTTTGTGGTTGTTTCGCAATAAAGCCAAGTGCCGTTTTTATGGCGAAGCCGTGCTTCAGTTACAAATTTTTCAATGCCTTTGTATGCCTTCAGCTTTATATCGTTATTGAATTTGGAAAGGTCGTCAGGGTGAACGATGCGCGAAATATTATTGCCTGTAAGCTCTTTTGCAGTATAGCCCAGCAGCGAATAGCATGAAGGCGAAACATATTTGGTAGTGCCGTCAATGCTGTACAGGGCAACCATGTCAATAATATTATCAGCCAGCATTCGGTAGTGCTCTTCGTTCAAACGCAAAGCCTGTTCTGTTTTTTTCCTGGCCGAAATATCCCGGCAAACGGCCAGTATATTAAGCAGCCTGCCATCATCCCCCCTCACCGGTTTACGGTAACTGTCAAAGTATATCCATGTGCCGTTTTTATGCAGTAACCGGTATTCAAACGACACACTCTCGGCGGTATCATCGTTATATTCCTTAAAGCTGTTTTGCAATAAGTAATGGTCATCAGGATGTATAACAGCAAAAGCACTTTTACCGGTAAGGGCGCCGTCATCATATCCAAGTACGCGGCTTACAGAAGGAGATACATATTCAAGTATACCGTCAACAGAATATAGTGCCACCAGGTCATTAATATTATCAGCTACAAGCCTGTAATACTCTTCATTCTGGATATTTTGGATTGAACCGGTCATCAACATAGTTTAATTGTATAAACAATTTTCACAGGGTGCCGTACGCTAACAGGCAGTAAAATACAGTTTTATTAATAATGATTATAATTAATATTACTATTTAATGTTTTTTAAATATCGGGCATTCACTATGCTCGCATGCGTCAATAAATCAGTGATAAAAGCTAACCTTAATTACAATTAACTATCAATTAGTTATAAGTTAAGTATTTTTGCGGTTCCTGTTGAAAAACAGCAAATATAATACCATGGCAAAACATGCATTCGACAAGTTTATAAAAAGCGAACCTACCGGCGCTAAAAAG
>JABDGS010000218.1:0-1853 GCA_013285915.1 Bacteroidota bacterium
AATGCTCAAGTAAATGATTGATGGTAACAGATAGTTCAGCAATTTCATCTTTGCCATTACCGGTATGCAGGCGCTTATCAAGGCTGGTGGCCTGTATAAATTTTACTTCGCCGGTAATCCTGTTTATTGGCGATAATGCATTTTTTGAAAACCATTGGCCGAGAAAGAAAACAATTATTACAGATATAAAATACAGCAGCACCATAATTAACAACAACTGGTGCATGTGCCTGAATTCGTAAATATCTTTTGCAGCAACAAATACTGTATAGTTACCGGAGTTGTCGGTATAATAAATGCCTGCTACCTGCCTGCCCTTATCGTAAAAGAAAACCTCTTTTTTCTTTCGTGTCTCCTGTATCGTTTCTTTAGGAAAATCTTCACCTGCCAGGTTTACAAAAACAGAAACAGTTTTATTGTTGTAGATCTTTAAGTCTTCACCCGGCAGCGAATGCAGGTATTTGTTTTGTACATCCTTAAAGCCGGCAGAGTCCATGTTATCCTTTGCCAGGTAAATTTGCCCTGCTGTAACGGCGCGTTCTTTTAAACGGGTATAAAAATTTTGCTCCCTGTTACTTTCAGTAAGATAATATATGCTTGAAAGCACGGCTAACAGCAGTACTGCAAAAATCAGGGTGAACTGTACTGAGAGTTTATCTTTAATTTTCATTGGCCGTGTTTAATATATACACACAATTATGTTTAGGGTGTCAGCCATTTTCTTTTATAACATAGCCCATGCCTATAATGGTATGTATTAACTGAACCGGTGCACCTTTATCGATCTTTCTGCGCAGGTAATTTATATACACATCAATAAGGTTGGTGCCGCGGTTAAAATCAATGCCCCATACAGCTTCAGCAATATACGCCCGTGATAAAACCCTGCCCTTATTGGCCATAAGCACCTCAAGCAAAGTAAATTCCTTCGACGTAAGCACAATTTCTTTACCATCGCGTTTTACTGTTTTGCGGTAACAGTCAAGCTCAAGGTCGGCTATTTTATACACTGCAAATGACGGGGCAAGCAGCCGGCGGCGTGTTAGCGACTTTATGCGTGCCAGCAATTCTTCAAAATGAAATGGCTTTAAAAGATAATCATCAGCGCCGGTATCAAAGCCTTTAATTTTATCCTGCATAGTGCCAAGCGCTGTAAGCATAAGTATAGGCAGGTCAATTTTATATTTTCTTATCTCCTGGCATACTTCATAACCGTTACGCCCTGGTAAAATAACGTCCAGTAGCAACAGGTCGTATTCATATTCAAGCGCCAGTTTTATACCCATAAGGCCGTCATAAGCTACTTCTATTGTATAGCCCTGCTCCTCCAGGCCTTTTTTTATAAAGGCAGATACTTTTTGTTCATCCTCAACCAGCAGTATTTTCATATTTAATTAAATATCTAAAAATACATCACCTGCCCCTAAAACGCTTCAACATTAAAATTTTCTAATGTTCAGCAATTACCCGGCTATAAAAATGCCGCACGGTTGTATTAAAATTTTCTAACCTCTTTCTAATGCATCCTTAATGCGCACTTAAAAGCCCTTTAATACCAGCGTATAAACTTTGCATTAAACTAAACCATTTGTAACCTTAAACAATCCCTGCTTATGCACAGTAAAATTTTACACTGTAGTTTCTTGATCTTTTTTGTAACTGTTTTGCCCGCAACCTTTTTAAAATGCTCCGCACAGGATACCCTTGTAACCAACCGCAGCCAAAGCCCTGTTTCGTTTGGAATAGGTGCCGGGTTTGATTATGGCGGTATAGGAATAAACTTAGCCATCTATCCCGAAAAGCATATTGCAGCTTTTGGCGGATTTGGTTATGCGCTGGCCGGCATTGGTTAT
>JABDGS010000218.1:1863-2591 GCA_013285915.1 Bacteroidota bacterium
AAACACCATCCCTTTTATCGTGGGTATGTATGGTTATAACGCTGCTGTGGCTGTACTAAACCAGGCGGGGTACGACAAGATATTTTATGGGCCAAGTTTTGGCGCGGGCTGTGAGTTTTACAAAAAACACAGAAACAATGGCTGTTTTACTTTAGCCCTGTTAATACCCGTACGCAAACCAGATGTGAACGATTATATGGACCAGCTAAAACAACAGGGCGTAACCTTTAACAATACGCTGTTGCCCATAGCTATTTCTGTAGGGTATAAGTTTTTGTAATTGCCGCCTCTTCCTTCATATACCAAAAATAAAAGCATGCATCCCCTTTTTACCCGCGTAGTATTATTATTACTTTTTATTACTTCTGTTGCCGTTGCTAACGCCCAAAAACACAAACCTCTTGTAAAATATACCTCGTTTTATTACAAGGATGTAAAATTTATTGTAAGCGCACCTGTTTTATTGCCGCAAATGCTTGAAAAGGGTTATTTAGATACCATGGAGAACTTTGCCGAGAACTGGAACCAAAGCAACAGCCCAAGTGATGAGTTAATATTTGCACTGCGAAGCTTGATTGCCATAGAGCGAAATGAATTTAGCATCAGTAAAATGCCCTGGGATTTTGAATACCTGTTGAAGGATTATGTAAAGGAATTGAAAAACAGCCAGCAATCGCCGGAGTCCTTCAGGTATTATGTACAAATAACCTACACCAATTACAGGTACG
>JABDGS010000218.1:2601-2948 GCA_013285915.1 Bacteroidota bacterium
TCCTGTTTGATGCGATGCACCTACGCCCCTGCCGGTACGATGCTACCGATGCCACTATAAAACTTTTTCGGTTTTTGCAATCATGGTCAAAGGAGCTGATAAAAAAAAGAAAACTTGACAGCACCCAATTATTTTTATGCAATGTATTTGCCGGCAATATAACCAACCCAAAAAGGTATTTGCGTGTTAATGTTGATGGCTATGCTGAAATAAACGCCTTTGAAAAAAGCGTTGATACCCTGCATGAAAAATGCTTTAAACTTAAGCGGGAAAGTGTTACGCCGGTTGTGCATCTTTTAACCGGTGTTTGGCTGCCCGGCGGTCATTCTTACATACTTGGTAACCAC
>JABDGS010000219.1:0-2657 GCA_013285915.1 Bacteroidota bacterium
AGAAGTTATGTATAACCCAGTTTGAATGGTACCGCCAACGGATGTAAAATACGATGCAAGCGCTTTTGCAACAGAAGCAGAGCCGCCTTTTGCCATCGGCCACCCTTTAATATGCGCCGCTGCTGTAAGCACCATTGCAATAGCGGATGTTGCTATATTGGTTAGTGGCTGTATGGCGTGCGCAGCCATGCCTGCAAATAACCCCTTTGCATGCATAGTGTTAAATCTGCGGGCCAGCATGGTTGCGGGCTGCAAAGCTTTTAACCCAAATTTTGCAAGCAGCAGCGGGTGTTTGGGAAAATGCAGCGGGCCTAACAAATCGTTTGAAATTAAAGGCCAGGAGATTACTAGTGGCTGTATTAGTTTTGTATATATATCTCCATCGGCCCCAAGCTGGTTTGCTGTTTCCTGCAAAGAATGTTTCACTATCGCGCATGTTCCGTCATCAAAAGGGTGCGCCACAGCAACAGGTGGATAGATATATTCTAATCCATGGTCTGGAAGTGGCAGTGAATTAAAAAAGGGTGATACTGCTGCCATTGGGTGAATAGCAGAACACACGTCATGTACAAAGCCAGGCAATGTAAATTCTTCTGAACGCAAGCCGCCCCCAACCGTATCTCTTCCCTCAATAAGCAAAACATTTAGCCCTGCTCTTTGTAAAGTAATAGCGGCTGCGAGGCCATTTGGCCCCGACCCCACTACTACTGCGTCGTAATCTTTTTTTTGCACGGCTTAAGTTTATCAACGGTCAAATTACGACCCTATTCGTTATTGTCCCAAATGTCTTACCTAGCTGAGTAATTTATCGTGATGAATATGCGAGGTTTTCCGGTTTTGAATATATGGTTTGCTCTTCAGGCAATACATGCACGGTCAAAAACGCTGTGCATTATTACTTATAAAGAGTTATAGTAGCTAATGTGTCCATATCATCCCTTGCGGGTTAATATCGCGATGATATTTCTGTGCTTCTCCAAATGAGTTGAAGTTCTGCTTCTCGCCATGAATAATTTCCCGGTAGGCCATATACATCTGCCTCGCAGCAATCATTGGTTGCATACGCCCAACACCTGTACAAAGCCCTGGGATTGCTATAGAGACAATTTGCTCTTCGTCCCGGGCTTTTATAAGGGCGGCCTTCATGGCTAAATACGCATTTACAGATGTATCAATATTAAAGTTTGTTGGTATGCGCATTGTTGGCGCAGAAATAAGGAATGGTATTTCTTCGTCCCCCGTTTCAAGAAGCATTGCCTGGCCAACTAGTAATTCACCTTCCGGCAATTGCTTAATTTGTTCCTGTAGTTTCTTTTCCATCTGCCAGCCCAGCCGTTCAGAGAGCTCGTAATCAAGCCCCCCATCCATAAATCCAAATGAATTAGCCGGGCTTACAATAGCATCACATTTAACCTTTGTAATATCGCCTTCAATTATGCTAACCCCTTCTTTACCCCAAAAAAATTCCTTCCAGGCTGCTATAAGTTTAGGGTCTATGGCAACCAGTAAAATTTTCAACATAGATTTACTGTGCTTTTCGTGGTGCCGAATTTTGCGCACCACCTTTTTTAGTGGATGAAACATTGCTGGAAGGTATCATACCAGCCGGCTTGGCATGCCCCCCTGAAGAGCTACTGCTTTTCATCACAAGCCCGCTTTTTTGAGGTGCGGCTTTTTTTGCCTTAGGTTTCTTGTTCTTACTCATATTCTTGCATTTTATAATTCAAATATATAAAATTTAAACGCTGACAATAATAACCGCCTTGCCTGTAATTTGCATAAGTATAAAGAACAAGTATGAAAGCAGCAACAGTAAATGATATAAAACAGGAACTTAAAAATGCTTCCCCGGCTCAATTGATTGAGTTATGTTTAAGGCTGGCGAGATTTAAGAAGGAAAACAAGGAGTTACTTACCTACCTGCTTTTTGAAGCCCATGATGAAGAAGGCTATGTGCAAAATGTAAAGGCAGAAATAGATGCCGGTTTTGCAGAACTGCCCAGGGCAAACGCCCATCTCACCAAAAAAAGCCTGCGCAAAATTTTACGGTTGGTTAATAAATATATTCGCTACACTCAATCTGTCCAGGTACAGGTTGAGTTGTTAATGCACTACTGTAAAAACCTAAAAGCATCAAACCTGCTAAAATCAACAGGCATAGCTATGCAAAACCTGTATGTTCAGCAGCTTAAAAAAATAAAAGATACACTGCTCAGTCTGCATGAAGATTTACAGCATGATTATGAAAAACAGCTTGCAGCCCTTGCTTTAGATGAACCAACAGTAACAAGGCGTGGGTTTTTGTTTAGTATAAAAGGAAATAAATAAGAATAAACCGCTATATGTGTCTCATATTCAATTAAAGCCGCTTATAAAATTACGCCAATCCCTTAATTTTTAATTAAACTCGTTTCTGTACAAAAATAAACAGCTAAGTGTAAACAAGCCCTGTTATTTTTGTAAACCCGTACCAAATAATACTTATGAAACAATTTTACCCCGGTAAAACAATCTTCTTTTTTTTGCTTCTTACCGTAATTTACAGTGTTTCAAACGCCCAAATTTCAACTTTTGCAGGCCGTCGTTTTTATCTTGGTGATAATGGCCCGGCAACCAGCGCCGCTCTTTTTGGGCCTTATGCCTTTACAATCGATAAT
>JABDGS010000219.1:2667-2792 GCA_013285915.1 Bacteroidota bacterium
TAATGCAGGCAACATCTATATCGCTTCTTCAAAAGACAATAAGGTTAGAAAAATAGACGCCACCACCCAGGTAATAACCACAATTGCGGGCACTGGTGTTGCTGGTTTCTCGGGGGATGGCGGCC
>JABDGS010000220.1 GCA_013285915.1 Bacteroidota bacterium
CGGTTCTGTTTGTTTTAATTATACGGGCGAGCTACAATAAAAAGAAATTAGAAAAACTGCACCTGGCGGCAATGGAAAATAACCCTGAAGATAACCCGCAGGATGTGTAAGCATGGTTGCGTTAAAGTCAATTTAAGATATTTATTAAAGGACTTTTCTGAAACAGTTTGGCGAATATTGGAGAAGGTGCAAATTTGGTTTCGATATTCTTTAGATTGCAGGTCTTAATACCTCTGCGGATGGGATTCAGGCAAAATCTGATCAGTGTTTCCCTTTTACTGGCTGTAGCTGTATTTACTGCGTGCAGGAATAATGTCGGTACTGCCCCCATCCTGCTGTTTAATGGAACCGGAACTTCTCCGAATGATGTTGCCGCTGTTGAAGCGATCCTGGAAAGCAATCATCTCAACTATTCCACCGCAAATAGTAAGCAATTGAACGCAATGAGCGAATCGCAGATACGGGCGTATCAATTGCTAATTATTCCGGGTGGCAATTTCATTGACATGGGCAAAAGCCTTACATCAGCTACCACCACCAATATTCATAATGCGGTGCAAAATGGTTTGAATTACTTCGGCATTTGTGCGGGCGGTTTTCTTGCGGGGAAATCCGCCTATTATAACAGCTTGAACCTGGCTTCAGGTGCAACGTTTGGTTTTTACCAAAACCAGGGTGCCCGCAAAGCAGCAGTAGAGATTAATTGTGCGGGCGGCCCAACGCTTGACCAATATTGGGAGGATGGCCCGCAATTTACGGGCTGGGGTTCAGTTGTGGGTAAGTACCCCGACGGAACTCCGGCAATTGTGGAAGGAACATCTGGAAACGGATGGGTGATTCTAATTGGGATTCATCCCGAAGCGCCTGAAAATTGGCGGCGTGGAATAACCTTCAATACACCAGCCAGTACAGATAATGCCTATGCAGGCATACTTATCAAGGCAGCACTGAACCGAACTTCACTGTCGCATTATTGACGGTGCGTTTATTTTAATGTTCAAAATAGCCGCTCAGCCAATCAACTTTCGTTACCAATCAACTACTCTGCTACCTTTGCTGTGTGATATTACAGCAGTTTCCCGATATTAACTGGCTTAAACAGCAAATAAGCCAGGGCTTTGCCCACAGGCGCGGGCCGGGCAACCTGCAGCTTGAAACTGATGGCTTTCCCAGTGTTATTATTCACACAAAGGCAAAAGATGTGTGCAGGCCAGATATTACAGGGCCAATATCGCTCTTTATTAACCTTAAAGGCAACAGTATTTGTACTATTGACGGCAGGCGAATGAATGTGACCGAAGATAACTACTGCATATCAAACCGGCAGCAACATTACACCCTGCAAATTGAAAATGAAGCCCCCGCCGAAACATTTAACATACATATTGGCGAGCATTTTTCTGAAAAAATAATGCAGGGGTTTACCCTTTCATCCACTGATCTGCTAAATGATGGAAACGAAGTTAGTACACCGCCGCTTGCCTTTTATAACAAGCTTTACCGTAAAGAAGAACGTTTTACATGCATTATAAACAGGCTTAAACTATTGCAGGGCAAAGATAGTTTTGATAAGATGTTATTTGAAGAAACACTTGCAGAATTGATGATGTACCTGTTGCAGCAACGCAAAAACATATTAGTTGATATCGCAAAAATGCCGCCTGTAAGACCACCTGTAAAAGAGGAATTATATAAGCGAATTACACTTGCCACCGACTATATACAGGCAAATTATAGTAAAAATATACAACTGGATGATATTGCTGCAGCGGCCTGCCTGTCAAAATTCCATTTCCTACGGTTATTTAAGCAGGTTAACAAGGTATCTCCCTACCAATATATACAGGAGTTGCGTATTAAAAAGGCATCGCATTATTTAACCACAACAAGCGAAAGCATTGCTGGCATTGCTGCTTTGTTAGGGTATGAGAACAGTAACTCTTTCAGCCGTATTTTTAAACAACGGACTGGCGTTTATCCCACCCAGCACAGAAATTAGCAATAATGGCTACCTGGCTTTGATGGGCAGTATGCGAACTTTGCCTTCAAAAGAATTATATGAACACTAAATTTTTACCCGGCATAATGATGCTGGCACTATCAATAATTACAATAGCCTTAATAATAACAGGGTTTGCAAAAGCATTGAAAAAAACAAACTATGGTTACGCGCAACAAAAAAGCACCATTATCGTCATCGTTTCGGTCATTGCGGCGTGGATGACATTGATCGGTGTGCTTGCAGAAAATGGCTTCTTTTCAAACTTCTCAGCTCTGCCGCCACGTCCCGCATTTGCTGTTCTTATTCCGTTACCTTTTATACTTTTTATTGCTTTCTCAAAAAAGCTTGCACCTGTTTTAAAGGCTGTTCCGCCGCATTGGATCATTGCAATGCAGGCATTCAGGATAGTTGTAGAATTACTGCTGTTTACAGCATACAATGCCGGTTTACTACCCAAACAAATGACGTTTGAAGGGGGAAACTTTGATATACTTAGTGGTATATTGGCTATACTGCTCGCATTTGTATTGAGCAAAAAATATAACCCCCTGTTGGTTAAATTGTATAATATAGTTGGTATTGTATTGTTGCTTAACATACTTGTAATTACCGTATTATCAATGCCAACAAAGTTGCAGGTGTTTATGAACAAGCCTGCAAGCACTATTGTTACTGAATTTCCGTTTATTTACCTGCCGGGGGTGCTGGTAGTAACTGCCTATAGCCTGCATATATTTTCGCTTAGGCAAATA
>JABDGS010000221.1 GCA_013285915.1 Bacteroidota bacterium
ACTTACACTGCCACTCGCTCCGGCGCCTGCTTTTGCAGTAATTTTTGTAGCAGAATTAACTGTAAAAGACGCTGCGTTTACCCCACCAAAAGATACTACTGTAGCACCCGTAAAATTCGTCCCGTTTATAGTTATCGTGTAATTTGTTCCTCCTGAAGCAGGTGAGAACGATGTAATAGTTGGCTGTGCAAGTATTATTTTACGGACCCTGGCGTTACCCCGGTCAGAAATATACAGGTTGCCTGTTGGGTCAAATGCAATTGCAATCGGTTGATTTAACTGTGCAGTTGTTGCAAGTATACCGTCGCCGTTATATCCGGCTGTTCCGGTTCCCGCAACCGTGCCAATATTCCCATCAGTCCCTACTTTGCGCACACGGTAATTAGCCAAATCAGCTATATAGATATTGCCGGCCGCATCCGCAGTCACGCCACTGGGAACATTTAAAAAGGCTGATGTAGCCAATTGCCCATCACCGTTAAAACCTTGTACTCCGGTTCCCGCAAAAGTGGTAATTATGCCGTTTGTGTTAATTTTCCTGATGCGGAAATTTTGATAATCCGCAACATATATATTGCCATTCTTGTCCATGGTTATATCGCCAGGATAGTAAAAAGTTGCAGATGTTGCTGCACCCCCATCGCCACTGTACCCTTGCACGCCTGTACCGGCTATTGTTGTAATAATGCCATTAGGTGTAACCTTTCTTACACGGTTGTTTTTAGTATCGGGAATAAGTACATTACCAGTTTTTACATCTACAAATACACCGTTGGGCTCCCATAATTCTGCGGATGTAGCAGGAATATTATCCCCATTGTATCCGCCGTTATGGTTACCGGCAAAAGTGGTGATCTTCCCTGTTAAGTCTACTTTTCGTATCACCATGTTCCCTGCATCGGCGATATAGAGATCCCCTGCTGAATCAAGTGCTACACCTTCAGGATAATACAATTGGGCAGATGCAGCAGGACCACCATCTCCTGAATAGCCGCCTATGCCGTTGCCGGCTACGGTAGTAATAATACCACTTGTAGAAACTTTACGCACACGATGGTTGAGATAGTCTGCTATGTATAAATTTCCGGCTTTATCAACTGCAATCTTATAAGCGGTGTTTATTTCGCCGGCAGTTGCCTGGCCACCATCGCCCGAATAACCCAATGTACCATTACCGGCAACGGTTGAAATTGTTTGGGCATGGCTAATACTTGCTAAAAGTATGGCGCAAAAAAATACAGGTAGTAACTGTTTCATTTTTAAAAGTTTAGAAGGTCGTTAAATAGACAGGCAAAAATTGCGGTATTTTGATTTGTAAACGGATTGTCGCAAAGATATTTAAAGATTTATAGACGAGACTATTGTTTTAATTAAATTTCGGGCATTAATTTATTTTTAAGGACGTTATCAAAATATTTAACTGCAACCTCAATCCAGGCCCAACCTTTTGGATAATTGCCATATTTTCAATTTCTTTACCGCTTATAGTAATCACCAAAGCCAAATTTTTACCCGGATGGTTCCTGCTAAACTCAGATTTTTTTACACGACCTTTAAGAATAGGCCATTTACATTACTTGATGTTGGGGCGGGAAACCATTCTGCTACAAGGGTAAAGGGTATATTTCCAAAATGTACTTATCATGGTATTGATATGGAAACTTATAATAATACATCTATCGATTTGAAGGCGATGGACAGGTACTTTGAGATGGATGTAACCAAATTATTATTTGATGATATACCGGATAATTTTTATGATGCTATTTTGATGGCCCATATTATTGAACATCTCCATAATGGAGACCAGGTAATTGCCAGGTTATGTAAAAAGCTTAAGCCCTGTGGTTATATTTATATTGAATACCCTGGTAAAAAAAGCCTGCGTCTGCCAAGCATGAAAGAAACGTTGAACTTTCATGATGACCCGACCCATGTAAGATTATATACAGTTGAGGAAGTGGCTGCAGCGGCAGAAGGCGGAAATTGCAGGGTGCTTAAAAAAGGCACGCGCCGTTATTGGCCGTACATCCTGTTAACTCCTGTAAAAATAATAATGGATTTAGTGCAAAAAAAGTATATATCAGGCGTTGCGTTCTGGGATATTTTAGGCTTTGCAGAATTTGTGTACGCGCAAAAAAAGTAATTTTTTTGTTGCGTATGTTTGATGCTATGTTCCGCCAGCTTTACTTGGCGCTTGACCAGGGCATCCGTAATTTAAACCGCCACTTCAGCAAAGTATCCTGTACCAAATATCAGCACAACTGTAGAACATCAATAAGCTGCTTGTGCCTCGTAGCCCTTTAAGGCAGCCTTTCAAAGATATGCCCTGGTCAATTTATTTTTTCATTTTATACAAGACACCTATTTCCGTTGCAGATAAGGCCCTGTTATAAATCCTCACTTCATCAATTGCCCCGTTAAAATAATAGGGATATGTAGAGTTTTCAGTTTTACCAAAGAAAAGGTCATGGGTGTTTGGTGTAAAGGAAACAGTCTTTGTGGTGGAGTCTGTCAATTGTCCATTTACGTAAAATTTTGCTGTAACACCATCGTAGGTAAAAGCAAGATAATACCATTGCCCGGTTTGAACAAATGTCTCATTTGACGATACACCGGCAGCATTACCCTGGGGCAGGTCATCTCCAAACGTTCCGGAAAACTTTTCGTCGCTAATGTTAGGGGCAACGGTGCAAGCTGTATTGTCAGTAAATCTCAGGGTATATAGC
>JABDGS010000222.1:0-1181 GCA_013285915.1 Bacteroidota bacterium
CTTGCTGAAACCTGTATTCTTCGTTAAGGACCCACAGCGCAAAAACGCTTATTTGGTTATGACCGAAGTATTAAGCGCAGATGGTATGCCACACCCAAGCAATGGCCGTGCTACCATTGCAGACGACGATAACGATTTTTGGTTTGGCTTTGAACAGGAATATTTTCTTTGGGATACTAAAATAAATAAACCCCTGGGCTTCCCCGCCGGTGGTTATCCCGCCCCCCAGGGCCCTTATTATTGCTCGGTAGGTGCATATAACGCCTTTGGCAGAGATATTGTTGAAGAGCATTTGGATGCCTGCCTTGACGCTGGCCTTAATGTTGAAGGCATTAATTCAGAGGTTGCTACCGGCCAGTGGGAATTTCAAATATTCTCAAAAGGCGCAAAAGAAGCAGGAGACCAAATTTGGGTAGCCCGTTACCTGCTTGAAAGAATAGGTGAAAAATACGGTGTTGCGGTAAACTGGCATTGCAAACCTCTTGGTGCACTTGACTGGAATGGCAGTGGTATGCATGCCAATTTTAGCAATGGTATATTAAGAACTGCAAACAGCAAAGAGACCTTTACTAAAATATGCGAAGCTTTCCGCCCTGTTGTTAAAGAACATATTGAAGTATATGGTGCTGATAACCACCTGCGCTTAACAGGCAAACACGAAACAGCGTCGATCCACGATTTCTCCTATGGCGTTTCAGATCGTGGCGCTTCAATACGTATTCCTGTTTATACAGTTCAGCATGACTGGAGCGGTTATCTTGAAGACCGTCGTCCAAACTCTGCGGCAGATCCTTATAAGGTAGCTGCCCGCATTATTAAAACTGTAAAATCAGCCGTGTTGTAATTTTAATAGTTTCTCCCGATAAAGATCCCCATGGCAATGCCCCGGGGATTTTTTTTCTAAGAAAACCGGGTTGTTTTGCCATAAACTTAATTAAAAGCGTATTAATATGCTGTATTATAAAAATTGATAATACAGTTAAGCTATATTTGTTTACCTCACGCAAAAAAGTTTATCATGTCACTACGTTTCAGTGCTATTAAAGATATTTCCACCGGTTTAAATAAAGTTGATGTTCCGGGTGCCGTAAAAGTTACCGCTATTTTTGGTGAAAATGTATTTACCCTTAAAACAGCGCGGCAATTTTTAAGCGACGAGGCTTATAAAAGCCTTAATGGCA
>JABDGS010000222.1:1215-2685 GCA_013285915.1 Bacteroidota bacterium
GGGCTGTTGCTGGTTCTATTGCCACAGGTATTCGCGCCTGGGCCGAAAGTAAAAGTGTAACCCATTTCACCCACTGGTTTCAGCCATTAACCGGTAGCACTGCCGAAAAACATGATTCATTTTTTACCATAAAAAGCGATGGAACGGGTATAGAAGAGTTTGACGGCGGCGCGCTTATTCAACAGGAGCCCGATGCTTCGTCATTCCCCAGCGGTGGCCTTCGCGCAACTTTTGAAGCACGGGGCTACACAGCCTGGGACCCTTCTTCCCCACCATTTATAATGGAAATAGGCGCAGGCAAAACACTGTGCATACCTACCATATTTGTTTCTTACACAGGTGAGTCGCTCGACTACAAGGCGCCGTTATTAAAAGCGCTGGAAGCGTTAAATAAATCGGCTGTTGAGGTAGCCAACTATTTTGATAAAAATGTAACCAAGGTAACCGCAACCCTTGGCTGGGAGCAGGAATATTTTGTGATAGATGAAGGCCTGGCAAATGCAAGGCCCGACCTTATACAATGCGGTCGTACGGTATACGGTGCATCGCCAGCCAAAGGCCAGCAACTGGAAGACCATTATTTTGGGAGCATACCGGAAAGGATTTATGCTTTTATGCGCGACTTTGAAAAAGAAGCATACAAGCTGGGCATACCATTGCATACCCGCCACAATGAGGTTGCGCCTTCACAGTTTGAAGTAGCGCCCATTTTTGAAGAAGTAAACCTGGCTGTTGACCATAATACGCTGCTGATGGATTTGATGACGCGTGTTGCAAAAAGGCATAAGCTTACCGTATTGCTGCACGAGAAACCATTTGCAGGTATAAATGGCAATGGAAAGCACAATAATTGGAGCATGGCTACCGACACCGGGGTTAATCTTTTAATGCCGGGCAAAACACCAAAAACCAACCTGATGTTTCTCACCTTTTTTGTAAATACAATTAAGGCTGTACATGATTATGCTGATGTTCTTAGGGCTTCCATAGCGTCTGCGAGTAATGATTACCGGCTGGGGGCTAACGAAGCACCACCGGCCATTATTTCCGTTTTTATTGGTGAATATCTTACCAGGGTTTTATACGATATTGAAACAAGGGTTGGGGATAAGTTTGATGAGCAGGACGAGGCCATTTTAAAATTAGACCTGCACCGCAGTATACCTGAATTGCTACTTGACAATACTGACCGCAACCGCACATCGCCTTTTGCATTTACCGGCAACAAGTTTGAGTTTCGTGCGGTAGGCTCGTTTGCTAACTGCGCCAATGCAATGATTGCGCTAAACACGATCATGTCTGAAACATTGAAGGGTTTTAAAAAAGATGTAGATGCAATGATTGAAAAAGGCGATAAAAAAGAAATTGCCATAATGCATGTTATACAGCGTTATGTGGTTGAAAGCAAAAAGGTTTTATTTGAAGGTGATGGTTACAGCACTGAATGGCACCATGAGGCAGAACGCCGTG
>JABDGS010000223.1 GCA_013285915.1 Bacteroidota bacterium
ATTAGTAAGAGCCAGTTGATTAGTTATTTAGTCCGCTTTACCAGTCAACTGGTCAACTGCTTTTTACTGGTTTTTACTAATTACTAACTACAAATCAACTATTCAACTGGCTTTGTGTTCAGCGCATTCCAAAGCACGTCTTTCAGTTCAACCAGTCCTTTGTGCGCTACAGATGAAATAAACACATGAGGAACATTAGCAGGCAGTTCCTTTACTATTGCAGCTTTCAACTCATCATCCAGCATATCGCTTTTGCTTATGGCAATTACAAATTCCTTTTGCAGCATTTCGGGGTTATATTCCTCCAGCTCATGCAACAGAATTTCAAATTCTTTTTTGTGGTCGGTGCTGTCAGCAGGTATTAAAAATAGTAATACCGCGTTACGTTCAATATGGCGTAAAAAGCGGTGGCCCAGGCCTTTGCCTTCAGCAGCGCCTTCAATAATACCGGGCAAGTCGGCAATACAGAATGATTTCCCGTCCCTGTACTCTACTATGCCTAATTGGGGTGTCAAGGTAGTAAAAGCATAGTCAGCAATCTTGGGTTTGGCGGCTGTTATAACAGATAACAATGTTGATTTGCCCGCATTGGGGAAACCCACCAACCCAACATCTGCCAGCACTTTTAATTCCAGTGTTTTCCAGCCTTCAACACCGGGTTCACCGGGTTGTGCGTGTTCAGGCACCTGGTTGGTTGGGGTGGCAAAATTGCTGTTGCCAAGGCCCCCGCGGCCGCCGGGGCACAAGATCACTTCATCACCATCGTTCAATATCTCTGCCTTTACCTCGCCGGTTTCTTCATCCCTTGCAATAGTGCCAAGCGGCACCTCAATAATAATGTCTTTGCCCATGCGGCCGCTGCAATTATTTTTGCTGCCGTTTTCTCCGTCCTCGGCAATAACATTTTTATAATAACGCAGGTGCAATAAGGTCCATAGTTGTGTGTTACCTTTTAAAATAATGTGCGCCCCACGGCCGCCGTCGCCCCCGTCAGGGCCGGCCTGCGCATTATACTTGGTACGCATAAAATGTTTGGCACCAGCACCGCCGTGCCCGCTTTTGCAGAATATGCGTATATAATCAATAAAGTTTGTTTTTTCCATAACGGGCGGCAAAGATACGTTTGTTGTATTTAAAGCGTTTTATTATAAAAGCGGTAGCGCTAACCTGTAATAAGTGGGTTAATTTTGAGTAGTATGATAAGCAGCATTTTAAAATTCTTCAAGCGACGAAAAAAGAAAAGAAAAAGGCTTAGTTATGAAGATTATATAATTGATTGTGTAAGAAATACAACGGATTTTGACATAAAGGCAATAAATGACATTGAGATATTGCACACCTTTCCGCTTGAAGAAGAGTTGTATTCAAAAATATCCTCGTTTATAAATGCAGGTGATATCGATGCCATTAAAAATATTGTTGGCGACAACAACATGCTTGAAGACGTTACTCTTGTAAAATTTACAAACCAGGTAAATGAATACTATGCCGCCGCGGTGTATGACAGCTATGAAGTTTGGCAGGAGCCGATAGTAATTGAGGTGTTTAAGTTGTAAATAATGTAGTTGGCCCCATACTAAAATTGCTTTTAATATCTCTGCAAAAAACATTTATGGATAGGCCTTTAAAAAGGCGCCCTATCCTTTCTACAGTTTTTCATATAACTCCCGTAGCTTTTCCCTTGTCATTATTTTTTCCCAATCTTTGCCAAGCGCGTTTTCCCATAAAGGTTTAAGGCTAAGGCTTACATTCATCATTACATCAAAATCTGCATCTATCAGTCCTTTGCAAATGCCCTGTGGTATATCGATATTGTGCTTCTGCACCATCTGTTTAAATTCGGCAGCACCGGATGGGTAATATTCATCCAAATGGTTCATTACAATGCAATTGCCTATGCCATGTTTTGTACCCAGTAAATACGATAATCCATAACCCACCGCATGCGCAACACCTACCTGGCTGTATGCAATGCTCATGCCACCGGCATAGCTGGCCATCATAAGCTTGTCGTCACATTCGGCATCCCATGTATCTTTTTCTATAAAAACTTCGCGGCAAAGCTCTAATGCCTTCTCGCCATAGCTTTTACTAAATTCATTAAGGTATGTGCCTTCAAGACTTTCAATACAATGTATATAGCAATCCATGCCGGTATAAAAACGCTGGTTTACAGGTGCGTTTGCCGTAAGTTCAGGGTCCAATACCACCTGGTCAAAAGGGGTAAAATCTGAGTTCATTCCGAGTTTTCTGACCGGCCCCGTAAGCACGGTGGTGCGGCTAACTTCGGCGCCCGTTCCGCTTAATGTTGGTATGCCGGCTTTGTAAACACCCGGAAGTTTTACCAGGTCCCAACCCTGGTAGTCGGCTGATGAGCCGGGGTTATTCATCATTAACGAAACTGCTTTTGCCAGGTCCATGGTGGATCCGCCGCCTATGCCAATAATGCCACTTACTGTTCCAAATTCGTCTTTTAACTGTTGCGCCAGTTTATCAACCTGCGTGGTTTTGGGGCTCAAATGTAACATCCGCCAATACAATTTTATCTTTCCCGCGCAGCGGTATCCTGTCAAGCAAGGGCTTGCCTTCAAAAAAAATGATCAACCAAAAATATCATGGGCGCATC
>JABDGS010000224.1 GCA_013285915.1 Bacteroidota bacterium
AAAAAAGTCAACAAATAAAAAAGCGTTTATTACAAACCCGTTTTGCACAACAACAGAGGTACTAATAGACCTCATATGATGCAATACGACCATTAATGCAAATATTCCACGAAAGGCATCTAAAACCTCAAATCTTTGTTTCATAATCTCGTCATTTTGCCCTTACCTAATAAACACTTTAGCTGTTATTAGGAACCGGTATTTGCTATTGCGGTGCATGGGCTTGAACAAATTTGCCATTTGTGGCATATACATTTAAATACCCAGGCCCCTTGCCTTCGGTGTAGGTTGCCGCACCGCCTGCTGCCAGCACAATAGCCAGCCCTGCTGCAACATCCCATATAGCAATATTATTTTCCTTATAGGCTTCTGCACTGCCTTTTGCCACATGCACCAATGAAATAGCAGCAGAGCCAAACAGCCTTACTTTTTTATATTGCTGCACATCGGTAATAAAATTATACAACGTCTCCTTATCAAAGCTTGAGTATACAGGAAACCCCGTAACAACTATGCTATCTTTCTTTTGCATTATGTTGCTTACCGATATGGCTTCACCGTTGCAAAAAGCTTCTTTTTTTTCTACTACGCCAGTGTACAGCCTATCATGTAAGAAATCAAAAAACAACGCCCAGAACAGGGGAATTGTTTTTCCATAAGCCTATTGATACACCATTTAAATCAATATTCCGCAAGTAATTAAGACTGCCATCAAGGGGGTCTACAATCCAGGTATACCCATCAGCATCACTGGCATTTTTAACGTGCCCTGATTCTTCGCTTAAAATACTGTAAGGCGACAGTTCGCTAAGCATGTCAACTATAAGCCGCTCTGATGCTACGTCTGCCTGCAGCTTAATGTCTTTATCAATGCTGCTGTTTACCTTTACGTCAGTACTGCGCGTTTGAAAAAGAAACTCACCTGCTTTTTTTGCTGCAGTTACTGCAATTTGTAAATCTCTGCCCAATGTTGTATCCATATAAGCTTTGCGATGTTTTTGTAATATCCGCCTAATACAATATTGTTAGCTACAGGCTAAGAAACTCTTCGTCTTTAGCAAGATAGTTTACAATAATGTGATTTAATATCATGTGTATATCTTCAATAGGGCCGTAATCTTTGTCCTGGTTAGGCGTATACACTTTGTATTTACAAACATCTTTTAGTTTGCCGCCTTTAAAGCCAATAAATGCTGCTGTTGTTGCGCCCTGGCTATTAGCAAACTCTGCCGCACGCACAAGATTTGGAGAGTTGCCACTGGCTGAAATAAGCAGCAATGTATCGCCCTCACCTATTACACCCCTTAATTGTTCAACAAATATGTCGTGAAAATCAGTGTCGTTGCCAACAGCAGTCATTAACGGTGCATTGTCAGTAATAGCTGTTATTTTAGGGCGGAATTTTGAAAAATACCGCACGAAAAACCTGAAGTCTGCCTGCATGTGCGATGCTGTTGCAGCACTGCCGCCATTACCGGCAACATACACTGTTTTGCCGGCTTTAAATGTATCAATAAAAGCAGTAACAACGTCTTCAAGCTCCTCCAGCTTAATTAAATCAAGCAGGCTATTTACCCGCTCTTTATAAGAAACCAGGTGTTCGGAAAGAGTTTCTGTCCTTTTCATAACATTAGTTTTTATTTTATTAAAATTCCCTCGTTTTATAAACTTCATCAATAATGCGCATTAGTTTCAATGCGTCTTCTGAGCTACCGATTGTTATAGGCGTGGCATTTGTAATTGCATCAAAAAAAATGATTCATCTCGTAACGCCAGCTATTGTTATCAGTATATTTTGTTACAACCTCATCCTGCCAGGTGGCCGCCGGTGCTGCAGACCTGTTTTTTGCAACAGACAGCACTTCTTCACCATAAGACATACTGGAAGTAATTAAGCCGTTTAAAACCATATACCCTTTTTCAAGAAATATTTCAAGCGAGAAGAGGTGCCTCCATTGTGTCATGGTTGAATGCAGGGAAGCCACTTTGCCCGTTTGTGAGTCTTTTAAAATAACAAATGCATTATCCTCTACATCCATGTGCCAGTAGAGGTTTGATACTTCTGCTTTTACAACGTCAAAATTACCTGACAGGTGTAAAAAAAGATCAAGCATGTGTATGCCCTGATCAAGCAAAATGCCACCGCCTGCCAGTTCTTTTTTTGCACGCCATTGGTTAAAATAGTCAGCCGTAACGCTTTTGCCATACCTGCCGCGTAACCACAATACTTTGCCATAAGCACCACTGTCAATCATCTTCTTCATGTCCATCACGCTATCATGGTGGCGATGGTTAAAGCCATACATAAGCTTTTTGCCGCTTTTGGCTTCTGCTTCACGTATTTCCTCAACATCGGGGCCGGTAAAAGCCGGGGGCTTCTCGCAAAAAACATGTTTGCCGGCATTTAATGCGCGTATTGTAAGCTCTTTATTTAAAAAATTGGGCGTGCAAACAATTACAATATCAATATCAGGATTGCTAATTATATCGTCATGTGACACGTTAGGCACGCTAACCTCTTTTTTAAGGCTTGGTTCGGAAATGGCTATCACTATGCCTTTGCCTACTTCATCAATAGCTTTATGCCTTGTAATACCC
>JABDGS010000225.1 GCA_013285915.1 Bacteroidota bacterium
ATTTTGCGGGTGATATTTATTTACAGGTATTATCATTGTATTTATTAAAACTAAATAAATTTTCTTTAAAATGGGTGGCTGCCTAATTTATATATTTGCTAATTGCCTTTAACTAAAACGCTTGCTATGCCTGCAGATACCTCACATGTAAATATTAATTCCGGTGGTGTTGCAAAAAACACTTTTGATGCAATAGTTATTGGCAGTGGCATAAGCGGTGGCTGGGCTGCAAAAGAGCTTTGCGACAGGGGTTTGAAAACGCTTATACTTGAACGGGGCAGGAATATTGAGCACATAAAAGATTACCCTACAGCCACAAAAAACCCATGGGATTTTCAGCACCGCATGCGTACACCGGAAGCTGAACTGAAAGAAAACCCCATTATTAGCAAATGTTATGCGTATGGTGAAGACACACAACACTTTTTTGTAAAAGATAAAGAACACCCTTATATACAGGAAAAACCTTTTGACTGGATACGCGGCTACCAGGTTGGTGGCAAATCAATTATGTGGGGACGCGCCTGCCAGCGGTGGAGCAATTTTGAATTTACTGCACCACAACGGTATGGCTATGCGGTTGACTGGCCAATTCGCTACGATGATATTGCGCCATGGTATAGCCACGTAGAACAGTTTGCAGGTATATGCGGAAGTAAAGACGGACTTGAAGCAATGCCCGACGGAGATTACCTGCCACCTTTTGATATGAACTGTGTTGAACAGGAAATACAGCGAAAAATAAGTGAGCGTTATAAGGATCGTTTTATGGTGCACACGCGCTGGGCCCATCTTACCAAACCAAATGAGATACATTTAAAGCAAGGCAGGGGACAATGCCAGGCAAGAGATCTGTGCACACGCGGCTGTCCGTTTGGTGGTTATTTCAGTTCTGTATCCTCTACCCTGCCGTGGGCGTTAAAAACAGGTAATTTAACTATAAGGCCCTTTTCCGTAGTGCATTCCATTATTTACGATGAGCAAAAAGGTAAGGCTACCGGGATACGCATTATTGATACAAATACAAAACAGGCAACGGAGTATTTTGCTAAGGTAATTTTTGTAAATGCTGCATGCTTAAACAGCAATCTTATATTGCTAAATTCAACATCAAACCGCTTTCCAAATGGTATAGGCAATGACAGTGGTCTGCTGGGTAAATACATGGCATTTCACAATTACAGGGGCTCAGTACATGGCACGTTTAATGGCTATGAGGATAAATACTACTATGGCAGAAACCCCACTAATCCAATTATAGCCAACTACCGCAACCTGCATAAGCAGGATGCCGACTTTTTAGGCACTTATCTTACGTTTGTTTGGGCTGCAAGGCCGGCTGCGTTTAATGAGGGCGGGCATGAGGGTATTGGCGCGGATTATAAAGATGCGATCACTGAACCCGGCACCTGGCGCGCAGGTATGTACATGCAGGGTGAAAAAATTCCGCGCGAAGAAAACCACCTCCGTTTAAGCAAAGACGAAACAGATGCGTGGGGCATACCACAATTGATAACATCAATAGGTTATGAAGAAAATGATGATAAATTGGTGAATGATTTTCTTACCCAAAGCTCGGAGATGCTGAGCGCTGCGGGTGTGGAGAATATTGTAAAACACGACAGTAAACAGGCCCCCGGCCTTGATATACATGAAATGGGCGGCTGCCGTATGGGTACAGATCCCAAAACATCGTTGCTAAATAAAAACAATCAACTGCACCTATGTAACAATGTGTATGTTACTGACGGCGCCTGCATGACAAGCACCGGCAATCAAAGCCCATCTGTACTGTATATGGCATTTGCTGCAAGGGCTGCAAACCATGCTGCCGATGAGTTAAAGAAAGGAAGCTTATAAACATTTTTTATGTTTTCACCTGCTCAATATGATGGCTCGTTACTACCATATAAAACGTTGTGCTTAACCTTCGATGACGGCCCCGGTGAAACAGCTGGCACAGGCCGCGGGCCAAAAACAATTAAGCTTGCCGGGTATCTTTATAGCGAAGGTATACCTGCAACTTTTTTTATGGTCGGCAGGCATATTGCACAATACCCGCAGCTGCCGCAACAGGTATTAAACTATGGACATATTATAGGCAACCACACATACAACCATCCCGATTTTACAAAACCAAAAACATTTAAACACGGGTTGGACATGGTTTCTGAAATTAAACAGACAGAAGACCTTATCAGTCAATTCTATCCAAACAAAAATGTATTTTTTCGCGCACCGTATGGCAGTTGGGATGTTGAAATTGCAGCAACGCTTAATCAAAACCTAAGTACTGATATAAACTACATTGGGCCAATTGGGTGGGATATAAATGAGAACGACTGGCTATTTTGGTTGAACGAATTAAGCGCCGAAGAGTGCGCCGGCGCCTATTTAAAAAAGATTTCTGAAATTGGCCGCGGTATAATAGTGATGCATGATTCAACCTCTGACCACGAAACGATGAGATTAAATAACCTAACCTTCGAAACGGTAAAATTGCTTATTCCACAACTTAAACACCTGGGTTATTCATTTGTTGGCCTTCAAAATGTACCGGGTA
>JABDGS010000226.1 GCA_013285915.1 Bacteroidota bacterium
ACCTGCAAATAACATTCCTGCAATTGTTAGCAGGGTAAAGAACACCTTTTTCATTTTCGAGTTTTTATTGTTTTTTTTTTGTTTTAAACTTAAATTTTAACCCCCAGTTCTCTCAGCACTTCATCACTCTTGTTCAATTTTGGGTCGGCAAATATAACAGTAATTCCCTCACTTATATCCAACACAAAATCGTAGGCATGTGCAACGGCAATTTTCTGTACAGCATTATAAACCTTATCCTGCAATGGTTTTACAAGGTTTTGCCTTTCTTTAAAAAGATCGCCCTCATAGCCAAATCTCCTTTTCTGCAGGTCGCGCAGTTCTTTTTCCTTGTTAAATAACTCATCCTCCCTCTTCTTTTTCAATTCATCGCTAAGCATAAACTGCTCTGCATCATAGTCTTTATACATCTGGTTTAGCAAGGCCTGCTTATCGTCAATCTCCTTTTGCCATTGTGCGCTTAAATCCTGCAGCTTTTTATCTGCCTGGGTGTATTCTGGTATTTTGCTTAAAATATATTTTGTATCGATTATGGCGTATTTCTGGGCATGGGTGCTAAAAGCAGTTAGCAATACCATTAAAGCAGGCAATATTAACTTTTTCATAAAAGAGTTTTTTTTCAGGAATATGAAAATAAGCTTTTTATACATACTTCCTTAATCGGGTTCGTAACCAAGCATAAATGTAAACCTGCCTGCATTTTTAAGGCCCTGGCCAGGTGTTAACCTGTCTAAGCCTATACCGTAATCAAATCCTAACAAGCCGAACATTGGTAAAAAGAAACGAGCACCAATACCAACCGAACGCCTTAAACGGAACGGGTCGTAGTCTTTAAACGAGTACCATCCATTTGCCGCTTCAAAAAAGCTTAGGGCATATATTGTACTGCTTGGTTTTAGGCTTAACGGGTAACGAAGCTCAAGCGTGTATTTATTAAAAATGGTGAAATACTGTGATGCACCCTGTTGGTCAGGATTTACGCGAGGGTCTGACGTTTGGTACACCGGGTAACCCCTTTGTGAAATAATATCGTAACCCAATAATGCATAGCTGTTGCTTAACCCTGCATCACCTACCTGGAAACGCTCAAAGGGTGAAATATCAAGCTTTGAATTGTACCTGCCTATAAACCCGTATTTAGCAGCCATTTTCAATACAAGCTGTTTGTTTTTTTCTTCACCTGTAGGCTGGCCAATTGGCACGTACCATTCACCGGTAAACCTCCATTTATGGTATTCAACCCATTTGTAAGGGTTAGCTGAGTTTACTACATCAGGATTAAATAATGAGTATGGCGGTGTTAACTGCAGGCTTAACAGGAAGTTTGAACCGTTTGTAGGGAAGGTTGGGTTACTTATTGACGTACGCTGTACTGTAAACTTGAGACTTAAGTTGTTGGAACGGCCATTGTTAAAAATGGTACCATCTTTAAGCCTGAGGTTTTGATCGATAGCATAATTTTTTAATGTGTACAACGCATAGTTAAATGTAACGCCTACTGAGAAGAAGTCGTCAGGCCATTTTAATTGCTTGGCAATGCCTATAGCAAAACCTGTAGTTCTGAAATAAGAGCTATCCGCCGCAGCATTATTGTAAGTTAACGTTAGCGGATTGTATGCGTTGGAGAACCTTGTATCGAATAAGCTTACGCTTAATGAGTTTCTTTTGGTGCCGCCTAACCATGGTTCAGTAAATGATACGTTATAAGAGCGGTATGCCGCGCCATTACTTTGAAAACGTACGCTTAACTTTTGACCATCACCGGTAGGCAGAGGGTCCCATGCTTTTTTACTAAATATATTTTTTATTGAGAAGTTATTAAACGTTACACCCAACGTACCGGTTAAACCAATACCACCACCAAAGCCAGCACTAAGTTCCAGTTGGTCGCTCGATTTTTCAACAAGCTTCCATGTTACATCCACCGTTCCGTCTTCGGGATTTGGCACAATAACCGGTTCAATTTTTTCCTGGTCAAAAAAGCCCAGGGTTGCCAGCTCACGGTTGGTACGCACCACATCACTGCGGCTAAACTTTTCACCCGGTATAGTCCTAAGCTCCCTGCGTATTACATATTCCTTGGTTTTTTCATTACCCGTTATCCTAACATTCTTCCAGGTAGCTACTGAACCTTCGGTTATGCGAATCTCAAAATCTATTGTATCGTTGTAAACTGCCGTTTCAACAGGGTCAATACGGAAGAACAAATAACCCTGGTCGTAATACAAACCGCTTATATCACCACCCTCTGGCGCAACATTTTTACCAATTCTCTTGTATAAAAGTTCTGAGTTATACGTGTCGCCTTTATGGATGCCTAAAATAACAGAAAGTATAGAATCAGAATATTTTGTGTTGCCGCGCCATGTTATATTACCAAAATAATATTTATGGCCTTCATCAACCTTAATGTCAATATTCATTTGTCCCCGCGCAGTGTCTAAGCGCTTGCTGTCGGTAATAATAGCCGCATCGCGAAAACCAAGGGAGTTATAATAATCAATAAGTTTATTTTTATCGTCTTCGTACTTAGCTGCATTAAATTTAGCTGAACT